>JAWUXK010000112.1:0-15256 GCA_034111385.1 Colwellia sp. | reverse complement strand
TGGCGCATATGGGCCCCAGCAGAACTAATAAATAACGGTGAGAATACATCACGGTAAGCGGAGTCATTTTTGTCATTTATTAGGCTATTAAGATAATCTTGCCCTTGTTTAATAATTTCTAACTGGCTCGTTAGCATGCCTTAATCCTTGTATAAATTCTTTGTATTTTAAGTGACACCCATTAAGACCGTATCACCTGAAATATCTTTCCTTTATTTTACTTTTTTAATTCAACATCGCTTGTTGTAAAGCCAACCAATAATTTTGCACTATGGCATTATCTTGTGGGCTAAGCTCAGTTTTGGCCTTGGCTAATTTATCAGTAACCGATTGAATCAGCTCTGCAGATATATTTTGTTGCTCACCTAACGTTGGTGAGACTGCTGATGAAAACAGCCCCCTTAAATAACCGCTAGCGAACAAAGTATCATTATCAACGTCTTGGTCGAATAAGCTATCCAAATGCTGATAAAGATCTGCAACTGTGTGTAAATTTTTTAACATGAAAGTCTCTTTTTAAATTGTTATTTATTATGGCGAGTGATTATCTATCGCCTAATTTTATAATATCGTGGTAATTTTAATAGTTTAAGTGGGGCTTGCCACCGGATACAAAACCTGATCTTTATACCCTGTAGTAACAGGCATAAATCCAGATAATTTTTGATCTAATTTCACATCGCCGGTATCACTGATTAAGGGTCTATGTTCAAGTTCGGTTAATTTAGTTTTAGTAGCAATAATAGTAATATTTTCTTTGCCACCTTTTTGAGCAATAATTTGATTAATGATACGAGGGCTTAACTGTTGGTTACCTCGTCCAAACAAGTGTCCTTGACCACCGATTAAAGTAATGACCAAATGTACACTTTGCTTATCCTGCTCAGCTTTCATCACCTGTTCCCACAACTTTTCCTCGGTAACATCACTAGCAATTAAGTCATTATTTTGCACTAAATCAACACCTAACAAGGTATTTTCTAGGTTTAGTTCTGTCATTAAAAAAGCCGTTGTTGAGCCAGAGCCAATAATAAACAAGCTATCCTCTTCCTCAGCCATTTTATCAATAACATCTTCGCTGATATCATGTAGCACTAGATCATCCGATTCTTTACCACCTGACTTCACGGCTTGTACATAACGCAATTCGCTCGGGATCTGCATTTCACCAAAACGTTTTGCTTTCACAACACCTTCACGAAATAAAGACTCGTCAATATCCATAATATCACCGGTCGTTAAGGTGACTAATTGCTTAGTCACCATTAACTCAACAACACGTCCAGCTGCTATCGGCGTGATAGCATACACGCCCGAATGTATTTTACATCCAGCGGGAATACCTAAAACCGGTATTTGCGATTGCTTTTCTTGATCCGCTTGTTCAATAACTATTTTGGCAATGTTACGAGCCGTACCGTCACCACCAGCAAAAAGAATAATATCAACTTGTTCAGCAAGTAAGGCCGCAACCGACTGTTCAGTATCATCGGCCTGTGTATTTTCACTGTCAGTTTTATAAACGACTGTTACTGAAAAGCCTAAGGCTTTAGCCGCTTTTTCTCCCATTAAATTATTCGCCGTATAAACGGTGATTTCATCTTGATAGGGTTGTAATACTTTTAATGCGGTTTGAGCGCGAGTATTCGCTTTTGGCTCTGCACCTAAAGCGATAGCCTGCACAGCCATACCATCACTGCCTTTTAAGGCAACACTACCGCCAACGCCAGCAACAGGGTTAATAATTAAACCTAATTTAAACATTCATTTTCTTCTTTAATTTTGGAAAAATGTTCAATCGTTAATGGCAATGGCGTATTATAAAATTGAGCTAAAACTTCAATAAACTGATTGGCTCTTTCTGGAAAACCTTTATCTAAAAATACCTTAACTTGTTGAAATACTTTCTTTTGAAAACTGTTAGTATCCGCTTGAAACCCATTTAAATTGTCGGACGACACATGAAATTGTCTTTGTGCGGCAGCATTAAACGCCCACTCTATTGCTTGTGGAATGACTTCAACCTGCTCAAACTTTTTCTGCTCTAACTCATTTCGACCATCAGGTTGATACCAATAACCAAAATCTTCTAATAACCGCCTTGCTTCACCGGCTTGACACCAATGGGATATTTCATGAAAAGCGCTCGCATAATACCCTCTGGCAAATATTATTTGGTGGTATGAGCAAACTTTATCATTTAAAGCAGTAGTATCAGGAGAACCACTTTGCGGTAAACTATTAGCAGGTAAGTAAAGGGGTTCATTACCACCCTTAATTAAGCGAGTATTATACCCTTCAAAAAAAGTGTCATTAAACAAATGAATAAGATCTTGATACTTATAAAGCATATTTAATACTGGCCGCTAAAAAATGACCGCCATTGTAACGAAAAATGGCGCTTATTTCACCTGGCTATTACCAGAAAAAAGGCACCATTTTGTGATAGGTTTTTAGAGTAAATTAATTAGATTTTTAACGGGTTAGTTAATCACTAACTAGACTAGAGCCCCTGAAGCAATAGAACAGAATCGGTGAAGGATTAGAAGTCACCTTCGATATTATCTTTGCCTTTAGTCCGCTCTATACTTTCAAGCTTATGATGAATGGCCGATTTGATCATAATATACCCACTGATTGGTGCCGTTAATATGAGGAATAGTGAAATGAGTATTTCTTTTACACTCACCCCTGCTTGTGTTGTACTAAAAAAGACCATTGCGGCAGTTAACAACGATGCCATTCCAAGTGTTGTCGCTTTAGTTGGACCATGAAGGCGCATAAAAAAATCAGGCATTTTCACTAAACCAATTGAGCCAACAAGTACAAAAGAACCGCCAATTAATAATAATATTGAAATAATCCATTCAGTCATAACTTAACCCTTATTCTACTTTCTATTCGATAATATCGCCGCGTAGCAAATATTTACATACTGCTACAGTGCTTACAAAACCTAACATAGCGATTAACAGTGCCGCTTCAAAATACAATGTCGTACCCATGCTCATACCGTACAATATGATCAATGCAATGCTATTAATATACATCGTATCGAGCGCCAGTATTCTATCGGGTAAAGAAGGTCCTATTAATAAGCGCCACACATTTAACAATAACGATACACCTATCATAGTAAACACAATCAAAATTACAGTATCTAGCATGCAAATATCTCCTTAAGAGGTGCTTCATAACGTTGTTTAATAGTGTTTATTAAAGCCTGTTCGTCTTTAAGATCTAAAACGTGTATCAGTAAAAATCGTTGCTCAGAATTGTCACCTTCGATGAAACTCTCGCTCCCAGGATACACTTCAGCACTAACTGTTCCCGGTGTTAATGAAACCGTACTCGCTAAAATAGTAATTGGCATACTGTACTTTAAGTCTAGTGGTACCTTAACAAATCCAGGGGTTAAATTTTTAGTCGGGCCTAGGATCAAAATAGCAACCTGAACATTCGCGGTGACTATGTCATATAAAACCAGCATTAAATGACGGAACGCTAAACCGGGCTTTATAACTAATGGCTGCTTAATTCTAAATGGACTAGTTACTAATGGAATCACTGTGGCTAAAATAGTAGCTAAGACCAGATGCCCAACTGATATGCTGTTATTTAATAATAACCATACAATAAATAATAAAAGGCTCAATAAAGGAGCGGGTAACCATTTGAATCGCGTTTCTAAGCGCATTATTGGCCTCCTGAAAGAATAACTTTAATATTATTAAAATCATGTAATTGGGTAGCCGCACCAATTGCATACTCACTTAATGGTCCTGCAAAAATAGCCATCAACGGCGCACCAGAAATGAGAATAATTAGCGCCACTAGTTGTGAAGGATGAACACGTTTTTGCTCTAGAGTTTCTGACACCTTAGTTTTATGATTCCAAAATACAGTACTACCGGCTTTAGATACACCAAGTAATATCGCGAGACTTGCGAGTAAATAGAGTGGCCAAAACACCATGGTATATTCAAGATTTAATGTTGCTTTGAGTAGCCACACTTTACCAATAAAGCCAGATAAAGGTGGCATACCTATCACGGCGATACCTGCTATCAAAAAACAAACACCAAGTAACCTTGGCTGAGAGACGGGAGGACCTGCAGTAATACGGTCAGAAGTTTCCCCACGTTGACGGCCAATTAAATCAGCTAAAAGAAATAGTGCGGCAGTGACCAATGTTGAATGAACTAAGTAATAAATAGCCGCTGAACTAGCCTCAATGGTTTGCACGGCAACTAGGGCAACTAGGGTTCCAACTGACACAATAACTAAATTTGCAACCAACTTTCTTAAATCTTTACTCGCTAAAACCCCAACGGCACCCATAGCAATAGTGGCAAGTGCTAACCACCACAACCAACTTTGCGCCATATGAGTCAATTCACCCGCTTCTTCGCCAAAGATAAGTGTATATACACGCATCATCGAATACACGCCGACTTTTGTCATTATCGCAAAGAGTGCAGCCACAACAGGCATCGCCGTAGCGTAAGTATTGGGTAACCATAAATGTAGCGGTAACAAGGCGCCTTTTAGTGCAAACACGACAAGTAATAATAACCCACCTATTTTAGCTAGATAAATATCATCACCTTGTAAAAGCGCTACTTTCTGAGCCATATCAGCCATATTCAGTGTGCCTAATACACCATATAAAATTGCCAGAGCAATCAAAAACACTGCTGATCCTACAAGATTCAAAATCACATAATGTAAGGCCGCGCGGGTATTTCTTTTATCTCCGCCGTGCATTAATAATGAATAAGAGGCAATGAGCAACACTTCGAAAAACACAAATAGATTAAAAGCATCACCTGTTAAAAATGCACCGTTTACCCCTAAGATTAAAAAGTGTAGAAGTGGATAAAAGAAACTGCCTTTTTCATCATCTCCAGCGCTTGCATATAATGCACAAACAAAACCTAGTAATGCGGTTAAACAAACTAACAAGGTAGATAATGGATCAGCAACTAAAACGATACCAAAAGGCGCACTCCAATCACCGATGGCATAAACTTGAATACCATCCGCTTGAACTTTCAGTAATAAAGCCAATGAAGCTAAAAAGGTGACTGCACTTAGTAAAACAGAAGCAAATCTTCTACTTTTTTTATTAGTCCCAAAGGGAGGCATTAATAAAAACACACCTGCTAACATTGGTAATAAAATGGGTAAAAAGGTCAAATTCTGGATCATACTTTAACCTTTTTATTTTGGGTGCTTTTTTTATTGGGAGTGTGACCATCGACATGGTCACTTCCTAAATCGGTTTGTCCTCTTATTGCTAAAATAACCACAAAAGCAGTCATCGCAAAACCGATAACAATCGCAGTTAACACTAAAGCTTGCGGTAGTGGATCAGCATATTCTGAACTGTATCCAAGTACTGCGGCCTTATTCAGGCTAAGGCGCCCCGAAGAGAACAGGAATAAATTAACTGCATAAGAAAGCATGGTTAACCCTAATACAACGGTAAAGGTTCTAGAACGTAAGATTAAAAAAACGCCACAAGTCACCAAAAGCCCAACGCAGGATGCGTAAAGTAATTCCATTAATTTTTCACCTCTTTTTTAGACGCATTAGTCGTTAATTGACCCAGGCTTGCCAAAATCATTAATGTCGCACCAACTACCGTAATATAAACACCTAAATCAAATACCAAGGCACTAGCGAGTTCAATTTCGCCAATAAAAGGAATATCAAAGTAATCATACCAAGTTGTCATAAAAGTCTTTCCAAAAAACCAGCTACCAACCCCTGTAAATAACGCAATAGCAATCCCCGAGGCAATAATCTTACGGTAATTAATGGTTAAGCGCTCAGAAATCCAATTTGAACCGTGCGCAATATACTGCAAAATAAAAGCAATTGCGGTCACTAAACCAGCGATAAAGCCACCACCAGGGAGGTTATGCCCTCTCAAGAAAATATAAAACGATACCATTAGTGCCAAAGGCAGTAATGACTGGGAAATACTGGCTAATAAAATAGGATAGCGTTCTTTCGCCCACGGTCGCCCTTCACTATCTTTAGCAGGAATAAATAAAGGTAAGTTGATTAACAATTTGTAAATACCTAATGCTGCAATACCCAGTACACAAATTTCACCTAACGTATCAAAACCACGAAAATCTACCAAAATAACATTAACAACGTTAGTACCACCACCACCTGTTTTAGCATTTGCTATGAAAAAGTCAGATATAGATTCAAGTGGACGTGTGATTAACGCATAGCAAATACTAGCAACGACAACGCCCAAAGTTACTGATATCCCTACATCGCGCACCACACGCATTGAGCTAGACTCTCTTGGCGTATGCTGAGGTAAGAAAAATAATGCCAGCATAAGTAAAACGATGGTAACTACTTCAACAGTTAATTGAGTCAACGCTAGATCAGGTGCTGAGAATCGAGTAAACGCGACAGACACCATTAAACCAACAACTGAGATCATCAGTAATGATACCACTCGTTTGCGATACCAAATCACAGTACTAATTGCTCCAACCATTAATAACGCTGCTCCCATTGCATTATGAACATCAATGGGAGTGAGTTGTTTTTGCCCGCCTACCTGACTCATTTCAAATAATGGCCCACCTGCAAAAAGTAATACCACCAGAAAGATCAACATTAAATAGCGTTGCAAAGAGCCATTTTCTATATCGTTTATTTTACGCTGACACCACTTTGTCATAGCATAAATTGAGTCGTCGAAGCCTTTTTTGGCGCTCAAAGACGGCAGTGAAGCTTGAAATTGAAACAGATAACGTCGCTGTGTATAGAGTAGTAGTCCGCCACCTACTGCTATCGCACTCATCAATAGTGGTAGATTAAAGCCGTGCCATAGAGCCACTTCAAATTCTGGTACGTATCCACCAAGCACAGCAAATGATGCTGCTGTTAAGATATCGTCAATAATAAAGCTCGGAAAGATCCCCACGAGTAAACATAACGCAACGAGAATTTCAATTGGCACTCGCATATAGCGCGGCGGCTCACTTGGCTGTTTTGGTAAACCGATAGGATCGCCATTAAAGAATACATCATGAATAAAACGAGCTGAATAAGCCACTGCTAAAGCGCCTGCAATAGTGGCAAATACAGGAATAAGCCAAGACATAGATCCGAGTAACTGTTGATGTAGCGTCTCAGCAAAAAACATTTCTTTAGACAAGAAACCATTTAATAGGGGAACACCAGCCATCGCTGCCGCGGCAACCATTGCCAACGTTGCTGTATAAGGCATAAACCGCCACATACCGTTGAGTTTTCGCATATCTCGCGTACCCGTTTCATGGTCAATAATACCCGTTGCCATAAATAAGGAGGCTTTAAATGTTGCATGGTTAATTATATGGAAAATAGCGGCTACTGCCGCAAGCTTGGTATCCAAACCGAATAATAAGGTGATTAAACCTAAATGACTGATTGTGGAATAGGCTAACAAACCTTTTAAATCATGTTTAAATAACGCCACATAAGCGCCAAACAGTAATGTGGTTAGCCCGGTTAAACTAACAAGAATAAACCACATATCAGTACCCGCTAAAGCAGGGTAAAAACGTGCTAATAAGAATATTCCCGCTTTGACCATTGTGGCGGAATGAAGATAAGCACTTACCGGAGTTGGTGCCGCCATCGCATGTGGTAACCAAAAATGAAAAGGAAATTGTGCTGACTTCGTGAAGGCACCCAGTAAGACTAAAATTAAAGTTACTTCATACCAAGCATGCGCTTGGATAATTTCTCTGCTAGCTAAAATAATATCTAAATTATAACTGCCAACAATATCCCCCAATAAAAGCAATCCTGCGAGTAATGCTAAACCGCCGCCTCCCGTAACAGTTAAAGCCATTATTGCGCCTTTACGTGCTTCGGGTTTCTGCCACCAATAGCTAATTAATAAAAACGAGCTAATACTGGTAAGCTCCCAAAAAAACCAGAGTTGAATGACATTATTTGACATGACAATACCAAGCATCGCAGTCATAAATAGCAGCAAATAAGCATAAAGCTTAGGCATAGAATCGTTACTACTTAGATAATAACGAGCATAAAAGATAACTAATATGCCAATCCCTAATATCATAAAAACAAACAACAGCGCTAAGCCATCTAAACGAAAAGCTATGTCTATGCCTAATAAGGGAATCCACGAAATTGTTTCACGAATAACATCACCAGAAAAAACTGCTGGCGCTAAGTTAATCGTCATTAATAATGCGGTAACCGGCAATAACATCGTCAATCCAGTCGATTGATTACGTGTCAATTTGCCCGTCATTGAAGAAATAAGACTACCAAGTAAGGATAGCAAAGGTATCCAAAGCAAAGTCATAAAGTAAACCTTTTTATTTTTTATAACGAGAAATAAAGATATCGATAGATATACTTAAGCCATAATATGTCAAATCACATAGTACTGGCAAACATTATCACTGTGAATAGTCGTAATAATTTTGTCACGAAATAAAAAACAACATCAAAAACCTAAAAAATTCGGACTATTTGCTTATTACCGTCAAAAATCCAAATAATAAACTTTTTCCCACTGATTTCACCACATCTCCTATTGCCACTACTCGTATAAAGTGTAGTATTTAACTTAAAGACACTTTTATAGATTTACAGGTGAGAAATGAAAAAAATTGACAATATCGACCTTCGTATTTTAACTCTCTTGTATAATGATGCAGATATTACCAATAAAGAATTGGCAGCTAAGATAGGTATTGCTCCATCCACTTGCTTAGAGCGCGTAAAGCGCCTAAAACATAATGGCGTGATTAAAGGGGCTTTTATCGATGTTAATTTAAAAAACATCGGGGGTAATATTGAGGCTATTGCTGCTATTCGTTTACAGCCTTACTCTGAAGAAATTGTAAATCAATTTCGTGATGACTTATTAAGATACCCTGAAATATTAAACCTTTATCATATGGGGGGTAGTTACGACTATTATATTCATATGTCAGTTCAAGACAGTGAGCATTTGCGTCAGTTTGTTTTTAAAAAAATCACCTCGCGAGATGAAGTAACCACGGTGGAAACCTCATTAGTGTTTGAACATAGCCGCAGTGGTGTGTTACCTGATTTTCAAGAAAAATAACACCACGTTATTCACTCCTGTTTTTCGCTACTTTTGCATGGTGCCTTTTGCTTGACGTACCTTGGTGTCTTGAAGCTTTATGACTTGAACCTTTAGTCGATTGAGCTCTGTATTGATTTTTTCTTGGTGTTGATTCGACCCGCTTATTTGACTTTTGCTTTCTAGATTGATGACTTGCTTTTCGGCTTTGCATATTTTGTTTATCCACACCTTTACTTCGCGGATTATGTTGTGACGCTTTGTGTTTATTCGCCCCTTGACGATACTTTATCTCATTACGCTGTGTTCTGTGGGCAGCCTTATGGTTTGTTTTAGCATTAGCCCTATGATTAACCTTATGATTTGCTTTGTTTGATATATGCTTCGAAGCAATTAGCCTTTGTTTAACTTTATGATGACTGCTATTAATTTTCTTGTTAGTACGATGAGCACCTACGCGTTTACTATAATACTTTTCACTGGTTCTTTTGGTTCTATAAGCGACACCTTTACGATGAGCCGGTTTATGCGACCAACGTTTTGCGTAGCCACCATTGGCAACTAATCGACGCGGACGCTGATGAGAATAACGATAATGACCACCACTAGGGTTGACTATCACCACATGACGATTGTGCCAATGAAACGCGCTAAAAAAATAATTAAACGTTATCTGTACGCCAGCATGCCAATGAAAAGGACGGTAATGACTTACATAAATACTATTGCGTGGATGCCAATAAACCGGAGGATAAGCTGTCCAATACCACGAACCATACACCATGCGTGAATCATAATAAGGCACATAAACAACATCTTTTTCTCTAGACATAATAGTAATATTATTATCTTCATAATCAATATCCATATTGTCCATTTTGCTCAAACTGCCCGCTCGCTTAGCCTTTTTTCTTAACGCTTGAATACTTAACAACAACCGTGGTTCATCCTGCAAAAAAGCATCGCCAAGCGCTTGTGTCCAACTTAAGTCCTCGCTTAAACGACTTAGAACACGCTCGAATGGAATTAATGCTTTTACACTGGCATCCCAATCTAAATCGTCTAGTAGTTGCTTCTGTTTTTTTGTATTTAAGTTGTCATTTTTTTTCAGCCACCGATGAGCCTCTATAACTTCAATAGGGTATGTGGAGGCAATTAAAATATGCGTTAACAAACTGTCAGGATATAAAGCAATAGGCGCTAGCATTTGAGCCAGTTCCGCATCACTAAAGGTTTCTGATTCTTGCTCAGCTATTGAAGTAAAACTTATCAACGTACTAAACAATAGGCTTAGATAAAATATAACGTTTTTCATTATGATGATCCTTTTAACCATTAACTGGTTATAAGGATATCAACAACAAACTGAACACAAGCTGAACACTTATAATATCTATTTTTCAGTTTTAAAATTAAAAGGTGAGAATAAAAGCAGCACCGCCAAGCGATGTAGAAGTACTAATAGATAATTGTCCCTGATAACTATTCACTAAATCTCGCACTATGGCTAAACCTATGCCATGTCCCGCATGATAGGTATCAGCTCTGGTGCCACGTGCTAGAATAGCTTGCTTTTGTGATGGGTCAATGCCGACACCATCATCTTCAACAGTGATAATTAATTGTTCATTATTTGCCTTAATAGCCACCATTACCTCAGATTTTGCTGCTTTACACGCGTTGTCTAGCACATTACCAAGCATTTCCATCAAGTCGGCTTCATCACCTTTAAACAAAGCGACCTGATCAACCTTAACAGTAAAATGTAACGGTTTGTCTTGATACACCTTCTTTAAACTAGCAATGAGTTTATCTAAAATAGGGTTCACCACGATCCCTAAATGCCAGGAAGACTCCCCTGCACTTTGGGCTCTTTTTAATTGATGTTCGATGATATTATTAATTAAACTTATTTGCGAAAGCGCACCTTTAGATAAGCTTGTTTCACTTTGCATAACCGCCAACGGATTCTTTAAACTATGGGCAAGATCGGCTAACGCATTACGATAACGCTTACGCTGGTTTTGCTCTGTTAATAGTAATGTATTTAATTGCGAAGTGACTTGCTGCAACTCAAGCGGATAACTTGCATCTAATGTATTTTTTTTACCTTGTTCTATATCTTCCAACTCATGAGCTAATACCTTTAGCGGCTTTAATGTCCAAAGTAACCAAGCAACCTGAATGACAATAAAGACTAACATCAAAAGAATAAGCCAACTCCACAACTGCTGTTTAAAATCACTGAGCGCAAGCAAAAATTTTCGCTGATCTTTAATTAAGTGCAAAGTAATAGGAAATGGTTGTGCATTATCCGAAAAACTGACACTAAAGCTGTAAAGTAAATGCTTTCTTCCTTCTAACGTTATTGAAGAAAAGGCATTTTCTCCTACTTTCGGTGCCGGAATAAATTCAGCAGATAATGTCTGTAATGGCATAGTTAACAATGATTGGGATTGCCAGAGTTTTTCGGCTGTCACGTTTTTCTTCGGTAGCGTATAAATCAAGGAATACAAGCCAGATTGACTAATATTAAATTGATTTTCTAACAGGTAGTCAGGCATTAATAACTGACGTTCATCCACTTCTGCAACCGTTAGAATAGAATAACTATAAGCGATGAGTTCATTTTCCAGTGAAACACTTAACTGCCGCTCAAATGCCTTAGTTAACGTAAGTCCAATCACAGGTAACATGACAATAGTCATTACTAAGGTACTTAATAGTAACCGGACTTTTAAGGAGCTTTTTTGCCAAAAGAAAGCGGCACTTGACAGTGTTTGCATTATTGACTTACACGCTTTAATTTATAACCATGGCCGCGAAGCGTTTGGATAAAGCCATAGTCATTATTGGGATCAAGCTTCTTGCGTAAACGACGAACAAAGACTTCAATGACATTAGAGTCTAAATCAAAGTCTTGATCATAAATATGCTCCGTTAATACCGCTTTCGATGTAACTTCATCAAGATGCAACATCATGTACTCAAGCAATTTATATTCAGAGCTGCTTAATTTTATTACCTGATTATTCACTTCAACATTCAGACTTTTAGTATTGATAGATAATGGACCATTTTTTATCAATGGACTCGCTTGACCTGCAGAGCGACGAATAAGCGCATTTAAACGAGCAAGTAGTTCTTCGCCATGAAAAGGTTTCGTCAGGTAATCATCCGCACCCGCGTCTAAACCAGCTACTTTGTCTTGCCAGCTATTACGTGCGGTTAGTACGAGAATAGGAAAGGTTTTATTTTTCTCTCGTAAAAATTTAATCACGCTAATTCCATCAATAATAGGTAAGCCTATATCAATGATCGCTGCATCATAAGGATATTCTAAACCTTGGAATAACCCAGTTTCACCATCACTGGCTACATCAACTAAATAATTTGCCGCAGTAAGGTGTTTATTTAAATTTTGTTGTAGCGCAATGTCATCTTCTAAAAGCAATAATCGCATATTTTATCGGCCACTCACTGTGCCAGAATTGGCATTAACAAAAACAGAAATAATATGACCATCTTTTTTAATTAATTTAACTCTATAGCCTGCACTTTTTGATTGCACTTTAAGCACTTTACCACCAAATTTTCGTTTAGCCAGTTGAGCTGCTTGTGCCGTACTTTTAACTCGCACTTGCTGCTTACTACTTTGCTGACTAACTTTCATTGTGCTTATTGTTGCTGCGAAATTTCCTTGAGCAGCATGCACAGAAAAGTTAACCGTAAAAAAGGTGAACAAAATAATAATTAAAGGTAAAACAAGTTTCATTATTTTTCCAAGTGCGAATATTAATAGCCATAGCTTATTTAAAATAATACCACCACGCAACTGAACATTCGCTGAACATAAATTAATTAATTGAGAACATTTAAAATGTTCAGCTTGTATTCATCTTCATTGCGCTTTAATAGCCTCAACAACAAGCAGATATTAATAGGACTAAATGATGGATAAGCTGACGACTAAAGTTTTTATCAACATGAGCTTTGCAGGCATATTACTACTGGCTACTATAGTAGTGAGTAACGTTGCCATTGCCAATGAGCCGACAAGTGCTTCATTTGGGGGATTATCTAAAAACCTTACGACTGAAAATAGAATTGATATTGCTAGGGAAAATAAAATAGCGTCAATTGATGAGCAAGACATTAACAAGTCTACAAATAAAACTAGGGCTGAAATACTTAATAGTAAAACCAATAACGCATCAAAAGTAACCCCCTTAGCCCGTAGTTACAGCTACAGTTATGATGCAGATTTTACTATCTATGGCGCAACCTCACTATTGCATGAAGATTATGATGGGGATGGTTTCCATCAAACTTTTAGCGTGATATTTGATGCCGACCTCTATAGTTATACACCAGGTCAATTAGGTGAAGTGTATGCCTTGTTGTATATCAGTAAAAATGGTGGCCCTTGGACACACTACTATACCACTGATAACTTTCTTATCGAAGGTGATTCTGACTTGGATGAATACGAAGTCGTCACCACTTTTTTATCCGGTTACTCTACTGATCACTACGATATACTCATTGATTTATACCAAGTAGGTTATAGCGATACTGTCGCAACTTATAGCTCAGACGACAGTAATGCATTGTTCGCTTTATCGTTAGAAAGTGCAGATTATGATGAACCCTATTATGACGAACCCTATTTTGAGGTTATTGAAATCAGTCACGGAGGAAGCTTTTCAATTATCATAATATTACTTTTGCTACTGACTTTTGTGATACGTACAAACAGAGAGTCACACTAAATTTTCAATCGTTTTAGATAAGAAAAAGCCACAAAAATAATTTCTTTTTGTGGCTTTTTTAGGGGGTATTAACTAAAAGTAAATTTGTTAACTTTTAAGGTCATCAAAAAACTTTTTTACACCATCAAAGAACCCTGTTTCTTTCGGGCTGTGCTTTTTATTGCTTTTCCCCATTTTTTCTTCTAAGTGACGTAATAAGTCAACTTGATCGCCAGATAAGTTAACTGGCGTTTCAAGTACCACTTTACACATTAAATCACCAGTAATAGAACTACGTACTGATTTAACACCTTTTCCACGTAAACGGAACATTTTTCCTGTTTGCGTTTCTTTTGGTACTTTAAGTTTAACTTTACCGCCTAATGTAGGCACTTCAATTTCGCCACCCAATGCAGCAGTAACAAAACTAATTGGCACTTCACAGAACAAGTTATTCTCATCACGAACGAAGATATCGTGGTCGCGAACATTTACTTGAACGTATAAATCACCTGCTGGAGCACCGTGTTCACCGGCTTCACCTTCACCCGACAAACGAATTCTGTCACCGGTATCAACACCTGGTGGAATCTTAACAGATAAGGTTTTAGTTTTTTCTACACGGCCTTGACCACGACATGAAGTACAAGGACTTGAAATAACCTTGCCTTTACCACTACACGTTGGACAGGTTTGCTGAACGGCAAATAATCCTTGACGCATTTGTACTTGGCCATGGCCATGACAAGTTGAACAAGTTTTAGCCGAGGTACCTTTTTTAGCACCTGAGCCGTCACACGGTTCACAACTAACATAGGTAGGTACTTTAATTTCTAAGTTTTTACCTTTAACAGCATCTTCCAGGTTTAGCTCTACGTTATAACGTAAATCAGAGCCACGTTGCGCACGTGATTGACGTCCACCACGGCCGCGACCGCCGCCAAAGATATCACCAAAAATATCACCAAATGCATCACCAAAATCGCCATGGCCTCCATGACCACCACCACCGTGACCACCCTGTTCAAAAGCGGCATGACCATATTGATCATAAGCAGCGCGTTTTTGATCATCTTTTAAGACTTCATACGCTTCTTGAATTTCTTTAAAAGTTTCTTCTTTTTTCTTGTCACCTTGAGTACGATCAGGATGAAACTTCATCGCTAATTTTTTATAGGCTTTTTTAATTTCTTTATCTTCAGCACTTTTTGAAACACCAAGCGTTTCATAATAATCACGTTTTGACATAAATCGGTTTCTTTAATTAAAGTTGATTGAGACTAATTTTCTTCATTATTCTGAAAGTTCTTGTTAAAAAATCAAGAAAATCAGCACCAAATAAATAACAATTTTTGCTATTACTTAACACACAAAAAGCGCCGTAATCGACGCTTTT
>JAWUXK010000111.1:0-10486 GCA_034111385.1 Colwellia sp. | reverse complement strand
ACACCAAAAACGACAAGTTATATTAGCAGTAAAAGAAAAGACCCTATTTGGCGGCCTACAGATGCGATGCGCAAACGATACCTTGACGAGCACGGCAAAGAATTAGCGAGAGAAATACCTGCAGGGCCTGATAATCCTTTTGGTAAATATGCATTAAGGCTGGGAACGAGTGAGTATTTAATTCATGGAACTAATCAACGTTTTGGCATTGGAATGCGGGCAAGCTCTGGATGTATTCGCTTGTTTGATGATGATATAAAATGGCTTTTTGAAAATGTCCCTTTAAATACTAAAGTACGTATTATTGAGCAACCAATAAAAATGTCTTATGAGAAGGGTGGCAAGCGGATGATAGAAATACATTCCCCTTTAACCGTTGAAGATGTAGTTCAAGGAAGTTTAATTACATCGGCGGTAAAAAACTTTGTCGGCACAAGTGATAAAACGTGGCAAAAATTAAACCCTGTATTTGATAATCCACAGGGTTTAATTATTGAGTTAGAGCAGTAGTTATTTATTTTTTATAAGAAGATACTACGTTATCAATTCTTTCATTGGCTTTTTCAGCAGTATCTGCAGCTTGCTGAGCGGCTACTTTAGCTGATTGTGCTTTTCTGCTGGTCGCTTCACTTTGTGTTTCAAGTGATGATACTTTACTTGAAAGTGAATCAACTTTGCTTGATAAACTGCTAATGCTTGCTTCTAAGCTTTCAGTGTTTGCACAAGCGGTTAAACCTAAAGCAAAACCAACGGCAAGCATATTTTGTATAAGTGATTTTTGTTTTAACATAATGATATCCTGAGTGTTGTGTATTTCATGTTCAAACAGAGTATGACACATCTACGTTTATTTTAACAAAATCTATGAAAAGTTGTTTATTTGCAGTCGATTATGTTAACCGACTCAATCAACTCTTCCATTAATTTTCTTTTAATATCAAGCTGTTGTTTAGCATCTAAACCGTATTTTTCAGCGAGTAATTCATAATCACTTAACGCTAAACTCACCGTTAAACGAGGGCGTTTGGGTCGCTTATTAATGGGTAAACCTAAAATATCACGAATTTGATCTGATGGACTAAGGCCGGCATCCAGTGCTTGCTTTCTAATAGATAACTGAATTTTTTCATCCATATCAAACGCAACTTGTACGGCCTTCATTGCTTTTACTGAAGACTGCCACTTGTCTGGGATTTTTCTATCTTTTTTGTCTGTGTCCGTTGAGGTGTTAGCTTTTGTCATATTATTTCCTAAGTCCTAACTCGCGGGGTACATATCAATAATATCGGTTAAGGGGCGGAATAGAGTTAAAAATACATCGGTATCACCATCTTGCCACACTTCAACATCCAAGCCTTTGCTCTGATCTTCGTTATATAAGGCATAAAGTTCAAGTTGTTCTCCAGAACCTTCACCTTCATAAGCTGAAATGTTTTCACTGCGATGATCTTTTCGGTGAAAGTACCCAACTTTTGCAAAAGTGCTTTGTTGATATTGTTCACTACTCCAAGTAGAAGTGGTGTCATTATCACTTTGACGGTTTAAAAAAGCTTGCCCGGGTTCATCAAATATTTCTGAAAAATTATCGAGATCAAATAATGTCTCTACATCATTACGTTCTATTTTTAATGAAAATTTTAATTCGGTAGTATCATCAATTTCTAAGGATAAAAACAATGCTAGCTCATTGCTTCCTTGTAAACTCCATTCAGTTTGTGTGTTGTGTTCATATTCATAACTATTCACAGCATTTACTTGAAACTGTTGACCCCTTAGGGCTTGAGGTAAGGCAAAACTATCAGTTAATACAATGATATCACCCACTAAAAGTTGATTTACGTGAGTTAGTTTACGCTGAGTTGGCTTTTCTTTATTAAATATTTTCTTAAAAAAACTCATGTTTTTTCTCGTATTAAAATAAGTAGTAGCGCGTTATAGCTAACACGCTACCAGGCAGAACACTGTTTTAATTACTTTTGCTTGGCTTTAATTCGCTCAAGGACTGAATTAGCACTGTTTTCTTGTGAGCCGATACCTGCCGCTTTTAATTGCGCAGTTAATGATGAGTCAGAATTTTCTGATTCAAGTATTTCAGCTGCTTTCATTTTATCATCGAATTTTTGTTGTTTGGCTTTGATGCGTTCTAATGAATCTTTAGCACTTAACAATTTCGAATTGCTTGATGAAAAATTATCAGTAATAGCAGAGGTTGCTTTTTGTACACTTTCAGTGGTTTTCACCATAGACAACTGACGCTTATGCTCTGTTACTTGACGTTCACTTTTCTTTACTAACTCTTTAAGTCTATCAGCATTGCCGGTAAAGCTATTAAGTGCTTGTTCTTGCGCGCTTAGATCATTCTCTAAAGTAGAGATCTTTTCAGCAACGGCAAGTGCTAACGTTTCATCGCCTTTTTCTAGCGCCTGCGCAACATACCCTTCATGCTCAGAAATTTCGCGTTGTAAACGTGTAACTTCACGGGTTGCAGACATTTGCTCTGCCATTACACCTGTTAAATCACGTTTTGCTTTGGTTAAGTGATTTTCTGCATCACGAATCTCTTGTTCAAAAATACGCGTAGCATTTGCATCAACAATGGCTTCGCCCGCTTCTGAAGCGCCACCGCGAATGGCGGTCATAATCTTTTTAAATAAACTCATTTCTTCTCTCCTAATAGGGTGACATTTTAGCTTTGGTTTGTTTGTCGTCATTCAATACGACTTAAAGCAGGTAGTCACTCATATCATCAATTACTTCTAAGGCATTATTGCTTAATACAGCCAGTTCATGCTCAATATCATCAAAGGTTGAATTGATAGATAATGCGCCAAAAACAACATATTTATCACCAATTTTTGAAAAAGATGATAATGGCATGGGGATGTTCATTTCCAACATGCTTTCGTGCATAGTATTTACACTGTCAGCTTTAACTTCATCAGCACCCCAAAGGTAACTAATGCACAAAATTTGGTCATCGGTTACAGATAAAAAAATGGGCAACTCTTCTCTACCCAAAAGTGTTATTTGCAGTACATCGACTTCACCGGATATTGGTTGACAGTCAAAGTCCATTCCTGTGTCAGAATTGTCGGCCAAACTATTTAAATGATCGGCTATAGTATGAATATTCATGTACTTCCTATCCTTAATCAAAAATATATAAGTGACATAATATGTCACTAGGGTTTAATTTAGCAGCTTGACATATTATGTCAAGCGTTTTTTGCTTTCTACTTTATCTGTTTTTCTTAATACTACAATTCATCACACGTAATACGCCACTAATTAATACCTTGTTGAGTTTGCCATGCGCTTTGGTGTAATTGATACAGCGTATGACTACCTAGGGTATTTATATCTATACTAGCTTCATCACTATAAAAATCATTAGGAAAAATAAATGCAGATTTTAACATTTCTAGATTTAGCCAAGTGTGTTTTACCGGTAATTCTTTTAGATTACTGAGCCTAGCAAGTGGGCTTTTTCCTCTTTTTGAACCGATAGTCCAGCCCCATTCGCCAAAACTTGGTACATTGTCATGGTATTGCTGTACGTGCGCAAAGTTTGCAGCACGTAGTGTTTTACCAATAGAAATAAATGAGCTTTTTGCATGATAAGGGCTGGTGGACTGAATGGCAATTAAGCCATCTCCTGATAGTAGTTGGTTTAATCTGGCGTAAAAATTTACCGTGTAAAGTTTATTGAGATCCGGGTGACTAGGATCTGGAAGGTCAACAATGATAGCGTCGAATACTTCTCCCGTTTTTAATAGCTTGTTAACCGTGATAAAAGCGTCACTGCGCAAAATAGTCACTCGGTTATTTTGTAAACTGTTTTCATTTAAATGACTTATTTTTCTCGCTAAGTTAGCATTTAAGTGTTTTTCTGGTGATTGAAATATATCAATTAACTCACTATCAAGATCAATCAAAGTCACTTTTTTTGGTTCGTACTTTAATACATCACGAAGCGCTAAACCGTCACCACCACCGATAATCAGTATGTTGTCATGACGAGCTGAGCCAGCTAAAACGGGTGCAACTAAATAGTCATGATAGATATGTTCATCAATAGATGAAAATTGCAAACGTCCATTTAAATAAAAATTAATGATGCTAGACTGTGATTCGCTGGTGTTTATACCTAAATGGCGCTCGGTAAAGGTAAGTTGTTGATAATGCGTTTTTTGAACGTGCACGACTTTGTCTAAATAAAGTAGGCTATTCATTTGATTCAGCCACTGATTGCCGTAATTAAACATCAAAGCAATAACTAACGCTAAAACTAAATGTAAACCAAGAAAAGTTTTACGCCACGTTAGTTTATGCCAATAACGAACAACAAAAAAAGCGCCAGCAAATAGGTTTAAACTGGCCGTTAGTGCTGCGGCTTTGCTGATATCTATACTGAGTAAAAAAATCACCCATACTGCCGCGCCAATTCCAGCACCAATATAGTCTGCGCCATAAATGGTACCCAAATTGTTTGCAAGGTGTTGACCGTGTATTTCCTCACGAATTCTAGCGATCAATGGAATTTCCATACCAATAAGAAAACCTAAGATCACACCAAAAAAATAAGGACTCTTGATAGCAATAAAGCTTAACTGGTTGAATAGGCCTCCTTTAGGTAACATGTCAGGAGGAAGCGCAAACATGTCAGAAATAATGTGCGGTAATATTTGAGTAATGGCTATCAGGCCACCAATAATTAAAATCGAACAAGCACCAAGCAATGCAATGATTAACTCTAAATACACAAAGCCATTAAAGGCACAACGTACTTTACGCGCGGCAAAAGCACCTAAGCCCATTGAGACTATCATTAAGCCAATCATGGTATAAATGGTGCTTTCCATTACACCTAGCACGCGGCCAGCGTAATGAGAAAGAAGGTATTCGTAAATTAAACCACAACCGGCGAGAACCGCCATGGTTAAAATAAGCAGTGTGTCGTCAATAAGGCGGGATTTTTTTGGGGACATAAAGCGCTGTTTAGTCTGTTATTACGAGTGAAGTTACGATTACACTTTCATTGCTAATCGTAACTTGTAACTCAAAAGCTAATATTAGTTTTAAGCCATTAATGCAGTTAATATTAACGCGATTGAAATACTTGTAGTCATTTCAATACTAGCAACACCAATATTATGTTGTTGATCTACTTCTTCTACTAAGTTGACTCCCCAAAGTACAATGCGTTTCGCTATTGTGGTCAATAAGGCAACCAATACAGTCATAATTATACCGAAAACCAACCAGCCTAGTAAGTTGGCCATCAATGTGTCGGGACTATAAACAAGAAAGTGACTTGCAGCGGTGACGGCAAGGGCAGTACTAATTAGTTGACCACTATAACGAATAGCAAGCGCTAAATTTCCTTGGCTCAATGCTTCTTGAAGACAATCTTCTTGATTGTTTTTTGCATATTTTTTCTCTCTAATACGTGTCGCTAACACTAATACCGCTTGTGCAACAATAAAACCACTGGTAATTGCGATGAAGGTTGACACATTTAACCCGTCAACCCAAAGTAACACTGCGCGAATAATAATTGCAGTAGCTATAGCTCCAGCTGCATCAATAATACCAACGGATAGGTTTTGATCTTTAATTAACTCTGTTTTATTTAAGTGTTGTAGGGCAACCTTATCTTGAATGATACGTCCCACTTTAATCAATGCTAATCCATAGCCACCATAAGCCAACATACCAATGACTTCCATCATATAGCTTTCTGCATTTTCTCCAGCGATAGCGCCAGTTAACACAATACCCAAAGCTAGAGTACTACCAGCAACACTAACACCAAAGGCAAAATTATCTTTTTTAGCTAATTCTTCTGTACTATTAACTTGGCTAGTTAAACCTAATAAAAAGCGCATAGCGCCGAGAAGAAGAATAGCAATAGTGATATCTATGGCTAAATAAATGAGTAATTCTTGATTAACACCAACGAGATCTATCAATGTGTTCATAACTATCTATCCTATTTCTTTTTACTTACCACGTCGAAAGCTACGTGATGTATTGGTGTTAGAGTTTCTAAAGCTAGAATTTTTTCCAAACTTTGATTGAGTAGTCGATTTACTTGCATAGCTACTTTTCTTAGCGGTATTACTTCGAAAACGGTTAGCACTAGATTGTGCGGTTTTACTTTTGGAAGATAAGCTAGACGAGCCTGTACGATTTTTATTGTAGGGGCTGGTAAATTTTTGCCCTCTACTTGCAAATGACTTCTTAGTGCGCTGATCAAGTTGCGTTTGTTTATTTAGTTGGCTTGGTGAGCTATAGCGAGTTCTGCCATAATCATTATAGTAACTGTAGTTTCTGCTTCGTCCCCAATCACTATAGTATGCAGGGCGGCCAAACATATTTCCCATCATAGAATAGACACCGTACCATGCCCAAAACGACATACCATTGCTGCCTGTTTGCCAACTACCGTAGCTTGGATTACCAATAAGTTGTTCACCGGTGCCAAAATCTTGTGAATTATTGGCTTGTTGAGATTGTGACTTAGATAAAGAGTTTACTCTTGGCAGTTGACCATCAGACATATCAGCTAATACATTTAAGGGATCACTTAAAGCATCAGAATAAAGAACGGGATCTGCCGCTTGATAAATATTAAGCAATTCATCATACAGTGCTTGGCTTGAAGCAAACATCTGTGGTTGATTTTTTGCGGTATTAACCCTATCTAGCAAAGCACGATACATCGGGCCTTGTATGCTCGCGTCTTTTCTGAACTCATCAACCAAAGCATTTAAATTTGGCTTTAGCGTTGATACTTTTTGAGCATATTGATTGATTAAATTAGCATTGCGCACCTGACCACCAGTTAACGCATCACCCAACTGTGTCACTCTTTGTTCAGTTAAGGGGAGTTGCTGCATTGCTTGCTCTTTGATGGGATCACCGCAAGCAGATAGCCATAAAATGGATAGCAATAACATTGTACGAGTACACAATTTACTCGTGAATTGTTTGATAAAAGAGTCTTTCAGCCTTTGCATTTCTGCTATCATCTCCATAAAAATGCTTTGTTAATCGTATCTATTCAGTAAACTCTCGCGACAGAGTCATTTATTAATATATTATGCTGGAATATTAAAATTTTCCTACCCATCCTTGATTAAGGTACTTCAGGGTAACAGGTATTGAGTAGCTATAGGTATTAATAGCATTAATGACATATTATGTCTATTGTTCAAATTATGTTGTCTTGATTATACTATCTTGATGCACCTATTTTAAGTAATAAAAGGACTGCTTGTGTCTTCATTCGAATTGTCTAACAATTTATCACCAATATTGGTGCAACAAAAACAAAAAAATTGGGAACAGTTTAGCAAGCAACACCCTGATTCTTTTCAAGCGCTAACGCCTGAGCAGCTTGAACAGTTTAGCTTGGCAATTATGTTAAGTGACTTTATTTTAGCAAGTGCGTTGCAAGCCCCTGAATTAGTGGTGAATTTATTTGTAAATAAAGATGTCTATCAAAAAACAGTGCCTCCATACGCCGACTTGTTAAATGATTTATTAATTGACTGTGAAACAGAAGTTCAATTACACCGTATTTTGAGACGTTTTCGTTTACAGCAAATGGTTAATATTGCGGTGGCCGATTTGGTGTTCAATATTTCGCTTGAACAGTCATTAGAGCGTTTATCGTTATTAGCTGATGCGCTTATTCAAAGCAGCCTTGCTTGGTTAACAAGTTTTTGCCAAAACAAATGGGGAACACCGCAAAATTCGGCGGGTGAAATTCAACCTTTATTGGTTTTTGGTATGGGCAAGTTAGGTGGGTATGAATTAAATTTTTCTTCTGATATCGATCTTATTTTTGTCTACCCGCATAGCGGTGAAACTCAGGGCCATAGACGTAGTATTGAAAACCAACAGTTTTTTACTCGTTTAGCACAAAAACTCATTACCTCCTTACATCAACACACAGCTGATGGCTTTGTTTACCGTGTTGACATGCGACTAAGGCCTTTTGGTGAAAGTGGCCCGTTAGTACTAACTTTTAATGCAATGGAAGATTATTACCAAGAACAGGGGAGAGATTGGGAGCGTTATGCCATGCTAAAAGCACGCGTAATTCCTCCTCAACAGGGAGATGATAATTACCATCAACAACTTTCAAAATTGTTACATCCTTTTGTTTATCGTCGCTATATTGATTTTAGTGTGATTGATAGTTTACGCCGTATGAAAATGATGATTTCGCAAGAAGTACGCCGTAAGCAGCTGGTGAACAATATTAAACTTGGCGCTGGAGGTATTCGTGAAATAGAATTTATTGTGCAAGTATTCCAGCTAATTCGTGGCGGCAGAGTGAAAGCATTACAGCAACGTTGCTTGTTGACGGTATTACCTGAATTAGTGATTTCAGGAGAGTTACAAGAAGACAGTAAATTAGTGCTTGAAAATGCCTATTGTTTTTTACGTAGAGTCGAAAACATACTACAAGCGTTAGCCGATAAACAAACTCAAACGTTACCTGACAATGAAGTAGACCAGCAAAGAATACTGCATGTTCTTGGGTTTAACTCGTGGCAAAATTTTTGTTTAGTTCTTAACAAACATATGCATGATGTTCATGAAAAATTTGAACAGCTTATTGGTATTGATAGGCCTAATCACGAAATAGAGGATCAGCACTGGGCAACATTGTGGCATAGCCGTTGGAGTGACGAGGAATCGATTGCTTGGCTAGATCAAAGTGACTCCGAGGCAGTTTTTTGGAACAGCAAAGATATTTGGTGTTTATTATCAGATTTTAGAGATGATGTCAGCAAGCGTAGTATCGGGAGTAGAGGGAGGCAAGTATTAGATAAATTACTCCCTTTACTTATTTGTCATATTCATCAAGCAAAACAAGCTGAGTTTGTACTTGAGCGCGTTTTACATGTGTTTAAAAAAATAGTTACCCGTACCGCTTACTTAGAACTGTTATTTGAAAACGAGGGAGCGTTAAAGCAATTAATTCATTTATGCCAAGCTAGCAGCTGGGTCACTGACTATATTGCCAAATCACCTATTTTACTGGATGAATTAATTGATCCTCGCTTGTTACATAATCCAACGAAAATTAGCGCTTATGGACATGAGCTACGTGAAAGTATGTTGCGAATTCCAGAAGAAGATCTTGAAGCACAAATGAATGGTTTACGATTATTTAAACAGGCTCAACAATTACGTATCGCCGCTGCCGATATTTCTGAGGCGTTAACCGTAGAGGAAGTAAGTCTGCATTTAACCGCATTAGCACAGGCCATTATTGCAGAGGTAATTAATATTGCTTGGCAACAAGTTGTTGGGCGCTTTGGTACGCCAAAATCCATTGTTGATTCACTAAGTGATAAGCAAAATGATTTTCAAAGTAAAGGCATTGCCGTAATAGCCTATGGAAAAATGGGCGGTAATGAACTGAGTTACGGATCGGATCTCGATTTGGTGTTTCTACATAATAGCCCCGAAGGTGACGTGACAACCGGTTTGGTCAACGGCGAAAAAAGTGTTCCAGCAAGTCAATTTTATATGAAGTTAGCGCAGCGAATTATGCATATTTTTAATACACGTATGAGTAGCGGTATTTTGTACGAATTAGATATGAGACTACGGCCTTCTGGTAACTCAGGTGTTTTAGTTGTGCATATGAATACTTTTAGCCAATATCAACTAGAAGATGCATGGACATGGGAGCACCAAGCATTAGTACGTGCTCGCATTGTTTATGGGAATAGTGCTATCGAACAACGATTTAACGAAATACGTCAACAAATAATAAGCCTACCCAGAGCGTTAGATAAATTAAAAATAGATGTTAATACTATGCGAGAAAAAATGCGTAGTCATCTTGATAAGTCTACCAAGGATCTGGTTGATCTTAAACAGGGAAAAGGAGGATTAGTTGATATCGAATTTTTGGCGCAATATTTAGTATTAGCCAATTGTCATACGCATGCAAAATTGAGTCGGTATTGTGATAATTTAAGCATATTCAAACAGTTGGCGAGTCACAAAATTTTAACAATAGAAGATCAAGAATTACTGGTAAACTGTTATCAAAAATTAAGAGGGCTTGGCAATAAAGCGACGTTACAAAATCAAGCGCTTTTAGTTGATAAAAGTGAGCTGGGTGAGCGCGATAAAGTCATGCTTGTATGGCAAAAATTTTTAGCGTAGATTTCATTTTTATAGTGCTAATACCAATTGAAAGAATGATTAGATCAATTTAATCCATTCTCTTGCGCAGAGTTTCTTAACCCGTTCAATATCCGAAATAAAGGTATTCCAGGCACGAGATAATTGCTCAACAATATCTTCAAATCCCTTGAATGTTCTATTCGATAAACACCTCTGCCTAAGCCATTGCCACACTTGCTCGATTGGATTTAACTCGGGTGAATACGGTGGAAGTTTTATCAGTGTTACATTATCAAAAGGCGCTGCTGTATCAAGTGTGTGCCAG
>JAWUXK010000110.1:0-55277 GCA_034111385.1 Colwellia sp. | reverse complement strand
CCAGCAGCATAGGCTTCTGCATGAATGTAAGAAATTTCTTTTAACTTTAATGCACCTTCCATGGCAATTGGATATTGATCACCTCTGCCTAAAAATAATGCATGATGTTTATCGGCAAAGTCTTCTGCTAAATCTTCAATTGAACTCGCTAAAGCAAGTACTTCTTCAAGTTTGCTTGGCAGTGTTAATAGTGCTTGCGCTATTTCAGTCTGAACTTTCTCGCTCATACCATTGTATTTGCCCAGCGCTAAAGTCATCATCATTAAGCCCACTAACTGTGTAGTAAAAGCTTTGGTTGAAGCTACACCGATTTCAACGCCGGCTTTGGTCATAAAGGATAAATCAGATTCTCTTACTAATGACGACCCATCAACGTTACAAATAGTTAAGCTTGCTTTATAGCCAAGTTCTTTCGCCAAACGCAAGGCAGCTAATGTATCTGCGGTTTCGCCTGATTGAGAAATTGTTACTAATAATGCATTTTTGGGTACATGAGATTTTCGGTATCTAAACTCACTGGCTATTTCAATATTACACGATACGCCTGCCAAAGCTTCTAGCCAATAACGCGCTACCATACCTGAATGATAACTGGTACCACAGGCAATTATTTGTACATGATCAATATCTCTAAGTATATCTTCAGCGCCTGTCCCAAAAGTATTCACATCTAAAAGGTCACCAGAAAGACGCCCCTCTAATGTATTTCGAATAGCAATCGGCTGCTCATAGGTTTCTTTGAGCATATAATGACGATACTCACCTTTAGAGCCGCTATCGTGGCTTACTGATACTTCTTTCGATTCACGCTCTACAGGTTCACCGTTAGCAGCAAAAATATTCACATCAAAACGTGTAACTTCGGCTACATCCCCTTCTTCTAAGAAGGCAAATTTTCTGGTTACTGGCAATAGAGCCATCATATCTGATGCGATAAAGTTTTCACCTAGCCCATAACCAATAACCAAAGGACTACCAGAGCGAGCAACAATAATTCGCTCTTTATCGGTGCTATCCATCACCACTGTGCCGTATGCACCTTCTAATTGCTTTACGGCTTTTTGTACTGCCGCTAATAAACTATCGCTAGTTTTTAATTCATGATGAACTAAATGCCCAATAACCTCGGTATCAGTTTGAGAGGTAAACTCATAACCCAGGCCTCTTAACTGGTTAGATAGTTGTTGATGGTTTTCAATAATGCCATTATGAACCACAGCAATATTGTTATGTGAGAAATGAGGGTGAGCATTCACTTCGCTTGGAGCGCCGTGAGTAGCCCATCTTGTATGAGCAATGCCGGTGCCACCACTTAAAGGAGTTTCTTGTAGGGCTTGGGCTAGTTCTTGTACTTTACCCAAACGCTTGGCACTGGCTAATTGGTGGTTTTCGTCTACTGTTGCAATACCTGCGGAGTCATAACCACGATACTCTAAGCGTCTTAATCCTTCGAGTAAAATTTCTGATACGTCACGTTGTGCTACCGCACCAACTATGCCACACATATTCTCTATCCTTTTTTATTATTTAAACCGCTTTGGCGCAAATTAGGTTTACGCCCTGAGCTGTTAATTGTGCTCTTACTGACGGTTCTAAATCATCATCAGTAATAAGGGTGTCTATTTGTTGCCAACCTAATTCTAAATTAGGTATTTTTTTGGCAATTTTTTCTGATTCAACCATAACAATAACTTCTCGTGCCACTTCGGCCATGACTCGACTTAAGCCAATTAACTCATTGAACGTTGTGGTACCACGTTCAATATCAATACCGTCTGCACCAATAAATAATTGATCAAAGTCATACGAGCGTAACACCTGTTCAGCAACCTGCCCTTGGAACGCTTCTGAATTTGCATCCCAAGTACCACCTGTCATCAATAAGGTAGGTTCATTTTCAAGGGCATGTATTTCATTAGCGATACTTAACGCGTTAGTCATCACAACTAGCCCTTTCTTGCTATCTAGCTCACTCACTAATGCAGAAGTAGTTTGGCCACTATCAATAATAATTCGATTATGATCACGAACTAAAGTAGCGGCATACTTAGCTATTGTTTTCTTTTGTTGTGAAAGTTTTTCTGATTTAGATTCTATTATTTCGCGGGGTAATGCAATAGCACCGCCATAACGTCTTAGTAATAAACCGCTATTTTCTAATGCTGCCAGATCTTTACGAATAGAAACTTCACTGATATCAAATTGCTTAGCTAATCTATCGACGCTTACCTCACCATTCTGATTAAGATCAGAAATGATATGATGACGGCGTTGTTGAGTGTTTCTCTTTGACATTATTGTTAAATAAACTTCGGTTAACTTTCATTTTGACGGCTATTATGTTTCAAAACGAAAGTTAAAGCAATAATCCTATAACTTACTTCATCATTAATTTTAAATATCTCAGTTTTATTTGAGTGTTAACAATGCAACACGTAAACGAATTAATTTAAGTAATATCGTTAGCAAAAAATCTACATAACTACTACATTGATTTATAACAAGAACATTTCAAATACCTAATTAAATCAAACTCACCACTACTTTTTGACAGGTCGCGGCCAGTTTTTAATATTACGTTGTTTAGAACGCCCTATCGCTAATTCGTGTTCATCTACATTTTTAGCAACAACTGACCCTGCGCCTACCGTTGCTAATTCACCAATTGAAACAGGCGCTACCAATGAACTATTTGAACCAATAAAGGCATTGTCACCAATAACAGTTTGGGATTTATTAACACCATCATAATTACAGGTAATGGTACCTGCCCCCACATTCACATTTTTACCGATGAGCGCATCACCAAGGTAAGTTAAGTGCCCTGCTTTACTTCCTTCACCCAGTGTCGTTTTTTTCATTTCAACAAAATTTCCCACATGAGAATTTTTATTCATCACACTGCCTGGACGTATCCGTGCAAACGGACCAGCTGAACAATTTTCACCAATCGTTGCATCTTCTATAATGCTATTAGGTTTAATTTCAACATTATCACTAATTGTGCAGTTTTTAAGAATACAGTTAGCACCAATTTTCACATTACTTGCTAGTGTCACCGTGCCTTCAAAAATGCAATTTATATCAATACTGACTTCACTACCAATAGTTAGTGAGCCACGAATATCAATGCGTGCAGGATCCCGTAAGCTTGCGCCTGCTATCATTAACTCCTCTGCCAAACGCGCTTGATAAGCGCGTTCAAGAGCGGCTAACTGTACTCGGTTATTAGCCCCTTCCACTTCTATTTCAGTTTCAGGGTGAGCCGTAGCAATTACTTTTCCTTCATTATGGGCTGCAGCAATAATATCGGTAAGGTAATATTCCCCTTGAGCATTGTCATTAGAGAGGCCACTTAACCAACGCTTTAAATCACCACCGTTGGCCAATAAAATACCCGTGTTAGCTTCATTGATTAATAGCTGTTCTGGTTTAGCGTCTTTTTGTTCAATAATACCAACTACTTGCCCCTCTTCTCGAACAATTCGACCATAGCCAGTAGGATTAGCCAAATAAACCGTTAATAATGACATACCGTTTTCGGGCTTAGCTTGAAGTAGGTTTTCTAACGTTGATACTTTTGTTAATGGCACATCGCCATAAAGGACTAAAACATCTTCATCATCTTTTAATAATGGTGATGCTTGATCAACAGCGTGGCCAGTACCTAGTTGCTCTTTTTGTTCAATAAAAGTTAAATCATCACCGGTACTTTCTGAGCTAAGTGTTGCTTTAAGTACTTCACCACCAAAACCATACACAACATAAATATTAACGGATCCTAACTGGCGAGCACTATCAATAACATGAGAAACCATCGGTTTATCAGCGATAGCATGAAGTACTTTAGGTAAAGTAGAGCGCATACGAGTACCTTTACCCGCAGCAAGGATGACAACAGAAAGCGACATAGGAGATCCATTCAATTAAGTGTATTTATTATGCTTGTTATTGTAACCAAGTTTTATTTTGCTTAATAGAAAAATAATTGAGTAATCATTGCCCTCTTCATTTCTAAAAAACTCATATTTATAGCTGTTTTCAATATCAAACCTACTTTTATAACGCTAACAGATCAGCAGAATTTACTCATTATTCAATTTTTCCCATTTAGCTATAAATGCTCCTATACTGTATGCAAACAGATGCACAACTGATGTGCAAAGGTTGTTTTTACCCGCCTTATCATAAGCATTACTCTGCTTAGCTAAAATACAAGAACCAGACAAAAACATTATAAAACAACAATATAGCTACAAATAGTCTTTTGGTATATTACTTGCTTATTCAGGCCATAATGTTTTACAAAGCAATAGGTTTTTATATGAGCTCAACAATAAAGTTAGTAGTGATCGGTAATGGTCCAGTAGGGCATAATTTTTTAGAGTATTTGGTTGAGTCTGGAAAAGCTGATGACTACCAAGTAACTGTTTTTGGTGAAGAGCCTCTTCCTGCCTATGATAGAGTCCATTTAACAGCTTGGTTTAAAACCCAATCTGTTGATGAGATCAACATGGTCCATGATAATTTTTATCCCAAAAATAACTTCACGCTTCACACCGGTGATAAAGCGACAAAAATTGATCGTGATAAGAAAGTAGTTCACTCTGAAGCTGGCCTTGAGGTTAGCTATGATAAAATAATCTTAGCCACAGGCTCTTATCCTTTTGTACCCCCTGTACCAGGTCATGAACGTGATAATGTTTTTGTATATCGTACTATCGATGATCTAGAAAAAATTACTGCTGCAGCAAAAACAGCCAAAGTTGGTACTGTTATAGGCGGTGGCCTTCTTGGATTAGAAGCAGCCAAAGCTGTTATGGATTTAGGTTTAAAAACTCACGTTGTTGAATTTGCTCCTCGCTTAATGGCTGTTCAGGTCGATGATGGCGGCGGTGCCATGTTGAGTAAAAAAATTGAAGATTTAGGTGTCAGTGTTCATACCCAAAAGAATACACAAAACATTGGTGATGGCGATGAAGCTGTTCATAAAATGAGTTTTGCTGACGGTAGTGAGTTAGAAACTGACCTTATTGTATTCTCAGCAGGTATTCGCCCTCGTGATGAATTGGGTCGTGATGCCGATTTAGAAATGGGTGAACGTGGTGGTATTGTTATTAACAATAATACCTTAACTTCAGACGAAGATATTTATGCCATTGGTGAAGTCGCTCTTTGGGAAAATAAAATTTTTGGTTTAATCGCACCTGGTTGGGCAATGGCACACGCTGCTGTTGACCATTTAACAAGTACTGGATCTAGCGAATTCGCTGGTGCCGACATGAGTACTAAATTAAAACTCATGGGTGTTGATGTTGCTTCAATTGGTGATGCTCACGGTACCACGCCAAATTCTCGTAGTTATACCTATGTCAATGATCGTGAAGAAGTTTATAAAAAAATTGTTGTCAGTGAAGATGATAAATATTTATTAGGTGCCGTCTTAATAGGTGATGCTGCAGAATACGGTTCATTATTGCAATTCATGCTTAACAAAATGGAGCTTCCTCCTGAGCCAGAAGGACTTATTCTTCCAAGTGTTGATGGTAGCTCTAGCGGCATTGGTGTTGATGCTTTACCTGATTCGGCTCAGCTTTGTTCGTGTTTAAATGTTACTAAAGGCGATATAATTGAGGCCGTTGAAGGCGGCGCTTGCGACATGGCTGCTATTAAATCTTGTACTAAAGCAGCAACCGGTTGTGGTGGTTGTACCGCACTAGTAACACAAGTACTGAACTGTGAATTAGAGAAGTCAGGTGTAGAAGTAAACACTGACCTTTGTGAGCATTTTGCTTATACTCGCCAAGATTTATATAACATCATTCGTGTTGAAAAAATCCAATCTTTCGCAGAATTACTTGAAAAACATGGCACCGGCTTGGGCTGTGACATTTGTAAACCAACCGCTGCAAACATACTAGCTTCTTGTTGGAATGAACACGTATTTAACAGTGACCTTCAAGCTTTACAAGACACCAACGACTTCTACATGGGTAACATGCAAAAAGATGGTACTTATTCAATTGTACCCCGTGTTCCAGGTGGTGAAATCACCCCAGAAAAATTAATTGTTTTAGGAGAAGTAGCTAAAGAATACGACCTTTACACGAAGATTACCGGCGGGCAGCGTATTGATTTATTTGGTGCTCGTAGTGAGCAATTGCCTCCAATCTGGCGTAAGTTAGTTGATGCTGGTTTCGAAACAGGGCATGCCTACGGTAAATCATTACGTACGGTTAAGTCTTGTGTTGGCTCCACTTGGTGTCGCTACGGTGTTCAAGATTCAATGGGCTTAGCTATTACTCTAGAAAACCGTTACAAAGGGTTACGCTCACCTCATAAAATCAAATTTGCAGTATCAGGCTGTACTCGTGAGTGTGCTGAAGCGCAAAGTAAAGATTTTGGTATCATCGCCACAGAAAACGGCTGGAACCTTTATGTTTGTGGTAATGGTGGTATGAAACCCCGCCACGCAGATTTATTCGCATCAGATTTAACTGAAGAAGAAATCATTCAATATATTGACCGTATTTGTATGTTCTACGTCCGTACTGCCGATCGTTTACAACGTACTTCGGTTTGGATGGATAACATGGAAGGTGGTTTAGAGTACTTAAAGTCTGTGATCATTGATGACAAATTAGGTTTAGCTGCTGAGTTAGAACAAGAGATGCTTACCGTTGTTGATACTTACCAATGTGAATGGAAGTCAACCATAGACGATCCTGAAAAAATGAAACGTTTTTCTCATTTTGTTAACAGTGATAAAGCTGATGATAACGTTATATTCACTACAGAACGCGAGCAAATTCGTCCTGCTTTTGCTGATGAAAAATTACTTGCTGTTGAAGTTAAATAAGAGGAATTAAATCATGACTGATCAAACTCAGTGGGAAGATATTTGTACAACTAGCGATCTTCTTCCTAATATAGGTGTATGTGCTTTATTTGAAGGAAATCAAGTAGCTATTTTTAAAATTACTGACTCCTCTGGTATTGAGCAACTATTTGCCATTAACAATTACTGCCCATTTAGTGAGACTAATACCATTTCAAGAGGTCTAGTTGGCAGCTTGGATGGTAAAACTGTTGTAGCTTCACCCATATATAAACAGCACTTTGATTTAACAACAGGTATTTGTGTTGAAGATGAAAGTGTTAAAGTGAATACTTATTCTGTGCGTCTTGAAGGAAGCACAATTCAACTTGCAGCATAGGAACCACTATGAATTATAACTATTACACCGCTGATGTTTTTACTGAACAAGCCTTTAATGGTGTCCCACTTCCTGTTTTTCCCGATGCGACAGGTTTATCATCAGAAAAAATGCAACAAATAGCGGGTGAATTAAGTACTTCCAGTACAGTATTCTTATCGTCTAATGATAATGAAAACACTTATGATATTCGTGTTTTTTCCAAAGACAAAGAACTCCCTGTTGGCACTCATACTGTTTTAGCAGCAAGTTTTGTTCTTGGGCAAACAGCAGCGGTTGAATTATCTGAACAATATACTCAAATTTGTCTCTCATCTTCACTGAAAGGCCATGAGCAGGTAATAAATAGTTTTATTTCTAAAAATAATGATGGCTCGCCAAGTTTAGTACAACAAACGTACGAAACTCATGCTGCAGTTGACTATTACACGCCAACTACTGAAGAATTAGCTGCAATGCTATCCCTCACCCCTGCAGATATTGGATTTGATAAGTATAGGCCATTGATTGTTTCTTGTGGTGTTCCATATCTTATCGTCCCAATAAAATCTTATAATGCTATTCGCGAAGCTAAATTTAATGAAGCAGCATGGAGTAATTCATCTGCTCCTAGCTCTTTAGCGCAAGAGATTTTACTTTTCGCCAATAATACCGATGATAACCCTGCTGACTTTCATGCGCGCTTATTAGGCCCTGCAATTGCTCACAATGAAGATCCACCTATTGGTGGTGCTATCCCAGCTTTTGCTAATCATATATGTAACCACCCGCACATACAGGCAGGGACACATGTGTTTGCTATTCAACGTGGTGCTAATGATGGCAGAAAAAGTATGTTTTATGTTGAAATGGATAACCAACAAACTAAAGATTTGACCCTTCGTGTTGGTGGTCATGCGGTGTTGATGGCTGAAGGTAAAATAAGAGTTTCATAGCTCATTTATGATTTTTTAAAAAGTCCTCTTTTAAGCTGATGAACTTTATTCCTCGATTCAATTTTAATATATGATAATTTTAGTTCCCATTAGATTTTCATATTTCGGCGCATTTTATTAAATGCGCTTTTTTTTGGCTTAATAGACTGAAACATCACTCAGTTAATTATGATTGTTAATCATCTTTTCTCAATTAGAACTTTTACCAACACATACAAAAACGCCCTGTTACTAGAGTAACAGGGCGTTTTAAATCAATTCACTAAAACTTATAGAAAGCGATTAGTTCATCGCCTACACATTAGTTATGCTTATTAGTCGCTTGAATAACGCGTAATTGCGCTACTGCACGTGCTAATTCAGCTGCTACAGCGGCATAATCAACATCAGCGCCATGGGCGTTCATGTTTTCTTCTGCACGTTGTTTTGCTTCTAACGCTGCTTGTTCATCCAAGTCATCAGCACGAGTAGCTACATCAGCTAATACGATAACTTGATTTGGTTGAACTTCCAACATACCACCAGAGAGGTAAATAACTTCTTCGCTATTATCTTCTTTAGTGATTAATGCCATACCAGGTTTTAGTGAGGTCAATAAAGGTGCATGACCAGGCATAATACCTAACTCACCTTCACTACCTGTGATCTGTAATGATTTAATGCTGCCTGAGAACAAGCTTTCTTGTGCACTAACAACATTTAGATTTACAGTAAATAATGCCATTTGACTCGACCTCTAATAGTGTAAGTATCTAAACAAAAGTTTAGATACTTACTAGATGATTACATCTTACTCGCTTTCTCTACGGCTTCTTCAATAGAACCAACCATATAGAATGCTTGCTCAGGCATGTCATCAAAATCACCAGCTAAAATGCCTTTAAAGCCAGCAATGGTGTCTTTTAATGAAACATATTTACCTGGAGAACCTGTAAATACTTCAGCTACGAAGAACGGCTGAGATAAGAAACGTTGTATTTTACGTGCACGGAATACAGTTTGCTTATCTTCTTCAGATAACTCATCCATACCTAAGATGGCGATGATATCTTTAAGTTCTTTGTAACGTTGTAATGTTGATTTAACATTTTGAGCCGTTTCATAATGCTCAGTACCAACAACTAATGGATCTAATTGACGCGAAGTTGAGTCAAGTGGATCGATAGCCGGGTAGATACCTTGAGAAGCAATATCACGACTTAATACAACAGTTGCATCTAAATGCGCAAAAGTAGTTGCAGGGCTTGGATCCGTCAAATCATCTGCTGGTACGTATACCGCTTGGATTGAAGTGATTGAACCTTTTTGTGTTGAAGTAATACGCTCTTGTAATACACCCATTTCTTCAGCAAGTGTTGGTTGATAACCAACCGCTGATGGCATACGACCAAGTAGTGCTGATACTTCAGTACCCGCAAGAGTATAACGGTAAATGTTATCTACGAAGAATAATACGTCACGACCTTCGTCACGGAATTTTTCAGCCATAGTCAAACCTGTAAAGGCAACACGTAAACGGTTTCCTGGAGGCTCGTTCATTTGACCATAAACTAACGATACTTTATCAAGTACGTTAGATTCATTCATTTCATGATAGAAATCGTTACCTTCACGTGTACGCTCACCAACACCAGCAAATACTGAGTAACCACTGTGTTCGATTGCGATGTTACGGATAAGTTCCATCATGTTTACTGTTTTACCAACACCAGCACCACCGAAAAGACCAACTTTACCACCCTTAGCGAATGGACAAACTAAATCGATTACTTTGATACCAGTTTCTAGCAATTCACTAGACATGGCTTGATCAGCATAAGCAGGTGCTTCACGATGAATAGACCAACGATCTTTTTCACCGATAGGACCAGCTTCATCAATTGGCTCACCAAGTACGTTCATGATGCGACCTAACGTCTCAACACCAACAGGCACTTGAATACCTTGACCTGTATTTTCTACATTCAGTCCACGACGCAAACCGTCTGAAGAACCCATTGCAATAGTACGTACAACGCCGCCACCAAGCTGCTGTTGAACTTCAAGTACTAAACCTTCTAGGTTACCTTCGGTTATTGTTAATGCGTCATATACCTGAGGTACGGCATCTTGTGGAAATTCAACATCCACAACTGCGCCAATTATTTGGACGACTTTACCTGTACTCATGTTTATTCCTCTTAATTTAAGTTAGCTAAGCTTCGCTTAAGCTAACTTTTCGTTAAATTACGAAAATTGTTATCAGATTAATTCGATACCGAACTACTCTGCTTACCCTACCGCAGCTGCACCTGCAACAATCTCACCCAATTCTTGAGTAATCGCTGCTTGACGCGCTTTGTTATATACCAATTGTAGGTCGTCGATTAAATCACCCGCATTATCTGTTGCAGCTTTCATTGCAACCATACGAGCTGCTTGTTCACAAGCAATGTTCTCAACAACACCTTGGAATACTTGAGATTCAATATAACGAACTAATAATTGATCTAACAAAGAGTTAGCATCAGGTTCGTATATATAATCCCAACGATGACTAATTGCTTCGTCATCTGATTTAGGTAGAGGTAACAATTGATCAATTGTCGGTTCTTGCGTCATAGTATTAACAAATTTGTTATACACAACGTATAGCCTGTCAATATCACCGTTATCATAAGCTTTGAGCATTACCGCAACACTACCAACTAAGTCAGTTAGTGAAGGGGCATCACCTAAGCCCGATATTTGTGCGGATACTTTAGCACCCATATTATTGAAAAATGATGTAGCTTTTGAGCCTACTACACCAAATTCAACTTCAGCACCTGATGCTTGCTTTTCAGAAGCATCAGCAAGTACTTTCTTAAATAAGTTAATATTTAAGCCACCACACAAACCACGGTCACTTGAGACGACAATGTAGCCAACACGCTTAGCTTCACGTTCTTCCAAATAGGAATGACGATATTCTAAGTTACCAAGCGCGATATGACCGATCACATTTCGTATATTTGTCGCATATGGACGAGAGGCTGCCATACCTTCTTGCGCTTTGCGCATCTTGCTAGCGGCAACCATTTCCATAGCGCTTGTGATCTTTTGAGTATTTTTAACACTCGCAATCTTGGTTTTTATTTCTTTACCAATGGCCATGACTCTTCTCCAAAAAGGTTACTTAATTAAAGATTCTATTACCAAGTTTGCGTAGACTTGAATAACTCAAGTGTTTTATTCAAACTTGCTTCGATATCTTTATTGTAGTCACCACTTTCGTTGATAGTAGCCATTAGCTCAGCATGCTCACTGTTTACATAAGTATGTAAAGCTGCTTCACAATCAACAATTTTGTTGATTGCAACATCATTTAAAAAGCCTTTTTCTGCGGCAAATAATGACACTGCTGTTTCAGCAATTGACAATGGGCTATATTGCTTTTGCTTCATTAATTCAGTAACACGTTGTCCATGCTCTAATTGAGCACGAGTCGCGTCATCTAAATCTGAGGCAAATTGAGCAAATGCTGCTAATTCAGCATATTGGGCTAGAGCTAAACGAATACCGCCACCAAGTTTCTTGATGATCTTCGTTTGCGCAGCACCACCAACACGAGATACTGAAATACCGGCGTTAACTGCTGGGCGTATGCCTGAGTTAAACAGGTTAGATTCTAAGAAAATCTGACCATCAGTAATTGAGATTACGTTAGTTGGTACGAAAGCAGATACATCACCCGCTTGCGTTTCAATTATTGGTAATGCAGTTAATGAACCTGTCTTACCCTTAACTTCACCGTTTGTGAATTTTTCAACGTAGTCTTCGTTTACACGAGCGGCACGTTCTAATAAACGACTGTGAAGATAGAAAACATCCCCTGGGTATGCTTCACGACCTGGTGGACGACGTAAAAGTAATGATACTTGGCGGTAAGCAACAGCTTGCTTAGACAAATCATCATATACGATTAGTGCATCTTCACCGCGGTCACGGAAGTATTCACCCATAGAACAACCAGAATATGGTGCAAGGTATTGTAATGCTGCGGCTTCAGAAGCTGAGGCAACAACTACAATTGTGTTTGATAACGCGCCGTGCTCTTCTAAGTTACGAACAAGGTTCGCTACAGTAGAAGCTTTTTGGCCAATCGCTACGTATACACATTTAATACCTGTGTTCTTTTGGTTGATGATAGCGTCAATTGCAATCGCTGATTTACCGATTTGACGGTCACCAATGATTAATTCACGCTGACCACGACCAATTGGAATCATCGAGTCAATAGATTTGATACCAGTTTGAACTGGTTGGTCTACTGATCTACGTTCGATTACACCTGGTGCAACAACTTCTACTGGAGAGAAGCCATCATTATCAATTGGGCCTTTGCCATCAATTGGTTGACCTAATGTGTCAACTACGCGGCCTAATAAGCCACGACCTACTGGTACTTCTAAAATACGACCAGTACCTTTTACTTTTTGCCCTTCAGCAAGATCCGCGTACGGACCCATTACTACCGCGCCGACCGAATCACGGTCTAAGTTTAATGCGATAGCGAAACGGCTACCAGGAAGTTCGATCATTTCACCTTGCATTACATCGGCAAGGCCATGGATACGAATGATACCGTCTGTTACAGACACGATAGTACCTTCGTTACGAGCTTCGCTGACAACGTTAAACTGTTCAATACGATTTTTGATCAGTTCAGCGATTTCAGTGGAATTCAGTTGCATGCTCTGTTCCCTTATTTAATCAGTGCTAGGATTGTAAAGATTGTGATAAACGGCTCAATTTACCTTGTACTGAACCATCAATGACCATATCACCCGCTTGAATTACCAAACCTGAGATGATGCTCTTATCTACTTTACAATTGAGCTTTACTTTACGTGCTAAACGCTTTTCAAGCGCGGTGCTTAATGCTGTTGTTTGTGCTGCTTTTAATTTAACAGCAGATGTAACATCAACATTCACAGTTTTTTCATGTTCTGCTTTTAATTCACAAAACTGTTCAAAAATCTGTGGTAGCGCCAGCAAACGATGATTTTCAGCTAGAAGTTTTAAAAAATTCTGGCCTTTGCCTTCAACTTGCTCACCACAAACATTTAAAAATAATGTTATAGCTTGCTCAACCGAAACACCACCACTAAGGTAGGTTTGGATTGTGTTGTCTTGTGAAACTTCTGCAGCGAAAGCTAGTTGTTCTAACCAACTTTCAATTGCATCTGCCTCTAAAGCAAAATCAAACGCAGCTTTAGCGTATGGACGAGCGATTGTTGTCAAATCTGACATACGCGTACTCCCCTTAAAGCTCAGCGACGAGTTTGTCTAAGATGTCACTATGTGCAGCGGCATCTATTGAACGTTCAAGAATTTTCTCGGCACCAGCTACAGCAAGAATAGCTACTTGTTTACGTAGTTCTTCTTTAGCGCGGTTACGTTCTGTTTCGATTTCTGTATGCCCAGAAGCTAAGATTTTCTCTTTCTCAACTTGTGCTTTGCCAGCAGCTTCAGCAACAACTTTAGCTTCATGCTTCTTAGCAGCATCTACAATAGATGCAGCTTGAGCCTTAGCTTCTTTAAGTTGAGCTGTAGCTTTTTCTTGAGCAAGCTCAAGATCTTTAGCAGCACGGTCAGAAGCAGCAAGTCCGTCAGCTATAGTAGCTTGACGAGCTTCGATGGCAGCCATAATTGGTGGCCATACAAACTTCATACAGAAAATTACAAATACGACAAATGCGATTAACTCACCTATTAATGTGGCATTAATATTCATTTGTGTACCTCCTAATTAGTTATTCGTTAAAAATTCTAGTAACTTACTTATTAAGCAAGTACGAATAACATGTATAGGCCGATCGCAACACCGATCATCGCGATAGCATCAATAAGACCTGCTACGATGAACATTTTTACTTGAAGTTGTGGTGCTAGTTCAGGTTGGCGAGCAGCAGATTCTAAGAATTTGCCACCTAATAGACCAAAACCAATCGCAGTACCTAAAGCACCTAGACCGATTAATAACGCAACAGCGATGAATAACATATTTATCTCCGATAATTTAAAGTTAATGTTAAAAGTTAAAAGTTAAAAGTTAAAAAAGTTGTACAAAAATCTTTGTGGGACATCCTGTCCCCATTTAGTAAAGCTAACCCTACCAATGTAAATTAGTTCATTAAGCTTCCTGGCTTATACTCTAAGAGCCGACTCCGTCGTTCTAAATTTTGTAATAAAATCTAGTGATCTTCATGTGCCAAACTAAGATAAACAATAGTTAACATCATAAAGATGAACGCCTGTAATGGGATAATCAACAAGTGGAACGCTGCCCATAAAAAGTGTACTGGTAATTGGAATAAACCAATGGTTGCAATAAGTAAAAATATTAACTCACCCGCATACAAGTTACCAAACAAACGTAAGGCTAATGATAATGGACGTGCTAATAAAGTAACCATTTCTAGAATAAAGTTCACTGGGTACATCACAGGATGACCAAAAGGTTGTGTCGTTAGCTCTTTAATAAAGCCACCCATACCTTTCACTTTAATCGAATAGTAAATTGTTAGTATAAATACACCTAATGCTAGGGCAAAAGTCATATTTGGATCTGTTGTTGGTACAGGTTTCATGTATACATGAGACATATCAACACCACCAACCGTAGCTATTAACCAAGGTAGGAAATCCACAGGCACCCAATCCATTGCATTCATTAATAATACCCAAACAAAAACAGTTAAGGCTAATGGAGCAATAAGAGGGTTTGTACCATGGAAGGTGCTTCTCACACTTTCATCAACAAACTCTACAACCAATTCAACGCCAGCTTGTAATTTACCTGGCACACCCGTTGTTGCTTTTTTAGCAACTGAGCGGAAAATATAAAGAAAAATAAAGCCTAAAAACACCGACCAACCTAAAGTATCTAGATGCAAGGCCCAAAAACCCTCACCTACAGTCCAATTGGTTAAATGATGTTTAATATATTCTTGGCTGGTCAATTCAGCAGCAGACATATTAATGTTCCTAATGATTAAAGTTTAAAAATAAAATTCATTTGTGAATATTTCGTTAGCTATTGTTTAATAAAAAACGGCATTACTAATGGTAAAACCATCACAAAACAAAACATGCTAAAGAAAGGTATCGGCAGTAGTACTAAAAATTTAAAGGCAAGTACAAATAACAAAGCCGTTAATACCATTTTCAATTTCACACCGCTAAAAAAGGATTCAACCACTAATTTAGACGATTTCGCTCCAGCATATTTAAATGCTTTTAGCGCAAAAACTATATTAGGAATGATAGTTACTACGCCAGCCGCCAACATTGACTTAGCATAATCTAATCCCCAAATAAAATAACTTACTAATGAACATAATAAAACAACACTAATGGCTAAAACATTTTGTTGCCATGCTAGTTTTCGACCAGCTGCAGTGAGTTTATTTATCATTATTACTTCTTACCTAAAGTAAAATAATATCTACGATCGAGTTCGTAGAAATTGTTCTTTTTTAAAGTAAAAACTTTAAGAGTCAAACCTTGCGCAAGTATACGCATTATAGGGGTTTTTGCAACAATACAGGGCAGTGATTTGCACTAATAATGGGTATTTTTTTAATAAATACGACTAAAGGATTAGGTCTTTCTTCAACTTCATAAACTAAAGTATATGCTGGGGTCATTCTTAAGTATTAATTATCGGATTTCTTATAAAATTATTACTACTAAATATAAATGATAAACACTACATTTTAATAGCTGCTTACCTTTCTTATTTACATTAAGTGGCTTTATTAGAGACTTAAGAATAGCGCGAAATTACTGATTTAATTTTTATAGCATGGGGTATGTATGTCGCATATTCAAAAGTAAAGCAAAAGTAAAGGCGACTAAGGTTTTCTTAAAGATGATGAAAAGGCATATAATTCTAAGCTAACGTAAAAATATGCCTTTTTCTAAAAGTTTAATAATTTTCAAAATCAACAACTTTCAATAGCTCTGTAATATATTAATACTCGTTATTTTATTTGAGCGATTAGTTTTTCAAGCTCAGCAAACTCACTATATGAAATAACTAATTTACCTTTTCCTTTCTTGTTATGACTAACAGAAACCTTTAAACCTAGCCTATCAGTTAAGTCTTTTTCTATATTGATACTTTGCTCATCTTTTTCTTTAACTAATTTTTTTTCTTCTGGATTTTTAAGCTTCTTAATAAGGGTTTCTGTTTCACGTACTGTCAATTCTTTCGTGACAACTATTTCGGCCGCTTCTGCTTGCACATTATTATTTAATGCTAACAAAGCACGTGCGTGACCCATTTCAATATCACCGTTTTCTAAAAATGTTTTTACTTCATCATGTAAATTATTTAAACGTAATAAATTTGTCACCGTTGTCCGTGATTTACCCACCGCTATAGCAACTTCTTGATGCGTTAAATCAAATTCAGTTAACAACCGTTCTAGTGCAATGGCTTCTTCCATCGCATTAAGATCTTCTCGTTGAATGTTTTCAATTAATGCAATAGCAACGGCTGACTCATCAGGCACGTCTTTAATTAAGCAAGGCACTTCTAATAATTGAGCCAATTTCGCCGCACGCCATCGACGTTCACCTGCAATTATTTCGTATTCTTCATTGCCTCCACTTAACGGCCTAACAACAATAGGTTGAATAATACCTTGAGACTGAATGGAAAGTGATAATTCTTCTAATGCAGCGTCAGACATGTCTTTACGCGGTTGGTATTTTCCTGGTGATAATTTATTGATTGCTATTTTTCTTAAATCACCATCTTTAGGCGCTGATTCTACACTCTCTTTAACATCTTTTTGATCAGGTGTTTTTACTTGAGGAGTCAGTAAAGCGTCAAGACCTCTGCCTAATCCGCGTCGTTTTGCTTGGCTCATAATATTCCTTGGATTTATTCAGCTGACTTTTCAGTTGCAGATTCTTCATTTTCTGGTGAAGAGGGTGTTATTTTTGTTTTTTTAACTGGGCTATTTTTACGTATCACTTCTCCAGCTAATGCTAAATAAGCTTTAGCGCCTGTTGAAGATTTATCATAATACATCACAGGTGATCCGAAACTAGGTGCTTCAGCTAAACGAACATTGCGAGGAATAACACTACGGTATACTTTATCACCAAAATGACGTTTTAATTGCTCTGAAACATCATTAGCTAAACGGTTCCGTGGATCATACATGGTACGCAAAATACCTTCTATATGAAGATCACTATTAACGACAGAAGTTAATTTTGAAATGGTATCCATTAACGCGGTCAAACCTTCTAAAGCGTAATATTCACATTGCATCGGAACAAGTACAGAATCGGCTGCGGTCATCGCATTCACGGTTAACATATTTAGTGAAGGAGGGCAGTCAATAATAATAAAATCATAATAATTTTTTACTGGTGCCAGTGCTGTTTTTAAACGTTGCTCGCGTGCATAAACTTCCATTAACTTAATTTCTGCCGCAGTAACATCGGCATTCGCAGCAATTAAATCATATAATCCGGTAGTTTCTTCTTGAACCACTTCTGAAACAGATTGCTCTTCGACTAGTAATTCATAACAAGTGGCAGGAACTTCATATTTATCAATACCGCTTGCCATCGTTGCATTACCTTGCGGGTCAAGGTCTATTAATAATACTTTACGCTTAGTTGCGGCCAAAGACGCGGCTAAATTTACCGCTGTAGTAGTTTTACCCACTCCACCTTTTTGATTTGCAACTGCAATTATTTTTCCCACAAGCGCCTCTTATTAATATCTATTATTGTTCAATACACTTTTTCAATACAATAACATGTCGTTCACCAACAAGCTCCGGAACAATTATTTTATGATTAGACACTATTTCTATATTTTTAGGTAGTTGTTCTAATTCATCTGTTGGGTATTGTCCTTTTAAGGCAAAAAACTGTCCATGTTCAATAGTAACTAGATGTGAGCACCAACTAACCATGTCGTTTAATGAAGAAAATGCTCTACTTAATACCCCATCAAAAGGTATTTCACCATTGTATTCTTCTACTCGTGCTTTTACTGGCTGCACATTGGTTAATTTTAACTGGAAAACAACTTGTCTTAGAAAAGTAATACGTTTTCCTAAACTGTCTAGTAATACAAAGTTTCTTTCTGGATACAATATGGCAAGTGGAATACCTGGTAAGCCTGGACCTGTCCCCACATCGATAAAGTTATTACCTTCGAGTACTTCGCCTACCATTAAACTATCCATTATATGTTTCACTAACATTTGCTTTGGATCACGAACAGACGTTAAGTTATAGGCTTTATTCCATTTATGTAAAAGTTCTACATATTGAATAAGTAATTGTGCCTGTTGTTCAGATACTTGTAATGTTGTTTTTGCCAGTAATGCTTTTAAATCCGTAATTAGTGTCATTTTTTATTGCTTTAATTAAGACTAAGGTTACTAAGCAATTTTGCTTAATAACCCGTGTTTTTTTAAGTAAACCAATAATAACGAAATTGCAGCTGGAGTAATACCAGAAATTCGAGAAGCTTTACCAATCGTTTCTGGTCGTGCATCTTTTAGCTTAGAAACAACTTCATTGGAAAGGCCTGATATTTGTTGATAATCAAATTCTAAGGGGATTAATGTATTTTCATGACGATTTTTCTTGGCTATCTCATCAAGTTGTCTATCAATATATCCCGCATATTTCGTCTGAATCTCAATTTGCTCTGATGCTTGCTTATCAGCAATTGCAGGTCCTAGCCCTTCAACCTTCATCAAATCTTCATAACGTACTTCTGGTCGACGAATAAGATCTTCTAAGCTAGCTTCTTTACTCATTGGATTTTTTAGCAATTTATTAACTTCTTCAACACAAACATGATCTTTTTGCACCCATGTATCTTTTAAGCGTTGACGTTCTAATTCAATATTTTCCATTTTATCATTAAAACGTTTCCAGCGAGCATCATCAACTAAGCCTACTTCTCGACCTTTCTCAGTTAAACGAATATCAGCGTTGTCTTCACGTAATAATAAACGGTACTCAGCACGTGATGTAAACATTCGATAAGGTTCTTTTGTTCCTAACGTGGATAGATCATCAATAAGTACGCCCATATAAGCTTGGTCTCTACCTAATGTAAATTCATCTTTCCCTTTAACACGATTTGCAGCATTAGTTGCAGCTATGAGTCCTTGTGCACCTGCTTCTTCGTAACCAGTTGTTCCGTTTATTTGGCCTGCAAAATATAAATTTTCAACAAATTTACTTTCTAACGATTGTTTTAAATCACGGGGATCGAAATAATCATATTCAATAGCATAACCAGGGCGGGTAATAAATGCATTTTCAAAGCCCTTAATTGAACGTACCAAATTTAATTGTACGTCATAAGGTAAACTTGTTGAAATACCGTTAGGATAAATTTCGTGAGTAGTTAATCCCTCTGGTTCAACAAATATCTGATGAGAATTCTTGTCGGCAAAACGTGTGATTTTATCTTCAATAGAAGGGCAATATCTTGGACCAATACCTTCAATAACACCGGTGTACATAGGAGAACGATCTAATCCATCACGGATATGTTGATGGGTTTCTTCATTGGTATGGGTGATATAACAAGATATTTGCTCTGGATGATCTTCTTGTGATCCCATAAATGAAAAAACAGGGCGAGGTGAATCACCGGGTTGTTCTTCCATTACTGAAAAATCTAAAGATCTCGCGTCTAAGCGTGGTGGTGTTCCTGTTTTTAAGCGGTCAATTCTAAATGGCATATCACGCATTTTTGCAGCTAAATTTATACTTGCCGGATCACCCGCTCGGCCACCTTGATAATTATTTAAACCAATGTGTATTTGTCCTGCAAGGAAAGTTCCTACGGTCAATACCACTGTTTTACTTTTAAATTTCAAACCCATTTGAGTTGATACACCAACGACTCGATCATTTTCTAAGATAAGATCATCACAAGGTTGTTGAAAAATAGTTAAATTTTCTTGATTTTCTAAGCTTTGTCGAACAAATGATCTATACAAAGCTCTATCTGCTTGAGCACGTGTGGCTCGTACAGCTGGGCCTTTACTGCTATTCAAGGTTCTAAATTGAATTGCACTGTGATCTATCGCTGTGGCCATTAATCCACCTAAGGCATCAATTTCTTTAACTAAATGACCTTTACCAATACCACCAATGGCTGGATTACACGACATTTGTCCAAGAGTATCAATGTTATGGGTCAACAGTAACGTTTTACAACCCATCCGCGCAGATGCGAGTGCGGCCTCGGTTCCAGCATGGCCACCACCAACAACGATTACATCATAAAACTCTTGATACCACATAAATCTAAACCTTCAGGGTTACGTTTTTAATAAAAACTAATTACTCACTACGATGAAAAAATTTTCAACAAAAAGTAATTTGAAAAATCAGGAGACGTATTTTAGCGCTTTTTTGCCTCGAGGGAAACGATCAAATGATCAAAAAGATCAGGTATGGATCTCACTAATATATTATAAGATCTTTATAGAGATCTTATTACTATTACTTATTAAGGAACGATTTTCCTGTGTGTAATCCATTATTCAGTATATTTTTTATAGAGTTATATCAATGATAGATCTGTGAACAATACTTGATCAATCAGCAAATAAGCTTTGATCAAAACACCTAGTTATACACAGTAGCATTTTATTAAAAAGTTAATCACTGAATAATAAAGTTAAATTAATAGGTTGTTCATATAATTATCCACAATAGGTTTGAAATATCCTGCTTGCTGTTAATAAGTTATGAGTAATATTACGATAAAAGATCTTTTATCTGTATTAGCCATTCTTGTGCAAGGGCTTCAGGATCAATATCTTGACTCATATCTAGCATTTTAATATCAATTAATTCCTTACAACCCTTTGTTTTTAAGATGTTAGATATTTTTACTCCTGCTTGACAAAAAGTGTCATAACTAGAGTCTCCGATCGCTATGATCATAAAGTTAATTGAGGATAGATCTTGTTCACAATTTTTAAGATCACTAACAAAGGCTTGAATATTATCTGGGAAGTCACCTGCGCCATGCGTAGAGGTACATACTAGCCAATTAGATTTTTTGTTTGAATTTTGAGCAAAAGTGTCGTCGAGGATCGATGTGAAATGTGGTTTTAAATGTAAACTAACTTGATGGTTTAGGGTTTTTAGTTGTTCTTCACATGCTTCGCTAACGTATTCAGTGCCACCTAGCATGCTTCCTACAATTATCTGAAATGAGCTCATATTTTGATATCCAAAAATTAATTATGAGCTTATTGTAATATTATCGAAGGGTTAACTTAACTGATATTTTTAACTATGACTTAGTTATTTACCAATGCAAAAAGAGCTAAATATTTTACCTAAAAGATCATCACTGGTGAATTCACCGGTAATTTGATCTAATTCTTGTTGGCATATTCTTAATTCTTCTGCGAGTATTTCACCTGCCACATAAGATTCAAGTTGATCTAAACCGGTAATCAAATGTTGGTGGGTATTGTTTAAAGCCGTTAAATGACGCCTTCTTGCCATGAAGCCACCTTCAGTGCTACCTTGGTAACCCATAATGCTTTTTAAGTGTTCTTTTAAGCTATCAATACCATCACCTGTTTTTGCTGATAAGGTTACTACGGTATGCTTGGCTTGTTTTTGATCGGTAAAGTCAGTCAAACCAAAATTATCAATACTGATAGATTTATTAATATCAGCTTTATTTCTTATTAACGTTAAACCTATATTATTGGGAAGTTTTTCAAAAAACTCCGGGTAGTAGTTTTTAATATCTTGCTCATCTTCCAATATACTATGGTTTTCACTCGCATCTACCATTAATAATACGCGATCTGCTTGATTTATTTCTTGCCAAGCGCGTTCTATGCCAATTTGTTCAACTTTATCATCACTGTCACGTAGTCCTGCGGTATCGATAATATGAAGTGGCATACCATCGATATGTATTTGTTCAGATAACACATCTCGGGTAGTGCCAGCTATATCAGTTACTATAGCGGTCTGTTTACCACTTAATGCATTTAATAGACTTGATTTTCCAGCGTTAGGACGGCCAGCTATGACTACACGCATTCCTTCACGAATAATGCTTCCTTGTTGAGCTTGCTTTTGAACACGCTCAACTTGGTTAATAATTGCTTTTAAATCGGACACTATTTTTTTATCTGCTAGAAAATCAATCTCTTCCTCTGGAAAATCAATTGCCGCTTCAACATACATACGAAGATGAATGATGCTTTCAACCATTTCATTGACGAGGTTAGAAAAATCACCTTGCAAGGAGTGCAGGGCAGAGCGGGCTGCTTGTTCTGAACTAGAGTTAATTAAATCGGCAATGGCTTCAGCTTGGGTTAAATCGAGTTTATCATTTAAAAAAGCTTGTTCACTAAATTCACCAGGTTTAGCCATTCTTATTTTTGGTAGCGTAAGAATAGCTTTAAGTAACATGTCTAGAATAACCGGTCCACCATGTCCTTGAAACTCTATAACATCTTCACCTGTGAACGAGTTTGGTGCTTGAAAGAATAGGGCGATACCTTGATCTAAAACTTCATTATTAGTATTAGAAAAAGGTAAATATTCAGCTTTTCTAATTTCAGGTACTTTACCTAAAATGGCTTGAGCAACATTTTTTGCTTCGGGTCCTGAAACGCGAATAATACCAACACCACCACGACCAGGAGCGGTGGCTTGTGCTGTAATGGTGCTTTTTTCATTTAATGTTGATGTCATGATGATGTTTAATAAGTAAATAACTAATTGAAGGTATTTTACTTTATTTAGCGGTAACTAACAAAAAAGCGATTTCTTATTTAAGAAATCGCTTTTAGTGTACTTGAAACTTAATACTTGCTGATAATTGTTATTACTTTTCTTCAGCTAGCTTTTTATTTTCAATACCATTGAAAATAATTTTCATTTGGATAATTGAAATTAAGTTACTTACAAACCAATAAAGTACTAAGCCAGACGGGAACCATGCCATAAAGATTGAAAATACTACCGGCATATATTGCATTATTTTCTGTTGCATTGGATCTTGTATTGTCATCGGCTGTAGTTTTTGCATTACATACATACTGATACCCATTAATGCAGGTAATACAAAGAAAGGGTCCATTGCTGATAAATCTTGTATCCAAAAAACGAATGGAGCATGGCGTAATTCTACGCTCTCTAAAAATACCCAGTACAATGCTAAGAAAATTGGCATTTGTAAAATTAGTGGTAAACAACCACCAGCCGGATTTACTTTTTCTTTACGGTACATCTCCATTGTTGCTTGAGACATTTTTTGCTTGTCATCACCAAATCGCTCTTTTAATTTAGCCATTTTAGGAGTTAATTCGCGCATTTTTGCCATCGACGTATATTGCGCTTTAGTCAGTGGGTACATACCACCTTTAACAATTAAGGTGATGATAATAATGGCAACACCCCAGTTTGAAACAAAACTTTGAATTTTTAATAACAGCCAGAATAGTGGTTGGCTGATCATCCATAAAAAACCATAATCAATAGTTAAATCTAAGTTTGGTGCAATTTTTTCTAGTACTTCTTGATCTTTAGGCCCAACATAGAATATCGCTGAGGTTTTACCTTGGTTACCAGCATCAATAGTAACCGCAGGTGCTTTAAAGCCAACTACTGCTTCAAGGTTATTGCTATAACTAGTATAAAGTTGGTTATTATCTGTAGCGTTAGGTACCCAGGCCGAAACAAAATAATGTTCAAGCATGGCTACCCAACCACCTGGTGTTGTTTTGTTTAAATTAGCTTCGCTAATGTCTTCAAAGTCATACTTTTCGTAACGGTCTTCGTTAGTTGAAAAAGCTGCTCCTCGATAGGTAGGAAGCATACCTGTTGAAGATTCTGTAAGTGTTGACTGTTTTAATTGTCCATACATTTGTACAGAAATACTGTTTGCTGTGTTGTTATCAATAAGATAATCAACATTTACGCTATAACTGTCAGCACTAAATACAAAACGCTTTGTAACGGTTAAGCCTTGTTCATCTCGAAAAGTTAAATCAACGGTTAAGTCATCAGTTGTTAATTCATAGTTTGATTGCAAGCTGCTATAAATAGGACGACCTTTAATGACTCTATCAACACCATTTGCGCCTGTTAAACCACTTTGAGCAATATATTTTCGGTCACCATTTTGTAATATTGCAAATGGAATACCATTGCCTTGTTCAGTATCAAACTTACGTAGTCTTGCATCGACAATATCACCACCTTGCGTATTAATTTTTATAATTAAGGTGTTAGTCGTTACGGTCACTAATTTTGAATTAGAATCAGTTGCCTGTGCTAATGGCTGTTCAGAATCTGATGATTCAGGTACAAAATCTCCATTAGCAGTTTGCTCTGCTGTTGATGCTTGACTGAGGCTCGGTTGTTCAAATGCTGGAGCATTTTCTAATTGCCACTGACTAAATAATAAGTAAGTAACAACCATAAGCGCAATAAATAGCAGACTGCGTTGAGATTCCATAAGGTTTATTTCTCTTCTTTTTGTGTTGACAGGTGGGCTAACCACCTGCGTTTAATTAATTGCATGGCATTTTAGTATACGTTAGCTAGTTAACCAACTATCTTTTAAAATATGTAGACTAAAATCTATTATTATTATCAATATAGTGTAATTTTTATTTGTCTTCATCTAAAGGTGGTACTGGATCATCACCACCTTCATTAAGTGGGTGACACTTCAATATACGTTTGCTTGCTAGCCAACCACCTTTAATTACACCAAAGCGACTTATTGCTTCACTGGCATAACAAGAGCAGGTTGGATGAAATCGACAATTTGAACCTAACATTGGGCTAATAAAGCGCTGATAACCTTTTATACAGGCTATTGCTAACTTTTGTGGCGCTGATTTATTTTTCGCCATATTTTCGATAATTGTTGATTAATTTCTTTGTTGTCTAACTGATCAATACCGGACTTTACCATAACAACCATATCGATAGGAGGTAATTTATGTTGATTCAAGCGAAAGCTTTCTCTAATAATTCTTTTTATTCTATTTCGTTGTACAGCAAGTTTTACACGTTTTTTAGCTATAGCTAGACCTAAACGATTATTTTTACATGAATCATCAGGTAAATTAGAGGGAGTTACAAGAATAGTAAAGTGGGATGAACCAAAACGAATTGGTTTTTTGAATACAGATTGAAAGTGATCGGGAGTCAACAGACGTGACTCCCGACTAAATTCATAAGTAACCTTATTGGTTACCATATCTTAAGTCTAATTTCTTAGTAAGAAAAATTATTAAGATTAAGCACTAAGACGCGCACGGCCTTTAGCACGGCGACGAGCTATAACAGCACGGCCATTCTTAGTTGCCATACGAGCACGGAATCCGTGGTTACGTTTACGCTTTAATACGCTAGGTTGAAATGTTCTTTTCATTACGCTAATCCGTCGGTTGTTGTTGCCCTGACAAAAAAGCCATTATGAGCACACTGGTCTAAAAAAAGAGGGCGAATTCTAATGCTTAACGAACACTTTGTCAATAAGTTATCTTCCTTTATTTATAAAGGATCGACCTTATGATCCTTTAGATCCTAAAAGGAAAATATTAAATATCCACAGGTATTGCTAAAAACTAATTAAAGTCAATATTTATACCCACATAAGTAAATGTACTATCTAGATTTTTTTAGTAATATTTTAATCTATTTATGTTGTTAATGATTTTATATTACAAGTAGTTAGTTGGTTATCAATAAAAATATTTAATAATACTTGGTTATCATTATTGCACTTGTGGATAAGTACAGAGATAATGGCGGTACATAATAAGAATTATCACTTGCGCTAGTTTTTCCAGTTCACTATTTTTTGTTTATTTTGACAATAAATATTCTTCTTACACTGTAATCATTTGTCTCAGATATTGAATATAGTTTGCAAGCTGATTAGATCACTTTCCTTTGGAGTTTTGGTTGGAACATTCACTTTGGCAACGTTGCCTCTCGGTTCTACAAGAAGAATTGCCTGCTCAGCAATTCAGTATGTGGATTAGACCACTGCAATGTGTCGTAACCAATAACGTTTTAACACTTTATGCCCCCAACCGATTTGTTTTGGATTGGGTGCGCGATAAATATGTTGATCGTATTAACGAATTAATAACAATTACGGATGGGGAAGAAGCCTACCTGTTAAAGTTTGATGTTGGTAGTAAACCATTAATAGCAACTCCAAAAAGTAATTCTTCTCCCGCTAGTGCAAATCACTTTAGTAAAAATAATAAAATTGCCCCTGTGAACGAAGTTAATACAGGTTTACCTAAAAAAGCGAACGTTCGAGTAAAATATACTTTTGATAACTTTGTAGAAGGTAAATCTAACCAACTAGCAAGAGCGGCTGCATCGCAAGTTGCTGACAACCCCGGTGCTGCATATAATCCTTTGTTTATATACGGAGGAACGGGTCTTGGTAAAACACATTTATTACATGCAGTGGGTAATGCAATATTAGAAAATAATCCGAACGCAAAAATAGCTTATATGCATTCTGAACGATTTGTTCAAGATATGGTAAAAGCACTTCAAAATAATGAAATGGAGAAGTTCAAACATTATTATCGAAGTGTTGATGCTTTACTAATAGATGATATCCAATTCTTTGCTGGTAAAGATAGAACCCAAGAAGAATTTTTCCATACATTTAATGCGCTGTTAGAAGGTAATCAACAAATTATCCTAACGAGTGATCGTTATCCAAAAGAGGTTGCTGTAGAAGATCGTCTGAAATCTCGCTTTGGTTGGGGATTAACTATTGCAATCGAACCGCCTGAATTAGAAACTCGTGTTGCCATTTTGAAGAAAAAAGCTCAAGAGAGTAATATTAATCTTGCTGATGAAGTTGCTTTTTTTATTGCTAAGCGTCTCAGATCTAATGTTCGAGAATTAGAAGGGGCACTAAATAGAGTTATTGCTAATGCTAACTTTACAGGTCGCGCTATTACTATAGATTTTGTACGTGAAGCTTTACGTGATTTATTAGCATTACAAGACAAATTAGTTACCATAGATAATATTCAGCGTACAGTTGCAGAATATTACAAAATAAAAGTAGCTGATTTATTATCGAAACGTAGAAATCGATCAGTTGCTAGACCTAGACAGTTAGCAATGGCATTATCTAAAGAATTAACTAATCACAGTTTGCCTGAAATTGGTGATGCTTTTGGTGGAAGAGATCATACTACAGTGCTTCATGCCTGTCGTAAGGTTAAATCATTACGCGAAGAACTCCATGATATTAAAGAAGATTATTCTAATTTAATAAGAACACTTTCGTCTTGATATAAAAAGTTAAATATAAAAAAATCAATTTTTCATTTAACATGAACTATTAAAAATAATAAATATTTAGAATAAGCAGGAATATAAATGAAGTTTTCAATTAATAGAGAATTATTACTAAAACCGCTATTGTTAGTTTCTGGAGCTGTTGAACGTAAAAGTACATTACCTATTTTAGGAAATATCCTTTTTTCAGTTAGTGGGCAATCACTTACTTTAACTGCCACAGATTTAGAGTTAGAAATGGTTGCTTATGCTGACATAGATAACCAAGATATTGATGGTAAATTAACTATACCAGCAAGAAAATTACTCGATATATGTAAAAGCCTACCTGAAAACTCATTAATTACTTTTTCTGCTCAAGACGACACGGTTAAGTTATCGTCAGGCCGAAGCCGATATTCTCTTTCTACCTTACCCGCTAGTGATTTCCCTAATATAGAAGAGTGGAAGGGGGATGTTGAATTTAAGTTATTAAAGTCTGAATTGTTACGCTTAATTGAAAGTACTCATTTTTCTATGGCAAACCAAGACGTGCGCTATTACCTTAATGGTATGTCTATTGAAAGCGAAGGCAATGAGATCAGATCTGTTGCAACTGATGGTCATCGATTAGCTATTTGTAAAATTGCTAATGAGGCTTTATCTTTACCGGCTAGGCAAGTGATAGTTCCTCGTAAAGGTATTTTAGAAATAATTCGTCTTTTATCACCTGTAGATGAAGAAGTTAATTTATATTTGGGTTCGAATCATATTCGTATCATTGATACTGAATTCTCATTTACCAGTAAATTAGTTGACGGCCGTTTTCCTGATTACCGCCGAGTGTTACCTCGTAATGGAGATAAAATCTTTGTTACTGATAAAGAACAGTTACGCCAAGTCCTTTCACGTGCTTCTATTCTTTCTAATGAAAAGTTCAAAGGCGTTCGATTAAACTTCTCAAATTCTTTATTAAAAATTACCGCTAATAACCCTGAGCAAGAACAAGCCGAGGAAGAGCTGGAAATCGATTTCCCTTATGAAAGTTTAGAAGTTGGTTTTAATGTTAGTTATGTATTAGATGTGCTTAGTGCAATAAAAGATGACAAAGTAAAATTTACTTTAGCTGATGCAAATTCTAGTGTAGTGATTGAAGGTGCTGATTCAGGTGAAGCACTTTATGTTGTTATGCCAATGCGTTTGTAATGAATTTGGTAATATTCTGATTTACTTACTTTAATGCATATTGGCTAAATCAAATGAGTGTAGAAAAATTAATTACTCACAATTTTAGAAATTTAGATTCAGTATCAATTAACCTTCACCCAAAATTAAATTTTGTTGTAGGTGACAACGGTAGTGGAAAAAGCAGTTTGCTTGAAGCTTTATTCTTTCTTGGTCACGGTAAATCTTTTAGAACGAGTAAAGTTGATTCTCTTACTTGTCATGATTCTGATAATTTTGTTGTAAGTGTAAGAACCTCTACTAATCATCAATTAGGTTTAAGTAGAGAGATAAACCCAGGGTTAACCAAAATTAAAATTGACGGTCAGCGTCATAGTAAGCTATCTGTTTTAGCAAAGAATATTGCTATTCAGATCGTTACCCCTGAAAGCTTTAAACTTTTTTTCGGTGGTCCTAGAGAACGAAGACGTTTTATTGATTTAGGAATGTTTCACGTGAAACATGATTTTCCTAATTTATGGAAAGATTTTAATAGGGTACTCAAGCAAAGAAATGCGATTATACGTTCAGGCTGTAATTTTAATGATATAAAAAATAATTCAATGCTGGATTATTGGACAGAACAATTCTGTAAGCTCTCAATAGAGGTATCAAAATTAAGAGCAGACTATGTTTCGGATATCATTACAGAGTTAAATTACTGGTTAGCAATACTACTACCAAACTTGAAAGAAAGAGTGACCGTACAATTTCTAAAAGGTTGGTCACAAAAAAACAATCTTATAGATGTATTAAACCGGAACAAAGATAGAGAAATAAGCTATGGATTTAGTTTATATGGAGCTCACAAATTTGATATAAAATTTCTTCTTGATAAAAAAGTAATTGAAACCCAATTATCGAGGGGACAACAAAAGTTGTTTTTATTAGCATTAACTTTCGCGCAAGCAAGTTTCATATCTAGAGTTAAACTAGTAAAACCAATTTTATTGATTGATGATGTAGGTGCAGAATTAGATCTTAATTCTCGTTCTGCTTTATCTAACGCAATAGAAAAACTTGATTGCCAAGTAATTATTACAGCAATCGAATCCAGTGTTATACAACCGTTTTTAGACACAGGTAAAGATAGAAATCACACCATGTTTCACGTGAAACATGGTAAAGTAATAGAAATATATCCAGACGATTCTGAGCTCAATAAATCAGAAAAAGCAATATAGAGTGAATAGGCTAAAACTATGACAGTAGAAAATGAATATGGCTCGTCCAGTATTAAAGTACTTAAAGGACTTGATGCGGTACGTAAAAGACCCGGCATGTATATTGGTGACACCGATGATGGCACTGGTTTACATCATATGGTTTTTGAGGTTTTAGATAACTCAATCGATGAAGCATTAGCAGGGCACTGTTCTGATATTATTGTAACCATCCACTTAGATGGTTCAGTATCCGTACAAGATGATGGACGGGGAATTCCAACCGAATTACACCCTGAAGAAGGCGTGTCTGCCGCAGAAGTTATTATGACTGTACTTCATGCGGGTGGGAAATTTGGTGGTGAAGATTCAGGGTATAAAGTGTCAGGTGGTCTTCACGGGGTAGGCATATCAGTAGTTAATGCTTTAAGTGAAAAATTGAAACTAAACATACGTCGTGATGGAAAACTGTTTGAACAGTTTTATTATGTAGGTGAACCAGAAGCGCCATTAGCTGAAATAGGTGTTAGTGATAGAACTGGTACAGAAGTTCGCTTTTGGCCAAGTACCGATACATTTACGGATGTGTTATTTCATTATGATTTATTAGTAAAGCGTATTCGTGAATTGTCATTTTTGAACTCTGGCGTTTCTATTCGTTTAATCGATGAACGTGGAGAAGGCAAAGAAGATCACTTCCATTATGAAGGTGGTATACAAGCATTTGTTGATTATTTAAATACCAATAAAACTTCAGTAAATGAAGAGATATTCTATTTTGACCTAGCACGGGAAGACGGCATCGTTGTTGAAGTTGCTATGCAATGGAATGACGGTTTCCAAGAAAATATATTCTGCTTTACAAATAATATACCGCAAAAAGATGGTGGTACTCACTTAAGTGGATTTAGAACAGCATTAACAAGAACCTTAAATTCATATATGGTGAAAGAGGGTCTAAACAAGAGTAAGAAAGGCGGCAGTACTGAAACCAGTGCAACAGGTGATGATGCACGTGAAGGTTTAACTGCCGTTATATCAGTAAAAGTACCTGATCCTAAATTTTCATCTCAAACTAAAGATAAGCTAGTTTCTTCTGAAGTTAAGACAGCAGTAGAGCAAGCTATGGGTGAAAAATTAGGTGAATACTTATTAGAGAACCCATCTATAGCACGAACAATTATAATGAAAATTGTCGATGCAGCGAGAGCACGTGAAGCGGCTCGAAAAGCGCGTGAAATGACTCGCCGTAAGGGTGTATTAGATATTGCAGGTTTACCAGGTAAGTTAGCAGATTGTCAGGAAAAAGATCCGGCACTGTCTGAAATTTATATTGTGGAAGGGGATTCTGCTGGCGGTTCAGCCAAGCAGGGACGTAACCGTAAAAACCAAGCGATCTTACCTCTAAAGGGTAAAATACTTAACGTAGAAAAAGCGCGTTTTGATAAAATGATTTCGTCTCAAGAAGTGGGTACGTTAATAACAGCATTAGGTTGTGGTATTGGCCGTGATGAATATAACCCAGAGAAATTGCGCTATCACAGTATTATTATTATGACCGATGCTGATGTCGATGGTTCACATATCCGTACTTTACTACTGACTTTCTTCTATCGTCAAATGCCTGAAATTATGGAACGAGGACATATTTTTATTGCTCAGCCTCCTTTATATAAAGTTAAAAAAGGTAAGCAAGAACGTTATATTAAAGATGATGATGGCTTAACAGAATACCTAACAACCTTAGCATTAGAAAATGCTAGTGTGCATGTCAATGAGGCTGCTCCAGCTATCAGTGGGTTAGCACTAGAACAGTTAGTGAATCAATATCGTACAACGTTAGATATTATTAAAAGAATTTCAAGACAAATTCCAAGTGATATCGTAGAGAAAATGATTTACAGCGAGAATATTACACCTGAACAATTTACTGATAAAACAGCAGTAGATGCTTGGACTAAAGATTTGCTATCTCAACTTGATAATCAAGATGGAAATGGATCTATTTACTCAGTGACAGTTGAACATGATATTGAACGTAATATTTATTATCCAAGATTTAATGTTCGTCAGCATGGCATAGATAAACAATATAGTTGTAGTTATGATTTTATTCAGTCACCAGAGTTTGAAGCAATCACTTCATTGAACAATGCTATTAACGGTTTAATGGAAGAGGGAGCTTATGTCAAACGCGGAGAGAAAACTAAACCAGTTGAAACTTTCGAAGAAGCTTTGAACTGGTTAATGGCTGAATCAAAACGTGGTCAGTACATACAGCGTTATAAAGGGTTAGGTGAGATGAACCCTGAGCAATTATGGGAAACTACCATGGATCCTGAAACACGCCGTATGTTACGAGTAACCATAGAAGATGCTATTGCAGCGGATCAATTGTTTACTACCTTAATGGGTGACAATGTCGAGCCGCGACGTGAGTTCATTGAAGAAAATGCATTAAAGGTTTCTAACTTAGACTTTTAATCTAGAGACTACTCAATGTTATTGAGTAGTTTATGACACAAATAATATACCCGGTCTTCATTACTGGGTTTTATTTTTTTAGCGTTACAGTGAATTAAACGCTGTAATTAAATTTAAACAAAAGTGAATTTGAACACCCATGACTAGTTTCAATTGTAAAACGTTTCAGGGCCTAATATTGCAATTGCAAGATTTTTGGTCACGTCAAGGTTGCGTTATCGTACAACCATTAGATTTAGAGGTTGGGGCAGGTACATTCCACCCAATGACATTTTTGCGTTCAATCGGTCCTGAGCCTATCAGTAGTGCGTATGTACAACCCTGCCGCCGACCAACAGATGGACGTTATGGTGAGAATCCAAATCGTTTACAACATTATTATCAATTTCAAGTAATGTTAAAACCGTCACCAAATAATATACAAGAGCTTTATTTAGACTCTATAAAAGAGTTAGGTATTGACCCATTAGTGCATGATATACGGTTTGTAGAAGATAATTGGGAATCACCAACATTAGGTGCTTGGGGATTAGGCTGGGAGATATGGCTTAATGGCATGGAAATAACCCAGTTTACTTATTTCCAACAAGTAGGTGGTTTAGAGTGTGCACCGGTTACAGGTGAAATAACTTACGGGTTAGAGCGTCTTGCGATGTACATCCAAAATGTAGATAGCATTTATGATTTAGTTTGGGCTGATGGTCCTATGGGCACAGTGTATTACGGTGATGTTTTTCATCAAAATGAAGTAGAGCAATCCACTTACAATTTTGAGTATGCTGATGTTGATGCTTTATTTAAACAGTTCGACCAATGTGAAAAAGATAGCCAAAAATTGATTGAAGCAAACTTACCATTACCTGCATATGAGCAAGTAATGAAAGCATCTCATGCGTTCAACTTACTTGATGCTCGTCATGCTATTTCAGTCACTGAACGTCAACGTTATATTTTACGTGTTCGTACTTTATCTAAAGCTTGTGCTGAAGCATATTATGCCAAACGTGAAGAATTAGGTTTCCCGTTATGTAAAAATCAAGAAGTTAAAGAGCCTTCAAAAAAGGGAGAAAAATAATGACCACAGAAACTCTCTTAATTGAATTAGGTACTGAAGAGTTACCACCGAAATCATTAAAAACATTAGCAACAGCATTTTTTGAAGGTATTAAGAATCAACTTGATGCAAGCGAATTAGCTTATTCAGATATTAAATGGTTTGCAACACCGCGTCGCATAGCAGTACAAGCACTTGACTTGGTTGCTAAGCAACAAGATAGAGTGGTTGAAAAAAGAGGTCCGGCAGTCAATGTTGCGTTTGATGAACAAGGTGAACCTAGTAAGGCTGCAATAGGTTGGGCTCGCTCTAACGGTATTACGGTTGATCAAGCAGAACGATTAACTACACCAAAAGGTGAGTGGCTATTACATAAAGCTACAGTGTCAGGTAAAACTATCAGTGAATTGGTTCCTGACATGGTGGTATCAGCAATTAGTAAATTACCAATTGCTAAGCCAATGCGTTGGGGTTCTGAACGTACTCAATTCATTCGACCGGTTCATACGTTAACATTAATGTATGGTGACAAAATCATCGAAGGTGAAGCGCTTGGCGTAACTTCAAATAACCAAGTGCAAGGGCATAGGTTTCACCATCAAGGTTTAGTTTCACTTAATCATGCAAATGATTACGAGGAAGAATTAGCGAAAGCTTTTGTTGTGGTAGATTATCAAGCTCGTCAAGAAAAAATTATTGCTCAAATAAATAAGATAACAGAAGATATTTCGGCAACGGCCTTAATTGACGATGATTTACTTGAAGAAGTAACGTCATTAGTTGAATGGCCTGTCACCTTAATAGGTACATTTGATGAAGACTTTCTTAATGTACCAGCAGAACCTTTGATTTACTCAATGAAAGATCATCAAAAATATTTTCCAGTAACAAATAATGATGGTGGATTGGTTAATAAATTTATATTTGTTTCTAATATAGAATCGAAAGATCCAAGAGAAGTTGTGTTCGGGAATGAAAAGGTTATTCGTCCAAGATTAGCGGATGCTGAATTCTTCTTTAAAACGGATCAAAAGCAAACGCTTGAATCAAGGCTATCTACATTAGAATCTGTATTATTTCAAAAACAGTTAGGCACGCTAAAAGCAAAATCAGAGCGCATAGCTAATTTGAGCAAACTTATTGCTGAGCAATTAGGTGAAAATAGTGATGATGCATACCGTGCTGGTTTATTAAGTAAAACTGATCTGATGTCTGACATGGTCTTGGAATTTCCTCAAGTTCAAGGCACCATGGGGAAATATTACGCAATCAATGATGGTGAAAATATTGCAATAGCTCAAGCACTAGAAGATCAATATCGTCCTCGGTATGCAGGAGACAGTTTACCAGAGGCAAATATTGGCTGTGCGGTAGCTATCAGTGATAAAATTGATACCTTGGTTGGTATTTTTGGTATCAATCAACCGCCTAAGGGCGATAAAGACCCCTTTGCGCTACGAAGAGCAGCCATTGGTGTAATACGTATCATCATTGAAAAACAGCTTGATTTAGACCTTGCTGTGCTTATTAACGAAAGCATTTCTTTGTTCGGTGATAAATTGGTGAATGAGAATACGGCTGTTAACGTACTTGATTTCATTATGGGACGTTTTCGTGCCTTTTATCAAGAGCAGGGAGTTTCAGTGAATGTAATTCAAGCGGTATTAGCCAAAAAGCCAAGTGCACCATTAGATTTCGACAAGCGAATTAAAGCAGTAAGTTTCTTTGGTGAATTACCTGAAGCAGAAACACTAGCAGCAGCCAACAAACGTGTGGGTAATATATTAGCTAAATTTGATGGCCAACTTTATGATGGTTTTAAAGCTGAATTAGCAACTGAAGAAGCTGAACAGGATTTGGCAACTATTTTTAATGCTGTAAGTTTAAAGGTAGCTCCATTGATGGCAGATAAGAATTATCAAGCAGCACTTAATGAGTTAGCTCAATTGAAAACGCCAATTGATACTTTCTTTGATTGTGTCATGGTAATGAGTGACGATGAAGCAGTGAAAATAAATCGTTTAACGTTACTAAATGAAATACGTGAAAGTTTCTTTGCTATTGCCGATATATCGGTATTGCAATAAAGGCTTGTTACTTAAAGCTATAATGAAAGAGCATATTTTATATGCTCTTTTTTTTTGAGAAAAGCTCAGGTCAATAGCTACTTTATAAAGTAGAATAAACACACAGAAACTGATATAAATCTAGTATGCTTAAATAGCCTAGAAAATATTACCATTTATCATTGTATGGATTGTTAGGAAGATGATATCAACAGCTCCTATAGGTAAACTTTAAAAATACTTAAGTATTAAACGCAAGAATTTGAGATTAAAAAATTATATGGATTATATCAAAAAGAATATTAGTCGAAGTAAACTCTCGCTACGTTATGTACTTACACTGATACTTTTGTTTCAAGTAAATAGCTTGTTTGCGGCACAGGTTGATTACAATGTTGATAATGAAAGCATCGCATTGCATGGTTATGATCCCGTATCTTATTTTCAAGATCAACCAACCAAAGGAAAGAAGGCACTTACTTATAAATATAATAGTATTAACTACATTTTCTCTAATGAAAAAAACATGAAAATATTTAAGAACAGCCCCGAAAACTACCTACCTGAGTTTGGAGGTTACTGTGCTTACGGTGTTCGTCTAGGTAAAAAATTTGATATAGATCCTACAGCATTTGCTATCGAGGATGGTCAGCTTTACGTTCTACTTAACAGAAGTACCAAGAACCTATGGGATAGTGATAGAAAGCGCAATATATCAATCGCACAACGTATTTGGAAAACTATTGAATCTGTAAGTCCCGATACCCTTAATAATTAGTAACCAAGGGTGAACCTCTATGTTAAATAATATAGGAGTCCAAGGTCGATTTTTTTCGATGGTACTTCCTGTATCCGGATTTATTTTTATTCTGCTTATTTCTATTTTTGAATGGCGAAACTTTACATCAGCGGAAAAAGCGCTGAAAGAAAAACTCCACAATGTTACCAATATTTATTCATTATTTTTGGCTGAGCCAATCGCTAATAAGCAAATAGAAACGGTACGGCTTTTTACTTCCTATCTACTTTCAGATCCCGATATTACCGGTATTTTGATTACAGATAATCAAAATAACATATTAGATAAATTTGAATCGAAACATCACAATTTCGAGACTAAAACGGTATCAATTAACTATTCGACCGAAACAAGTTTCAAAAAACTCGGTAAGTTAAAGGTATCGGTCAGTAAAGACCGAATTATTGATGAATTCAAGCAGCGAGTAATATATGAAATATCTCTACTCGGTGCGTTAATCATTGCTATGTTAATCAGTATTAAAATAGCCTATCGTTATAGCATTGGTATACCACTGCGAAACCTCACTTGTGCCATAGTTAAATATGATCAAGAGGGCGAACATGAACCCGTGCCCTATAGTGGGAATGATGAGCTGAGTACGGTAATTGAAACCTATAATCGAATGCAACAGATACAACAAGACGTTAATTCAAAACTGCAAAGTTATCATGTACATCTGGAAAACGAAGTTAGAGAGCGTACAAGCGAGTTAGAATATCATGCTAACCATGATCCGTTAACTAAGCTAATTAATCGCCGTAAATTCAATCAAATTCTTCATGAAGCCTCAATAAAAATTGAACGGGACGGATTAAAATTTGCCATTTTTTACATTGATTTGGATCAGTTCAAATTAGTCAATGACAGCTGTGGGCATACCGCCGGAGACCAATTACTTGTTGAGGTTTCAAACTTATTGAAACAACAATTACGACCGAAAGATTGTATTGCACGGCTTGGTGGTGATGAGTTTGCTGTTCTTATTAACCAATGTACTCAGGAACATGCCGTTATCATTGCGGAAAAAATGTTAAAAGTTGTTGAAGACTACCGATTTATTAGTAAGTCAAAAACCTTACAAATTGGTCTTAGTATTGGTGTTGTTATGATGGATAGCAATAACAATAATGTTGATGAATTAATGAGGCAAGCAGACTTATCCTGCTATGTAGCAAAGGATAATGGAAGGAACTGTATTCACTTGCATCATTCTAGAAGTAACGAGATCGACGTAAAACGTGATGAAATGCGACGGACTGTTGACATTCAACAGGCACTTGATAAAGGTTATTTTGAACTTTGGTGTCAACCGATTGAGCGCTTAACTAACGGCAATCAGCATTCTTGGTGTGAAATATTAATTCGAATGCGAATGCCAGACAACACAGTCTATTTGCCCGGAACCTTTTTACCTTCAGCTGACCGTTATGGACTTGCAATTAAAATTGATCGTTGGGTAGTGGAATCTGTTGTTACTATGCTAGCGATGAATAAAAATAGTATTCCGTATGAATACAGCGCCATAAACCTATCTGGACATACGATTAGTGATGATGAATTTCTTGAGTTTTGTCTTAATTTATTTAGAAATAAAAATGTAGATCCCAGCGTATTATGTTTTGAAATTACTGAAACAGCCGCAATTTCAAATTTACCCGCAGCTAAGCGACTTATTAGTGGCCTTAAAGCCGTAGGGTGTAAGTTTTCATTAGATGACTTCGGAACAGGAGTCAGCTCTTTTGCTTATTTACGATCACTCGATGTGGATTATTTGAAAATAGACGGGGTGTTCATTAGCAATTTGGATAAAGACCCAATTAATCAGGAGATCGTGCGGAGTATACATGAAATTGGGAAGCTACTTGGAAAGCAAACCATCGCCGAGTTTGTAGATTCAGATAATACCATGGATATACTCAGAGAAATTGGCGTAAATTATGGTCAGGGATACCATATTAGAAAGCCATTTCCGATATGTAGAGCGTTAAATCAATAAGTTTCATTGAAATTAAATTATTTGTATTGAGATCTCCATCCCCAAGTTAATCATACTTCCCTGTAAACTTTACACTGCCACTTTTGATTAAAAAAACACCATTTAATAACGATGGAAATGGAGTGATTATAGTGCCCATTATTAAAATATAAATAACGTTATTAGCTTTGTGCTAGATCAAATAATGTCATTAATATAGGTGTAAAGTAATAATGAGAATAGCGTTTATATAATTAAAAAAATGACATCCAGGAGAGTACTATGATCTTACAAAAACATGATCTTCATCACGAATTTCCAGAGTTTCATGATGAAATACACCACTTAAAAATGAATGATAATCACTTTTCTCGCTTATTTACGGAATATCATGATATTAATCAAGAAGTACACCGTATAGAGCAAGGTGTTGAAAATACTAGTGATGAATATATTGAAATGAAAAAGAAACAACGGTTAAAATTAAAAGATATGTTGTTTGTTATGTTAAAAAAAGCTTAATTACTTATTTACCCACTTTAACAAGAAGAATTAAGTAAATAGTTTAGTTCTTCTTGATTACAAATAAATAAGGTTTTTCATTTACTTTCTTTGCAACCAGTTCATGCTCCATAAATTGACAAAAGCTGGGAATATCACGCGTAGTTGAAGGGTCATCACATTTAATTAAAAGTGTTTCACCGGAGGCTATTCTGCGGATATTTAAACGAACCATCATTACCGGTTCTGGGCAGCGCAACCCTGTAGCATCAAGAATATGATCAGTTGTTTGGAAAATAGTGTCTAACATCTAGGCAATTAAAAAATTTAGTTAGTAAAGCTATGCACATTGTACTGTATATTGAATAATAATTAAGAGTAAATTAACTATTTAATTGGTCTCTGAACTATACTGAGATACATTAAACGGGTTGAAAAAATTAAAATCAATTACGGTGTGCAGTGAAAAAAATATTATTTGTTATATTGTTATGTGGATATGGTTTAGGTGTGTCTGCTGAACCATTTAGTCTAAAAGTAGATAAAAATCAGCAACAGCTATTTATTAAAGCAGAAAAGTTAGCCCAACAAGGTAAATCTTCACAATATAACTCGCTTTATAATCAGCTTCATTATTACCCGTTACAGCCTTATTTAGATCAGAAACGTCTATTAAACAATATAAGTTTGTCTAATGCAGCGGAAATAAATGAATTCCTTTTGAAGTATAAAGAAACCCCGCTCGATTGGCCATTACGTAAAAAGTGGCTGCAGTTTTTAGCAGAGAAAAAGCAAGGTCTATTATTTTTACAAGCGTATAAGCCAACCGCTAATGCAGAACTAAGTTGTCAGCACCTTAAATTCAGATTGGCCTCTGGCTTACCTGAAATTATGGTATTGCCTGAAGTCACTAAGTTATGGCAGGTTGGGAAATCACAAGATAAAGCATGCGATCCGTTATTTGAACGTTGGCAAAAAGCAGGTTATCAAACCAATGAGGTGATTTGGCAGCGCCTTGTACTAGCAGCTGATGGTGGTAAGCACACATTAATTCCTTACTTAACTAAGTTACTTCCACCAGAACAACAGTATTTAGCTAAGTTGTGGCATAAAGTTCGCCGTGATCCGTCTCTGGTTGCTAAATTGAAGCATTTTCCTAATAAGTCGATACGTGAAACTGAGATATTAGCGTATGGATTTAAACGTCTTATTTGGCGTGATCCCGACAAAGCACTTCAAAGCTATAAAAAAGCTCAGCAGAAGTTTATATTTACGCCAACTCAACAGCTGCAAATTAAAGAAAAGTTTGCCTTAGCATTGTCTGCAAAAAGTCATCCTCAGGCTCAAGTCTGGTTAAATAAATTAGAACTTACCTCTTTAAATAAAAGTATGTTGCAGTGGCGTTTATCACAGGCATTAAAACAGAACGACTGGGAACGCCTTATTGTTGATTTAAAGCAATTACCCACTAAATACAAAGATGATTTACAGTGGAAATATTGGTACGCGCGGGCATTAATAGAAACAGATGCTGTTGAACGTGGTCAATATTTATTAGAACAGTTAGCAAATGAGCGACATTATTATGGCTTCTTAGCGGCAAGTTATATGCAAGAGCCTGCGAATATGCAACATAAGCCATTGGACTTTACACATGGAGAAAAGCGAAAGGTTATCAATTATCCTGCGGCAAAAAGAGCATTTGAATTTTACCATTTAGGACGGTATTACGAAGCGCGTGCTGAATGGAATTATTTAATTAGACAATTAACACACCGTGAAAAGTTGATTGCAGCAAAAGTGGCTAATGAGAATCAATGGTTTGATCGAACCATTTTCACTTTAGCAAAAGTAGGGTATTTAGATGATGTTTTACTGAGGTTCCCGAAAGCGTTTGACGAAGAAATTAATCGCCATGCAAGTAATGAAAAAATAGCACCAGCATGGGCATTTGCTATCGCGCGTCGAGAAAGTTCTTTTATGACGGATGCTCGTTCACCAGCAGGTGCTAGAGGTTTGATGCAATTGATGCCTAATACAGCTAAGTCACTTAGAAAAGGTAAAGTTAATCGTAATTATTTACTCAATGCCGACAATAATATTGAACTGGGCACGCGCTATTTGAAAAAATTACTTGATAAGAATAGTGGAAATCAAGTTTTAGCAACAGCAGCTTATAATGCGGGGCCACATAGAGTAAAAACGTGGTTAAAAGACTTAAAATCTATACCAGCTGATATTTGGATAGAAACGATCCCTTTTAAAGAAACCCGAAATTATGTAAAAAGTGTTTTGGCTTATCAAGAAATATATCAGCATGAGCCAGGGCAGGTTAGTCAACTTTTTGAGAAAGTCATTAATATGAATATTGGTAATTAAAGGGTTAGAATTAATAGACCCTTCAATTACTAGGTTTATAGCCAAGTATCAAATAAACACAAAAAGTTATACTGTTAGGTGAAAACTCAGGGGTGTTTCAATGAGTAAACTTATAAATACATTAACAGAAGAATATCCGCAGCACTTACTCCAACTACAACAAAGAGCTAAGCAAGTGCTGGCGCGTGAAAATATTGAAGGTATTGTTATTCATTCAGGCCAAGAGATTAAAGCCTTCCTTGATGATAATACCTACCCCTTTAAAGTAAACCCTCACTTTAAACATTGGTTACCCTTAGTTGATTCACCTAATTGTTGGCTTATCGTAAATGGTGAAGATAAACCTATATTAATTTATTACCAACCAGTTGATTTTTGGCACAAAGTAACTCCTTTAACTGAAAGTTTTTGGAATGAATTTTTCACTATAAAAATATTAGAACAAGCGAGCTCGGTTGATAAATTATTACCTTATGATAGAAAAGGTTTTGCTTACATTGGTAGTCATGTTGAGGTTGCTAAAGTGCTAGGATTTGAAGTAATTAATCATGAGCCAATACTTAATTATTTTCACTATCATCGTGCTTATAAAACAGCATATGAACAAACGTGTTTACGTCAAGCAAACCAGTTATCTGTATTAGCCCATAAAGTAGCTAAGGTAGCGTTTTTAAATGGCGATACTGAGTTTGAAATTCAAAGCGCCTATCTAAATGAACTAGGTTTGACCACGAATGAAACACCTTATAGCAATATTGTTGCGCTTAATAAAAATTGCTCTATTTTGCACTATACGGCGTTAGAAAAAAGATCACCGCAATTACATCAATCGTTTTTAATTGATGCAGGGGCAAATTTCAACGGCTATGCTGCAGATATTACGCGTACTTATTCTTTTAAACGGGATAAATTTGCTGAATTGATAGCACGTATGGATCAGCTTACGTTAAATGCAGTGCAAGGTTTAAAGCCAGGAGGGTGTTATGTTGATTTACACATTGCTACCTACCAAGAGGTAGCACAAGTCTTAGCGGAGTTTGATTTTATTAACGTTAGCGCTGAAACAGCGATTAATTCAGGCATAGTTAGTGCGTTTTTTCCTCATGGCTTGGGGCATCACCTTGGTTTGCAGGTACACGATGTTGGCGGTTTCATGGCTGATGAGCGTGGTACACATATAAGTGCCCCTGAGACACACCCTTTTTTACGCACATCAAGAGTGATTGAAGCTGGACAAGTCTTTACTGTTGAGCCAGGTTTGTATTTTATAGATTCTTTATTGCAAGAGTTAAAAGAGTCAGCGAATAGCGATCAAGTTAATTGGCAAAAAGTTGATGAAATGCGCGCTTTTGGCGGTATTCGTATTGAAGATAATATTATTGTTCATCAGTCCCATAATGAAAATATGACCCGTGATTTAGGCTTATAATTTATCGTGCAAAAAGATTATCAAATAGCGGCTAATAAAGTTGAGCATGAAACGGTTGTTAATCGTAGTCGTTTTATTTGTTATTTAGCTCCTTGCGCAACGATTGAAGAAGCTAAAGCACAAGTTAAAGTGCTTCAACAAGAGCATCCGCAAGCGAGCCACCACTGTTATGCTTTCTTGACGAAAGCTGCTAATGATAGCTTAGGCTATGGTTATTCTGATGATGGTGAGCCAAGTGGTACAGCAGGGAAACCAATGCTAGCTGTGTTAAAAGGTGGTGATACAGGTCAAGTATGCGCTGTAGTAGTTCGATATTTTGGCGGTACTAAATTAGGCACAGGTGGTTTACAGCGAGCATATGCTGATAGTGTGCGGCAAGCATTAGTTTTTTTACAGGCTAAAACTAAAATAGCTATGGCGGCAAAAACCCTAGCATGTCAATATAGCCAAGTTGATGATGTGTTACATATTATTAGTCAAGCAGAAGGGCAAATTGTTGCACAGGAGTATTTGCAGCAAGTGCAGTTTAGTTTTTTGATTCCAGAATCTAAATTAGCTTTAGTCATGCTAAAATTACAAACATTATCGGCAGGAAAATTAGTATTAACTAATTTAAAGCCATAGCATTTTACGACTCAAAAAAATAATTAAACGTGCAATATAAAAATATTATCCGAATTTTAGGTTTACTGGTGGCGCTGCTCAGCGTCACTATGTTACCGCCTGCTCTGGTTTCCATGATATATCGTGATGGTGGTGGTGTTCCTTTTTTATTAGGCTTTCTTTGGTGTCTGGTTACCGGTTTCGTTGCCTGGTATCCGAATAGATATCAAAAAACTGACTTAAGAGCTCGAGAGGGCTTTCTGATTGTCGTGCTATTTTGGCTCGTGTTGGCGAGCTTTTCTGCTATCCCTCTGATTTTGTTAGAGCAACCATCGTTATCTATTACAGACGCTTTTTTTGAATCATTTTCTGGTTTAACGACAACTGGCGCAACTATTTTAAATCATATAGAAGGTTTACCTCATGCTGTTTTATGGTATCGCCAGCAATTACAATGGCTTGGTGGTATGGGGATTATTGTTTTAGCGGTGGCAGTATTACCTATGTTAGGTATTGGTGGTATGCAGTTATACCGCGCTGAAACACCTGGGCCCGTTAAAGACTCAAAAATGACACCACGTATTGCTGATACAGCTAAGCACCTTTGGTACATTTATTTGTCACTGACTATAGCCTGCGCAGTTGCTTACTGGTTGGCGGGTATGTCGGGTTTTGATGCTATTTGTCATTCATTTTCTACTATCGCTATCGGAGGCTTTTCTACTCATGATGCGAGTATGGGGTATTTTAATAGCCCAACCATTAATTTAGTGTGTGTATTCTTTTTGGTTATATCCGGCGTCAACTTTGCCTTGCATTATGCAGTAGTGCAAAGCAAGTCTCTTAAAAGTTATTTTTATGATCCTGAATTTAAAGTTTTTATTGCTATACAGGTGGTGTTGGCGCTAATTTGCTTTACTGTTTTAATATCTTTTGGTACCTATGACGATGCAGGTCAAGCGTTTGACCAGGCATTGTTTCAATCTGTTTCCATAAGCACAACAGCAGGTTTTGCTACAACGTCATTTGCTGATTGGCCAACTCTGTTACCTATATTACTGATTTTTTCTAGCTTTATTGGTGGTTGTGCTGGTAGTACTGGTGGCGGCATGAAAGTGGTACGTGTATTGTTATTGTACTTACAAGGGTTACGCGAACTAAACAAACTGGTTCATCCTAAAGCCGTATTTAGCATCAAGATGGGGAAAAAGGTTTTACCTGATCGCGTTGTTGAAGCTGTTTGGGGATTCTTTTCGGCTTATGCTGCAGTGTTTGTTATATGTATGTTATCACTGCTTGCCACGGGGATGGATGATATAACGGCCTTTACCGCGGTTGCAGCTTCTATTAATAACCTTGGCCCAGGGTTAGGTGAGGTTGCCGCGAACTTCTCATCAATAGGCGATACAAGTAAATGGATATTGATTGTCGCTATGTTATTTGGTCGTTTAGAAATATTTACCTTGTTGGTATTATTCACACCTGCATTTTGGCGAACATAGCTTATTGTTATTATTGGTTTTTTACGTGCCTCAGTTAGAAATATAGATAGTGATAAATAACGCTATGGCTTAAAAATAAATAGCACTCACTTGAAATAACTTTTCAACGTCACTGATATAACGCTTGTTAACTAAAAATAAAATCACGTGATCTTCTTCTCGTATATGGGTATCGGAATGGGCAATTAATACTTCAGAGTCTCGAACAACAGCGCCGATTGTTGTGCCCGGTGGGAGTTTAATTTCACCGATTGTAAGGCCTACTACTTTAGATGATTTTTCATCACCCTTAGCAATTATTTCAATCGCTTCAGCCGCGCCACCACGTAAACTATAAACGTTATTGATACTACCGCGTCGCACATGGGTTAATAATGCTGAAATAGTTGCTTGCTGTGGTGAGATAGCAATATCGATAGCGCCACCGTGTACTAACTCGATATAAGCGTCACGTTGAATAAGCACCATAGTTTTACGCACACCAAGCTTTTTTGCCAGTAGTGAGGACATGATATTGGCTTCATCATCATTAGTAACAGCAATGAAAACATCAAATTGTTCAATATTTTCTTCGGTTAGTAGCTCTATGTCTGATGAATCGCCATTGAAAACCAGTGTTTCATTTAGCTCAGAAGTTAATTGTGCGGCACGTTTTGCTGAGCGTTCTATTAGTTTTACTTGATGGTTATTTTCTAAAATTCGAGCAAGACCAGCGCCAATATTGCCACCGCCAACAATCATAATACGTTTGTAAGCGGGCTCTAATTTTTGTAATTCATTCATCACTGCGCGTATGTGTTTACTGGCCGCAATAAAAAACACTTCATCGTCCGCTTCTATTACGGTAGTCCCCAAAGGTCTAATCGGTTTACCGTTACGGTAAATAGCAGCAACACGGGTATCAACATTAGGGATATGATCCCTTAATGTTGATAAGGCGTGCCCTACAAGTAAACCACCATAGTACGCTTTAACAGCAACTAAACTTACTTTTCCTTCAGCAAACTCTAATACCTGTAATGCTCCAGGGTAGTCTATTAAGCGAGCAATATCACGGGTAACTAACTCTTCAGGGGCAATGACATGATCAACGGGAATATGGTGTTTATGAAATAACTGCTTTGAGTGCTTTAATATTTGGTTTGAGCGAATTCTGGCAATTTTTTTATGTGTATTAAACAACGAAGAACAAATTTGACAGGTAATCATGTTAGTGGCGTCGTCTGAGGTTACGGCAATAACCATGTCAGCATCTTCTGCGCCAGCATTTTTAAGTACGTCGGGGTGGCAACCTTGGCCAGTAACAACTTGTAAGTCCATTTTATCTTGCAGTTCACGAAGTTTTTCTCCGTCAATATCAACAACAGATATTTCGTTATTCTCACCAACAAGGTTTTCCGCTAAAGTTCCGCCTACTTGGCCAGCACCTACTATGATTATTTTCATTTGTTGTTTTTATTCTCATGAATGAACGTCACCCTCATGTTTACATGATTGAGGGCTCTAATTTTTTTATGGTATTTTTTTTAGCAGTTTAGCGTAATAAAAACCATCCATATTTTCTTCTCCAGACAATATTTGCCAACCGATAGTCTCTTGTTCAGATTGGTTATTACAGTCAATACTTAATAACTCAGCATCAGTATTTGCTTGCATGAAATTTATTATTTGCTCTTTGTTTTCTTGCGGTAAAATACTACAGGTTACATAAAGTAAAGTACCACCGGGTTTAAGCAAAGACCATATTTCTTTTAGTATTTTCTGTTGAAGCGATACGAGTACATCAATGTCGCTGGCTTTACGTAACCATTTAATGTCAGGATGTCGGCGAATTACACCTGTGCCAGAACAGGGGGCATCTAATAAAATACGGTCAAACTGTTGACCGTCCCACCAAGTTTTCGAATCGGCTGCATCAGCAGCAATCACTTTAGCTTTTAACCCTAAACGGGTTAGGTTTTCCTCTACTCTGACTAAGCGGCTTGCCTCAATATCAATGGCTGTCATTGAGGCTATATTAGGGCTTGTCTCTAAGATATGACATGTTTTACCGCCTGGCGCAGCACAACAATCGAGCACAATATCACCAGGTTGACAGTCAAGAAGTCGAGCGGCTTGTTGAGCAGCAGCATCTTGAACAGAGATCCAACCCTGCTCAAATCCGGGTAGTTTGTGTACATCAGTAGGGCGAGTAAGCTCAATGGCATGACTGTGTGGTTCAATCGTATTAACATCTATTGCTGCTGTATCTAATAAGCTTTGATACTCACTACTTGTGTGGTGCTGTTGGTTTACCCTTAACCACATTGGTGGCTTGTGTTGGTTGGCTTCTAGAATTTGTTTCCAGACTGTTGGATAGCCTTGTTGTACTTTTTTGATAAACCAACTTGGGTGGTTGTACTCTATTGAGGCAGGTAAGTCTTCTTGCTTATTTTCTGTATTTTTTTCACTGGTGCGAACAAAATTTCGTAAAACCGCATTAACTAATGCTTTCATCTGTCTATTTTTTAAAGCGCCTGTAGCAGCAACCGTTTCACTAACCGCGGCGTGATCAGGAATGCGCATATATTTTATTTGATATACACCTACCAATAGCAAAAAGTGAAATACACGTTGTTTACCGGTTAAAGGTTTTTGCATTAAAGCACGAACGTCGTGTTCTAATTCAGGTAAATATCTCAGTACACCGTAACTAATTTCTTGCAGCAAGCCTTTATCTTTTAAATCAGCCTTATCTTGTTGCTTAGGTAATTCATCACTGAGGCTTCGTCCTTTGTCAATTACGCTATAACAACACTTTGCAGCTAGCGCACGAATATTGGCTGTTTTTTGCTTTTTTACTTGGGCTGTTTGAGTTGTCATTTAATCCACTACACCATTAATGTTAGCGCCAACCTTAAACCAATCTGCGCGACCATTTAGAATATCTTGTACTGGCAGGGCTTTCTTGCCAGGTAATTGCAGAACCTCTAAACAAATAGCGCCATCGGCGGTGGTAACGACAATGCCATTTTTATCAGCAGATATAATCGTACCAACAGGTTGTTCTACTTTTATTTCTTGGGTTGAAGCTTGCCAAATACGAACTTTATGTTGTTTTTTGGCGGAACTATTTTCAGTAAAGGTAAATTGCGCTACTGGCCATGGAATGTAAGCACGAATTTTTCTATCTAATTCAATGGCGCTTAATTGCCAATTTAATTCGGCTTCTGTTTTATCAAGTTTATGGGCGTAAGTGGCTTGGCTATTATCTTGGCTAATATTATGTTCATCAGCGTTATAATTGTCTTGTGCCATTAATGTTAGGCTTTCAACCAGTGCTATTGGGCCAAGTAAGGCTAATTTTTCATAAAGGATAGCACTAGTGTCGGTATGTTCAATAATACATTCGGCAGTTGCAATCATATCACCTGTATCTAAGCCTTTATCCATTTGCATAATGGTTACACCGGTTTTTTCATCACCAGCTTCTAGTGAACGTTGTATAGGTGCCGCTCCACGCCACTCAGGTAATAATGAACCGTGCACATTAATACAACCTAAACGTGGGGCTTGCAAAATAACTTCAGGTAAAAGTAAACCATAAGCAACAACAACCATTATGTCAGCATTATAGTGGGCTAATTTTTGTTGGTCGGTAATGGCTTTAAAATTAACGGGCTGCTCAACAGGTATATTATGTTCAAGAGCTAATAGTTTAGTTGCACAAGCGGTTAATTTTTTTCCTCTTCCTGCCGGTTTATCAGGGGGGCAATAAACGGCAATTACATTGTGTTCGCTGTTTATCAGTGCAAGTAAATGTTGAGCAGCAAAGTCAGGCGTGCCAGAAAAAATAATATTTAGAGACTTTTCTAGATTATTAGACATAGAGTTATGCATTAGCCTGGTCTAGTTTTGCTTCTTTTTCTAACTTGGTTTTAATACGCTGGCGTTTTAATGGTGATAAGTAGTCAACAAATAAAATACCATTTAAATGGTCAAGTTCATGCTGAATACAAATGCTTAATAGTTCTTCGCCATCAAGGGTAAACTCTTTTCCATGGCGATCGAGTGCTTTTACCGTACAACTTGTATGGCGATCTACTTTGGCGTATATCCCAGGAACAGATAAGCATCCTTCTTCATTTATCACGGTTTCATCGCTTTTCACAATAATTTCTGGATTAATGAGTACCAGCGGCTGATCGCCATTTTCAGAAACATCCATAACAACGATGCGTTGATGAATATCAACTTGGGTAGCCGCAAGACCAACACCTTTTTCATCATACATGGTAGCTAACATATCATCTATTATGGTTGAGGTAGCGTCAGTTATTTCGGTTACAATGCTAGCCTTTGTTTTTAAACGAGGATCTGGAAAACGTAATACAGTTAAAATAGTCATAATCTTATAAGAGTTTGTTAAAAGAATTAGCGATAATTCTGTTAGAGTGTTATGTTAATTATTATAGCAATTAATAATACCGCATTTCTATAACAGTGAATAAAAGCATGAAAAATCATCACAGAGGAACGAAGCACATGCTAAAAAAGATAATTTTAACACTTTCTTTATCAGTATGTTCTTTAATTTCATTGGCTGATCAGTTAAAAATTAATGATGATGCACCTAAGACTCATGTCGTTGTTAAAGGCGATACCCTTTGGGATATTTCAGCTATTTTCTTAGAGCAGCCGTGGTTGTGGCCTAAGTTGTGGCGTTTAAACCCTGAAATCAATAATCCCCACTTAATATACCCCGGCGATATCATCAAATTAGTTTTTGATGAAAATGGTCAGCCTATGCTGGTGCTAGAATCTAATAAAGTGAAAGCAAGCTATAAGTGGTCGCCAACAATACGCCAGAAAAATAAGGATGATAGTGCAATTAAGTTGTTACCTTTAGAGGTGATAGCTCCGTTCATTAAGTATGATCATTTATTTAGTTATGAAGAACTTGAAAAATTACCTCATGTTATAGGAAGTGATGAAGGGTATAAATCGAGTATTAACGGCTTTAAAGTTTATGTGAATAAAAATTTAGATTTAGCGCAAACCTATGCGATCTATAATAAAGGTGAAGAAATCTTTGATCCAGAAACGTCAGATTCTTTGGGCTTTTATGTTGATTTAGTCGCAACAGGTCAAGCACTTCGTACCGGTAATATGAGTGAAAATGAACCGGCAACGCTAAAAGTATCTACGGCTAAACGTGAAATACGCTCTGGCGATTATGTTGTACCTGTACACGAGGGACAGCTGTTTACTTCTATTTTCACCATGAAACCGGTAAATGAGTCATTTCGTGGAGCTATTATTAAAGCTGCCAGCGATGGTCGTGAATTTGGTAAATTAGAAGTGGTGATGATTAACCGTGGTACTGAACATCAAGTAACCGTCGGTGATGTAATGGCTATCAAACGTTTAAGTCCAGGTATTGTGGATACAAGTAAAGGGCCAGAATATACGATAGAAACATCTCGTTGGAATCGGTTATTAGCCACAGATTATAAAATGCCTGAAGAAAGTTTAGGTGAATTAATGGTTTTTAAAGTGTATCAGCAAGCAAGTATGGCACTTATCTTACGTACTGATAAACCTGCAAGACTACAGGATGTGGTGACAGCGCCAGAATAAGTAAATACGAGCTTAGTCTTATGGAGGAGACAAGTGAACAAAACCAATATTCATTTCTGGCTGGCATTAAAGCTTGTTCCTCGTTTAGCCATTCATAAAAAAATAGCGCTTGTTGATTCTTACGGGATAGCGGCGCTTTTTTCTTTACCGATATTATCCCCTTTACATTCAGAACATGGCTTAACAGCTAAGCAGTTAGCAGCATTTAACCAACCCAATTGGTTACTCATCGACGATATTATTAAGAAAAGTTATGACTGCAACAGTGAAATTATCACTTACGATGATGACTGTTATCCCCGCCTATTAAAACAAATTTATGATCCACCCCTTGTTATTTTTATACAAGGAAATAAAAAATTATTGAATAAAAGCCAATTAGCTATTGTTGGTAGTCGTTCTGCTAGTGTAAATGGTCGTGAAACTGCTTTTAAACTAGCCGAAGAGTTATCAGAAATTGGTTTGGTAATTACCAGTGGTTTGGCTTTAGGTATTGATGCTGCTGCCCATAAAGGGGCGTTAACGGCTAATTCAAGCACCATTGCGGTAGTAGCAACCGGATTAGATAAGGTATATCCGGCCAAGCACAGATCTTTAGCACAGCAAATAAAATCTGGCCACGGAGCGATAATCAGTGAGTTTTTACCGGGTACTTTACCAAAGCCAGGACATTTTCCGAAAAGAAATCGCATTATTAGCGGTCTTAGTATAGGGGTACTAGTGGTTGAAGCTGCTTTAAAAAGTGGTTCTTTAATTACGGCTCGTTGTGCATTAGATCAAAATAGAGAGGTATTTTCTATTCCTAGCTCTATTAATAATCTACAGGCTAAAGGTTGTCATTGGTTAATTAAGCATGGCGCTAAACTTGTAGAAGAAGTGGCCGATATAATGGAAGAGTTAACGCTTTTAGATGAATCTGGTCTACATTTAAAGAAGCAGGAAAAATTACAAGGCATTGTTAATAAAGAATTTGATCAAAAAAGTCAAAATAAGGACTTGTGTGACGATGAATTGTTGGCTAGTGTGGGTTTTGAGATTACTCCCGTAGATAAAGTGGTTTCCCGAAGTAAACTTCCCATAGAGGAAGTGTTAACTCGGTTAACAATATTAGAGCTTAGTGGTTTGGTGGCTGCGGTACCAGGTGGCTATCTTAGATTATAATATTAACCATAGATGTAAAAGGGGCTAGTTATGTTTGATATATTAATGTATCTGTTTGAAAATTATATTCATAGTGAAGCTGAAGTAATGGTTGATCATGACATATTAACCGATGAACTTACGCGTGCAGGTTTTCACCAGGATGAAATATACAAAGCCCTTAATTGGCTTGAAAAGCTTACGGAACTGCAAGACAGTGATGCGTATCCTTACTTAACTCGTGTTGGAAATCAGTCTTTCCGTATCTATACTGAAGATGAAATGCAACTGCTTGATACAGAAAGTAGAGGCTTCATCTTATTCTTAGAGCAAGTCAATGTGCTTGATTTTACTACGCGTGAAATGGTCATTGATAGAGTGATGGAGCTCGATACCTCTCATTTTTCTATGGACGACTTAAAATGGGTGATATTGATGGTATTATTTAATGTACCAGGCCAAGAAAGTGCTTACTCTAAAATGGAAGATCTTATTTTTGATGAGCAAGAAGGCCCATTACATTAGATTTGGTCTTTCTCTATATTTTTCAAACAAAGTTATGGCATAATATGTCATAACTTTACTGGTGATTTTGTTCTCAAAATGTCAAACGAAAAAGATTCTTCTAAGGGCGAACCTCTTTTCTCTCGCCACGAACATGCGCTTGAAAAAGCTTATGAAATTTGCCCTGATTGCGGCTCTGAGCTTGCGATAAAACATGGTAAATCCGGTGCTTTTCTGAGTTGCTCTAATTATCCTCACTGTAAATATACACGATCTGTCAATGAACATGAGCGAGTTGAAGATACGATTTTGTCCGGTAGTGAATGCCCAGAGTGCCACTCTTCTCTTGCTGTTAAACAAGGTCGGTACGGTATGTTTATCGGTTGTACCAATTACCCTGTATGTCATCATATAGAGGAAGAACAGCAACATGAGGATGTTGGTGTTGCTTGCCCATCTTGTAAAAGCAAAGGGAAATTAGGTGAATTGAAAGAGAAAACCAATCGATTTGGTAAAAACTTTTATTCTTGTGATCAGTACCCTAAATGTAAATATGTTTTAAATTATCCACCAGTTGAGCAAACTTGTCCTCAATGTCAGTGGCCTGTATTAGTGAAAAGAAATATGGCTGGTGGAGAGATAGTTATGTGCCCTCAAAAGAAGTGCAATTATAAAAGTAAATCATCGTGATTTATATTGCTTTAGCAATGACCGTTACTAGTTAAGTTTTATCTCACCGTAAACAAGGTTATAATATTCTTTATAACGCCCTTAGCGGCACCCTAAAATTAAATATGAAAGGTTTTTAACATGACAGTAGGTATTATCATGGGTTCTAAGTCGGATTGGCCGACAATGAAACATACAACAGATATGCTTGATCTTCTTAATGTACCCTATGAAACTAAAGTAGTGTCGGCGCATAGAACGCCACATTTACTGGCTGAATATGCAGAAAGTGCAAAAGATCGTGGCCTAAAAGTTATTGTTGCTGGCGCTGGTGGCGCTGCACATTTACCTGGCATGGCGGCTGCTTTTACTAGCTTACCGGTTTTGGGTGTTCCTGTTCAGTCAAAAGTCTTGAGTGGTAAAGACTCTTTATTATCAATCGTTCAAATGCCTAAAGGTATTGCTGTAGGCACACTAGCCATTGGCACTGCAGGGGCAGCGAATGCAGGTCTGCTTGCGGCACAAATTATCGGTACCCATGATACAACAGTGATGGCAGCGATAGAAAAATTTAGAAAAGAGCAAACCCAGAACATTCTTGATAATCCAAACCCAGCAGAATAGGTTATATAATGAAGGTTTTAGTATTAGGTGCTGGCCAATTAGCTCGTATGATGGCATTGGCAAGTAAGCCTTTGAATATTGATGTCAGAGCTTACGATGTTGGTAGTGGTCAAGTGGTTGATCCATTATCAACTAACGTGTCTTTTGGTGATTTAAGTGCAGGTATAGAGTTTTCCGATTCAATAACAGCGGAATTTGAACATATTAGCCATGATGTTTTAGCTCAATGTGAAGCTTCAGACAAGCTATTCCCTAGTAGTCGGTCAATCAAAACGGGTGGAGATAGGAGGTTAGAAAAAAATCTTCTGACACAAGCCGGTGTTAAAAATGCTACTCATAAAGTGGTATCAACCAAGGCTGAATTTGATGAAGCCTTAGCGACCTTAAGTTTACCACTTATTTTGAAAAGTGCCTTAGCGGGTTATGACGGTAAAGGGCAATGGCGATTAAAAGATTTATCGCAAGCCGATGCTATTTGGCAAGAAGTTAATACGTTTATTAAAGAAGACACCAGTGGTCAACAACAAGCGGTTGTTATTGAGCAAATGGTTCCTTTTGATCGTGAAGTGTCTTTGGTTGGCGTTCGCAGTAAAAATGGCGAAACTCAATCATATCCATTAACAGAAAATCACCATACTAACGGTGTATTGACTGTATCGCTTGCAACCAAAGAACATCAGGCTTTGCAAGCACAAGCATCCCAAGCATTTGATAAAATAGCGAGAGCACTTGATTATGTTGGCATTCTTGCTATTGAGTTTTTTCAAGTTGGCGATTCACTGCTTGTAAATGAAATAGCACCTCGCGTTCATAATTCAGGACACTGGACTCAACAAGGGGCCGATACTTGCCAGTTTGAAAACCACATGCGGGCGGTATGTCATTTGCCTTTGGGTTCTACAGCCTTGGTTAGGCCTACTGCTATGATTAATATTTTGGGCACTGATAGTGTTCCTGACAGTATTTTAGCCATACCTAGCGTAACGTTACACTGGTATGGAAAAAGTAAACGAGCAGGCAGAAAAATGGGTCATATTAATGTTTCAGGAGGTGATCGTAGTGAATTACTATATCGCTTACAACAAGTTGTTAAACAATTACCTGAAGCTGATTTTCCAGAAGTTAGTGACTACATTAATCGACTTCAGTAACCGTCATTATTATTTGTAGTTTATATCTAAATGGCTGATTAACTCTCAGCCATTTTGTTATTCATAGTCTAGTAAATTATTAAGGTTATATTTAGAAGCTTATGTCTACGGTTTTCAAAGTATTTCAACAAGGTGGTGTGATTGCCTATCCTACAGAAGCGGTATTTGGTTTAGGGTGCGATCCTGATAATCCACAAGCAATAAAAAAATTACTTGCCATTAAAAATAGGTCTGAAGAAAAGGGGCTGATTTTATTGGCGGGTGATTTTACTCAATTGTTACCGTATCTAGATATATCACAATTATCATCAATACAAATCGAGCAAATATTAAATCGTTGGCCCAACGGTATCACGCAAGTATTACCTGCTATCCTTAATATTTCACCGCTGTTGACTGGTCGTTTCAATAGTATTGCTGTGCGTATAACAGATCAGGCCGATGTAGTAGCATTATGCGCTGAAGCGAATAAGCCTATAGTGTCTACTAGCGCTAATTTGTCAGGTAACAACCCCGCCAAAACTTGGCAAACATTAGATGAAAAGTTGGTAGTGATGGTCGATTATACGCTTAAGGGAGATACTTTATCCTTTCAACAACCTTCCCAAATAATCAACGGCCTGACAGGTGAAATATTCCGTACTTAAGTGACTAGTTTATAGATGTTTATATAAATTAATAAGCACTTTGTGTAGATTGACTTTGTGAAATATCCACAAAAAACATCTTCGATAGCAGTGAATTACCACGGCAAGATCATTATAAATTGAACTTTCTACTTTAGTCACGATCAGATCTCAATATAATACATTGAGGTAATTAACATGAGCGCGACTTTCTTGACACATTTTGATTCTATTTCTGATCCACGCATTGAGCGTTGTAA
>JAWUXK010000109.1:0-48682 GCA_034111385.1 Colwellia sp. | reverse complement strand
GTTGTTAGTGAATCCACTTGATCATATACTTTACAGTTTATTTACTTAATCCAATATTAGCTATTGTGTATGGCTTTATCGACTTTAAATTAAATAAATTTGCGACTAACACTTAATTTTTTCTAGCCTACAGATTAGGCTATTTTTCAGGATGATTTATGACTCGCTCTACTGCTCGATTTTTATCTGATTACAGCCCATCAAATTTTACTATTGAAACCGTCAATCTAACAATTCTGTTGGATGATAGTAATACACAGGTTACTAATGAATTATCAGTGAGGCGGCAAGGGAAACACCAAGAATCACTAATTTTAGACGGTGAAAAATTAACCTTGGTTTCTGTGTCCGTTGATGATGAGTTATTATCATCTGAGCAATATAAGCAATCAGATACAAGCCTAACTATCATAACGGATAAGACTGATTTTAAAGTTGTTATTGTCACTGAAATAAATCCAGTAGATAACACCTCACTTGAGGGCTTGTTCAAGTCTGGAGGTGCTTTTTGTAGTCAATGTGAAGCAGAGGGCTTTCGCCGAATTAGCTATTACTTAGATAGACCAGATGTAATGGCTATATTTACCACTAAAGTGGTTGGTGACAAAACGTTATACCCCTATCTTTTATCGAATGGTAATAAAATTTCTCAAGGTGAATTGCCAGATAATAAGCATTTTGCAACTTGGTATGATCCTTTTCCAAAACCATGTTATTTATTTGCTTTAGTCGCAGGTGACTTTGATTTACTAACCGATACGTTTACTACGTATACAGGTAAAGAAGTGGCTTTAGAAATTTTTGTTGATAAAGGAAATTTACATAAAGCAGAGCATGCCATGGCGTCATTGAAAAAATCAATGGCATGGGATGAACAAACCTTTGGATTAGAATATGATTTAAATATATATATGATTGTCGCTGTTGATTTTTTTAATATGGGAGCAATGGAAAATAAAGGCTTAAACGTATTTAATAGTAAATATGTCTTAGCAGACAAGGCATCTGCTACAGATACTGATTATTTTAATATTGAAGCCGTTATTGCACATGAATACTTTCATAACTGGACCGGAAACAGAGTCACTTGTCGAGATTGGTTTCAACTCAGTTTGAAAGAAGGCTTAACGGTATTTCGAGATCAACAGTTTAGTGCTGATATGCATTCAAGTTCAGTAACGCGTATCCAAAATGTTAGAGTGTTAAGGTCAATGCAATTTGCCGAAGATGCTGGCCCTATGGCACACCCAATCAGACCTGAGAAGGTCTTAGAAATGAATAACTTTTATACTTTAACTGTTTATGAAAAAGGGGCTGAAGTCATTCGAATGTTACATACCCTATTAGGCAAAGATAACTTTAGAGCAGGTATGGACCTCTACTTTAAACGTTTTGATGGCATGGCGGTAACTTGTGATGACTTTATAAATGCCATGAGTGATGCTTCGAATAAAGATTTAAGTCAATTTAAATTATGGTATAGCCAATCAGGAACTCCTGCGATACGTGTCAGTGAAACATTTGATGTCGAAAAAGGTGAATATCATCTAACGCTAGCACAGCAATTACCTGTTACCAGTAAACAACCATCACCCAAAGCATTACATATACCGGTAAAACTAGAATTGATTGTTAACATTAATGACGAAACTAGCATTCAAGAACACTTAATTGAATTAAAAGATCTAGAACAATCGTGGGTGTTTTCAGATCTAAAGGTTAAACCAACATTAGCTTTATTTGCAGACTTTAGTGCACCAGTGAAAGTTAATTTTGTTCAAAATGATGAAAGCCTTCTCACTATAATATCGAAAGGTAGCAATAGTTTTTGTCGCTGGGATGCAGGGCAAAAATTGTTGATGTCAACGATTAAAGCACTGACGCTAGATCCTGCATCGGAAATACCACAACAGCTAGTTGTTTGTTTCACTGAAATTTTAATTGGTGATGATGACGCAGCATTTATTGCTGAACAATTAGCACTCCCAAGTTTCGATGAAGCGGCAGACTTAATTGAGCAAGTTGATCCTATTAGCCTGATTAATGCAATTAACACCCTGACAAGATTCTTAGCACAAGGGTTAGAGCAAGCCTTACTAACCAAATTTCAAGATTGCGTTTTTGCGTTGGAACAGTCCACTCTTTGTGACTCAGAGATTATCGCAACTAAAGCGTTAAAGAATACCTGTTTGACCTATTTAGCTGCAATAGAGCAACACGCTATATTAGTCGAACAACAATTTGACTCATCTGAAAACATGACTGATTCACTTGCGGCATTAAATTGTGCTGTGAGATATAATTTAGTTGAACTTTCTTCGTATATGACTAAGTTTGAACATAAATGGCAATCGACGCCATTAGTCATGGATAAGTGGTTTTCTTTAGGGGCTAGTGTACGTAGCGATGACATTTTTGAGCAATTAAATAAGCTAACTAATCATGACTTATTTAGCATAAAAAACCCTAATCGCGCTCGATCGCTAATAGGCGCTTTTGCGATGAATAACCCTCAATATTTCCATAGTATCACAGGGGAAGGGTACTTATTTTTAGCAGATAAAATAGCGGAATTAAATACTATTAACCCGCAAGTGGCTTCAAGATTAATTACACCGCTAATTCAGTTTAATAGTTTCGCTCAACCCCATAAAAAGTTGATGCAAGAGCAGCTTATTCGTCTTCAATCATTACCTAATTTGTCTAATGATTTAAAAGAAAAATTGGATGCTGCTTTGACTAGTTAACTGGCTATACAATGTTAATACGCTCTGTTTTTTGAGCGTATTTAACTTGGTTTAATACATCGAAGTAATCGCTTATCTAGCGCTCACTACTCACTTTGAATTTATAATTTAATCGTTGAAAACACTTTTTTCATACTTACCAAGCTAAATATCATCATGAAATACTATTTTTCCTTAAACATTTCTCACCAAGAATTTCTACCATATTATCAAGGTAAAATTCATTCAATAGTGGTGACCACCAACCTAGGTACAACTGTTAAATTTCCCGCAATGCACCTTCGAAATCACTTAACAAATTCGGGTGTCTATGGCCATTTTTGTTTAGAAACATCTAATAATAAGTTTTTATCCTTAAATAAACTTAGTTAATTTCCTTTCACTTTATACCTTATAGAGCAATAACTTTAAACAGTGGTCTGACCATGCAGTGGTTTTTAACATAGCATTTTACTAATGAAATAACTGTTATTTCATTAACTTAGTTTAGGAAAATATCAGTAATTAAATGTTGTTTAAAACAGTAGTTTTAATCACTCGTTAGTAATCCTCATCTTACTAATTGTAAATCATTAAAATACAGCGGTTTAACCCTGCTTTTTTGAGCTTGCGTACAAGATTAAATGATGCAATTATTGTTTAACTTCCTCATCTGTACTATGTTCAAAAAGGAAGTATAAAAATAATAAAATAAATATCGTTGTCAATCTAAGCCATAAAAGAGCGAGCTAATGATTTCTATTAATATTAGAAATGACCGTTTTAGGCTAATTGGTTTGCTATAGGGGAGAAAAAGAATGAAATATAACCCTCGCAGGTTTTCAAAAAAAACGTTAGTCATTGCTATAACTGCTGCACTTTCAATGACAATAATAGGCGCAAGCCTGAATACCACTCAAGCTGCAAGATGGGAATTTGGTGATGTCGAAGTAAGTTTTGATTCTACCTTTAGTGTTGGTTCTAGTTGGCGTACAGAAAGTCGTAACTGGAATGATAATATTGGTAAGTCTAACAATGCTAATACCGGTCTAGACTTCGGAAGTTACAAAGTCTTTGCACCATCTCCTGCTAAAGGCGATGTCTGGCAAGGAGCAGGTAGTTATTCTACCAATGGTGATAATGGCAATCTAAACTACGACTCTGGCGAAAGTTTCTCTAAGATACTTAAAGGGGTTCATGAGTTAGATATTCACTATCAAAATGTTGGTGTTTTTGTTCGTGGTATGTACTTTTATGATTACGCAATGATGGACGAAGATAGAGCTTCTTCTAATGCGCTTACCGGTAATGTATTTGATCCATGTCGAGATGGTAAAGCGAGTGAACAAGTCTGTAAAGATATCCGCTTACTCGATGCTTATGTTTATGGTGATTTTGAAATCGGCGAAATGCCTTTCTCAGTACGTCTTGGTGATCAAGTGATTAGTTGGGGTGAAAGTACTTTAATTTCTCATGGTATTAGCGAGATAAACCCAGTTGATATTGCCCGTTTACGTGCTCCAGGCGCTGAAATAAAAGAAGCTTTTATACCTTTTGGTGCCTTGTGGGCGTCTTTAGGTGTTACGGATAATTTTAACGTGGAAATGTTCTATCAATACAGTTGGGAAAAAACTATTTTACCACCACCAGGTAGTTATTTTTCTACTAATGACTTTGCCGGTGACGGTGGTCAATATAACAATGTACAACTTGGTTTTGGTGGCAACCCTGATATGAACTTAGACTACCTAATTGCTGGTCTAAATGGCATTGGTGATATAGTTCGAGCAGCTATTGCAACAGGTGACCCAACAACTATAGCTCAAGCCCAAGCTCAAGCTGGAGGCATGTACTCTGCTTATGCCGGTAACCTTACTTTAAGAGCTCCAGGCTCTAAAGCTGAAAATGATCCAGATGATGGTGGCCAATATGGTTTGCGTTTATCTTGGTTTTTACCTGAACTGAATGATACCGAGATAAGTTTATATCATGTGAATTATCATAGTCGTCGCCCAATATTTACTGGCATTACTGCAGATTTCAGTCTTGCGTCAGTAGGGGGGGATATTGGTATGTTAGCAACAACAGCTATCACTGAAGATAATTATTATGATTTAAATAGTTTCTCTCGTGTTGAGCTTGACTATGTCGAAGACATTAAAATGTACGCGATGAGCTTTAACACCACAATAGGAACAACAGCATTTTCCGGTGAAGTGAGTTATCGACAAGATGAGCCCTTACAAATTGATGATGTTGAACTGCTTTTTGCCTCCGTACCTCAGCAGTTTGCTAATACAGGTAGCCCCGATTTCGCCGCTTTAGATGGTGTATCTCAAGTGGTTAAAACTGACGGCTCATTTTATGGCTCAGGCGAAAGGGCAACAGGGTATATATTATCAGATACATTACAAGTACAAATGACATTGACGCATTTGTTTGGACCAACTTTTGGTGCCAGTCAATTAGTCGGACTCGTTGAAATCGGTGGTATCAATATTAATGATATGCCTGAGCAAAGTGTATTACGTTTAAATGGTCCTGGTACTGCGCGTAATGGTGGTATTGCCGGACCTATTGGCTCTATTTTAGAAATGAGCTTACAAGACGGAGTTGAGTCTAACCCATTTCCAACTGAGTTCGCTTGGGGTTATCGTGCAATAGCTAAACTTGAATACACTAACGTCATCGCCGGTATCAACATAGCGCCACGTGTAGTCTTTGCGCACGATGTTAAAGGTATTACGCCCGATCCATTGTTTATGTTTATTGAAGGCAGAAAGTCAGCGTCCCTAGGATTAACCTTTGATTATCAAAGTCGTTGGTCAGCAGATTTAAGCTATAACGGTTTCTTTGGTGGTGTTGGTACTACTAACAAGTTGGAAGACCACGACTATGTTTCTTTCAGTATTAAATATTCAATCTAAGAAAAGGCAACAAGTATGAAAACTCATATTAAGAATAAATCATTACTACTAGCAGTGTCAGTTGCCCTTGCTTCGAATATGTCATCGGCAAAAACATCAAAAGATGATTTTGATAAGTTAGGAAAAGAGTTAACCCCAATGGGGGCTGTTCAATCAGCTAATAAAGATGGCTCTATTCCCGCTTGGACAGGAGGTATCAAAAAGGCACCAGAGGGATATAATATTGGTGACCATCATGTGAATCCTTACCCTAATGATAAGATTAAATATACGATAACGGCCAAAAATATAGAATCTTATAAAAATTTATTAACGCCAGGGCAAGTTAAATTATTTGAAACTTATCCTGACACGTTTAAGATGAATATTTATCAAACACATCGAAGCGCATCTTATCCTGAACACGTTTATCAGGCAGTAAATACAAATGCTGCACGTGCGGAATTAGTCAAAGAGGGGAACGGTATTAAAGGAGCCGCAGTAGGGATTCCCTTTCCTGTACCAGCCAATGGTTTAGAGGCTATTTGGAATCATACATTACGTTATCGGGGGGAGCGTGTCACTCGGCAAGGTGGCCAAGCGGCACCAACGGCTTCGGGGGATTATACATACGTAGGCCTGCAAGAATCATTATTATTACCATACAATGTCAAGGGGGCATCACCTACAGAGCTTGAAGAAACCAATATTTTATTTAAGTTTAAACAAAAAGTGTCAGAGCCAGCTCGGCTTGCTGGTACCGCTTTATTAGTTCATGAAACGATGGATCAAATTAAAACACCACGTCAAGCATGGACATACAATACAGGCCAACGCCGAGTCCGTCGTGCACCTAATGTTGCTTATGATGCACCGGGAACAGCTTCTGACGGTTTAAGGACTACAGACGATTTCGATATGTACAATGGTGCACCAAATCGCTATAACTGGGAATTAAAAGGGAAAAAAGAGTTACTTATTCCCTATAATGATTACCAATTACATAGCGATAAAGTGAAATACAGTGAAATATTACACGCTGGTCATATTAATCCTGAACTTGTACGTTACGAGAAACACAGAGTTTGGGTGGTTGAAGCAACACTAAAAGAAAATACGCGTCATATCTACAAAAAACGCATTTTCTATATTGATGAAGACAGCTGGCAAGTAGCGATTACTGATATTTATGATAATCGTGATGAACTATATCGAGTAGGTATATCACATACGATTAATTATTACGAAGTACCAACACATTGGTCAACGTTAGATGTTTTTCATGATTTACAATCACGACGCTATATTGCATTAGGTTTGGATAATGAAGCAAAAATGTATGATTTTTCAGTGAAGTTAAAACAAAAAAGCTTCACACCTTCAGCATTAAGACGAGAAGGGCGTAGATAATACCTTTGTGACTTTAAACGGCTGACTTGTCAGCCGTTTTTTTTACTTTGATGTTTTTTACTTGTTACTCATCATTTACTTTGTGTTATGACTCATAGTAACTTAGGATTTATATAAGGCGTCGACTATACTGCTTTTTTACAAGACGCTCATTCCCATGTTAGGTAAATAAAAACCTATAAATAACTATTGTAGAGGTTTCGCTAATGCATTTTGATTTACCTTTATTGTTGAGCCTGTTACTCATGTCATTTAGCTCAGTAAGCTTGGCAGTAGACACTCCGTCTACCTCTTTTATTCCTGCAATGAAAGCACCTTTAGTGAGCCAATCATTATTATTAGATATAACCAATATAGGTCAACAAAAATTAGTGGCTGTTGGGGAACACGGACATATTATAACGTCTAGCGATGGCAAGAACTGGCACCAAAGTAATGTGCCTATTCAAGCAACTCTAACGAATATTTTTTTTTACAATGAGAAACTTGGTTGGGCAGTGGGTCATGATGCAAGTATTTTGCATAGTCAAGATGGCGGGTCAACGTGGCAAGTTCAATTATATAAACCCTTTTTAGAAAAACCGTTGCTAAATATAGTGTTTAGAACTCCCTTAGAAGGTGTGGCTATAGGTGCATACGGGCTATTTTTTCGTACAATCGATGGCGGTAATACCTGGATAAATGAGTTTCATAATGAGTTTTTATTACCTGACGACGCTGAATACCTAGCTGAACTTAAAGAAGAAGATGAAGAAGCATACCTAGATGAAGCGTCCTCGATTTTACCTCATTTTAATCGTTTAGTTATTGATGGGCGCACACTGTACATGGTGGGAGAAATTGGATTAATTGCTAAAAGCTATGATTTTGGTAGAAACTGGCTACGATTTGAAGAAATTTATCAAGGTTCCTTTTTTGACATGACCAGAACAATGAAAGGGAATCTCCTTGTTGTAGGTCTGCGTGGACATGTTTTTAGAAGCACAAAAAATGGCACACCATGGCAACAACAGCAAACAAATACTACTGCACTGATAAATGATATTGTATTAACAAATGATGACCGTATCTTCCTACTTGCGAATAATGGTACCTTGCTTGAAAGTAATGATGATGGCCAAAGTTACCAAATAAAAAATCAACAAGATGGTAAAGCGTTAATCGCCGGTATTTGGTTTAATAATCAGTTAATCGTAGTTTCTGATATTGGAGTTAAAATAATTGCTCTGTAAACATTCTTTTAAATGTGGTTCACAAAATAATATAAGCATAATTGGATTGTAATTCACTATGAAAATCTCCCTTGCCAATCGTATAGAAGTAGGGCTATTTCGCCATAAATTTCTGGTGTTGATGCTTTTTGTTTTAACAAGTGTTTTCTTGATGTTTCAAGCAACACAAATAAAGCTAGATGCCGCTTTTACTAAAAACATCCCTCTTAATCATGATTATATGAAAACCTATTTGAAGCATAGGGAAAATTTTGGTGGCGCCAATAATATTTTAATCTCTGTATGTAATAGCGAGGGTGATATTTTTACTGCTAACTTCTTTGAAACACTAAAAGAAGTGCACGATAAATTATTTTTTATTCCTGGTATAGATCGCATTCAAGTTAAATCAATATATTCACCGAGTACCCGTTTTGTCGAAGTAGTTGAAGATGGCTTTGCCGGCGGACCAGTCATCCCCGCTGATTTTCAACCAAATGAGCGTGGCCTAGCCATTGTCAAAGGGAACATAGAAAAAGCGGGTATTGTTGGGAGCATTATTGCGGATGATTACAGCTGCGCCATGGTTAAATCTTCTTTAATGGATTTTAATCCTACTACGGGTGAAAAGCTTGATACGTTAAATATGGCGTCTCAATTAGAGCAAGAAGTCAGAAAAGCATTTGAAAAAAATAATATATCAATTCACATCATTGGCTTCACTAAAATGGTAGGTGATGTTGCCGAAGGTGCTAAAGGTGTCGCCGTCTTTTTTGCGATTGCGATTGGGATAACGGCAGTGATGGTATTCTTTTTTTGTCATTCTATTAGTTTGACATTATTACCTATTGTTTGCTCTTTAGTAGCCGTCATTTGGCAAATGGGAATGTTATCTACGCTTGGTTTTGGCCTTGACCCGATGTCAATTTTAGTACCATTTTTAGTATTCGCTATCGGTGTAAGCCATGGCGTACAGATGATCAATTCAGTGGTTAAACAGGTAAGTCTAGGCTTGTCTAGTCAAGCTGCAGCACAAGTGAGCTTTAGAGCTTTGTTAATTCCAGGGGGAATTGCTCTATTGTCTGATACGGTTGGTTTTATGACCCTTCTTTCCATTGATATTGGCATCATTCGTGAGTTGGCTATCACGGCATCGTTAGGTGTAGCGATGATTATTTTAACAAATTTACTGTTACTGCCATTACTTGTTTCTTATCTAACGGTTACCCCCAAAGATAGAAAAAATCATGCGGGGAATATTGGAGAGGAAAGTTTTATTTGGCGTTTTATGGCGAGCTTTGCTACAAAAGGGCCTGCAGGAATAATTTTAGTGTTAACTGTTATTTTATACGCTGCAGGTTGGTTTAATTCGCAACATTTAAAAATAGGAGAGTTGCACGCAGGGGCTCCCGCGCTTCATGAAGCTTCTCGGTATAATCAAGATACGTTTTTAATTACTAATCGATATGCAATTAGTGTTGATTATATGTCAATAATAATTGAAACAACCCCTGATGCTTGTACTGACTACGATACGATGAATACTATTGATAGATTTCAATGGCGTATGGAAAATGTTGTAGGAGTTCAGTCAGCGGTGAGTTTAGCTTCTATATCAAAATTAGTAAATGCTGGCTACAACGAAGGTAACCCAAAGTGGCGTGTGATCCCTCGTAATCAACAAACATTAGTACAATCTATAGCTCGTATACCTTCTTCAAGTGGTCTATTAAACGGCGACTGTAGTGTTATGCCTGTAATTTTATTTTTACAAGATCATAAAGCTGAAACTATTGAACGTGTCATTGAGGAAGTTAAGTTAGCCGCTTCTGAAATGGGCACTAAGCAATTACAATTTAAACTTGCATCGGGTCCGGTTGGTGTTATGGCGGCAACTAATGAAGCTGTAGAACAAGCGCAGTTACCAATGATGCTTTATGTATATGGTGCAGTAATCGTTTTATGTCTTCTTAGTTTTAGAAGTATTCGCGCAACAATTGTTGTTGTATTGCCTTTATATGTAGTATCAACCTTGGCACAGTGGTTAATGACCGCATTAGACATTGGTTTAACTGTTTCAACCCTGCCTGTAATCGCCTTAGGCGTGGGTATAGGTGTTGATTATGGTATCTATATTTTATCAACCATGAGTGAAAAGTTAAAAAGGGGTATTAATGTTCATGATGCTTATCTCGCTGCACTTAAAGAGCGCGGTAGTGCGGTGTTGATAACAGGTGTTACTTTAGCAATTGGTGTATCAACTTGGTTCTTTTCAGATTTAAAGTTTCAAGTAGATATGGGCATATTATTAACCTTTATGTTTTTAGTTAATATGCTAGCAGCCATCATTGTATTGCCGGCATTAGCGGCATTTTTATGGCCAAATAAAAAGCTATAGAACTTAAAATACTTAAAAAGTAGTTCGTCATTTTCACTGTATTATCATCTGTGTTATGTTGTACAACCACATAAAAAAGGTCTTCCTTTTTATAAATATTCAATTAACAGCGGCTAAAAATACTCAAAATATTGACAGCCGCTAGTTATTTAACATAATCGATAAACTAATAATAAAGTGTGAAGATAGACTCAAAAATTATCAACAAGCCCCATCTTTAATATAAAAAATGCTCGCAAAACATTAAATTAACTCATAATATCTGTACTATACTATAAAAGCTTTCACTTAAGGATTCACATAAAGTGTTAAGTAAAGCTTTACGTAGTTACAAAATAAGCGTGTTTATTTACTTCATTCTTATTTGATAAAAATACAATAAAAACAAAATAACGCTCATCTTACTCATTATTGACAATGTAAAGAGAAATAAGCGTAAACCAAAATTATTACAAGCTTTCTGTTAAAAATAATAGCAAAAGGAAAACGGCATGGCATTAGTGAATGGTTCCCCCTCTGTAATACTAAAAAATGTAGCAGAATTAATTAAGAAAAAAATCCCTCAAGATACAGCTGACTTAGTCGAACAGTTTTCGACTTTGTTATACGGTAATATTTCATCTCTTGATTTATTAAATAGAAACGACAGTGATATGTACGGCGCCACATTGAGTTTGTGGAGTTCTCTTAATGAACATACAGCGGACACACCAGTTATTCATGTTTTTAATCCTTCAGTAAGTGAAAACGGTTGGAAATCAAGTCACACTGTTATTGAAGTGATTGTGAAAGACATGCCTTTTTTAGTTGACTCTATCCGTATAGCCTTAAATCGACTGGGTCTATCACCACATCTTATGTTGAATTCGCCACTGAAGTTAGTGCGAGGGAAAAATAAGAATATTACTAAACTTGCGTCAAACGTTGACACTAAAATCAAAGCAACGTCGGTAGAAAGTGTTTTTTTCATTGAAATAGATAGACAGTCAACTAATACTGAATTACAAAAGATAAAAGGTGAATTGTTAAGTGTTGTTGAAGATATCACACTAACAGTTAACGACTGGCAACCTATGCTTACACAATTCGATAACATAATCGAAGATGTTAAAAAAGCTAAGTTACCGGGAAGTAAAAAAGCGAAAGAAGATACAGTAGAGTTTTTGTCCTGGTTGGCGAATAATAATTTTACATTAATGGGTTATCGTTCATATGATGTCACTGCAGTTCAAGGCGATATTGAACTGGTTGCAAAGATGGACACTAGCTTAGGCTTAATGAAAAACTCAAGTTCAACGTCGAATCGTTTACTCTCTAGTTTAAATGAATCTGGACGTGAAGTAGCTTTAGGTGAAAGTCACCTTATTCTCACTAAATCGAATTCCCGCTCTAGAGTTCACCGACCAGCGCAACTTGATTATATTGGTATCAAACGTTTTGATGCGAAAGGTAAGGTTATTGGTGAAGAACGCTTTATCGGTTTATTTGGCTCTGCTTATTACACTAACAGCGCGTTAGATTTACCCTTAATAAAATCTAAAGTAAAAGAGGTATGCGACTCTTCAGGATTTGCTAAAGGAACCCACGCCTATAAAACATTAATCAATATTCTTGAAACATACCCTAGAGATGAAATATTACAAAGTAATGTTTCAGAATTATTGCAAAATGTATTGGGTGTTTTGCAAATGCAAGAACGAGATTACTGTGGATTATTTGTGAGACGGGATACTTTTAATCGTTTTTATTCTTGTATGGTCTATGTACCTCGAGAGCGCTATAACACAGAATTGCGTATTGAAACCCAACGTTTGTTACAAGAAGCATTTGGAAGTGATGAAGAAGTTGAGTTTACTACTTTTTTCTCTGAGTCAGTGCAAGCAAGATCGCATTATATAGTGAAGGTTAAGTCAACAAAAGCAGATATAAACGTGAAAGAAATTGAAAAGAATTTAAACGAAGCGGCTCGAAGCTGGGATGACAAATTAGTAAGTGCTTTGGTTGCTAATAAGGGTGAAGTGGCTGCAAAAGCATTGAGTCGTAAATACATACATTTCCCACAAGCTTATAAAGATGAAGTATTACCGGGCTCTGCAATTGTAGATATCGAAAAACTTGAAAGAGTTAGCTTTTCCGATGAATTAGAAATGTTGTTTTACCAGCCTTTAGAAGAAGTAAAAGGGAGCCGTTTTGTAAAGTTAAAACTATTCCATAAAGGAAGTCCTATTCATCTATCTGATGTATTACCCATACTAGAAAATTTTGGTTTGCGTGTTATCGGAGAAAGCCCTTATGCTATTAAAACAACTGATGGTGAAACCTACTGGATTTTAGACTTCTCTATGTTGATCAACGGAGAAAGTGACTTTAACGTTCATACAGTTAGAAGTCTTTTTCAAGATGCCTTTGCTAAAGTATGGCGTGGTGATCTAGAAGATGATGGCTTTAACCGTTTAGTCTTAGGTGCAGGGCTTGAAGGGCGTAATGTTTCAATTTTACGCGCCTTTTCAAAATATGAACGGCAAATTGGTGGTCGCTTTAGCCAACATTATATCGAAGATACCTTTTCACGATATCCCAGTATCGCTCAATTACTCATTAATTTATTTATACAACGTTTCGATCCCAGTAATGTATCTGCTGAGAATGTAAAAGCTAAAGCATATAAAAAACTGCAAGAGTCTATTGAAAGCTCATTAGATAATGTTGCCAACTTAGACGATGATCGTATTATTCGCCGCTTTGTTGAAATGATCAATGCAACCATTCGAACTAACTACTTTCAGCTGGACAAATTGATGGGCGAGAAACCTTATATTTCGTTCAAAATGGTTCCGGAAAAAATTAGTGAAATGCCGCAGCCAGTGCCAAAATTTGAAATATTTGTTTATTCACCTCAAGTTGAAGGTGTACATCTTCGTGGAGGTAAGGTTGCTCGGGGGGGATTACGCTGGTCAGACAGGCGTGAGGATTTCCGTACCGAAGTGTTAGGCTTGGTTAAAGCACAGCAAGTTAAAAATACGGTCATTGTACCGGTGGGTGCTAAGGGTGGCTTTGTCTGTAAACAATTACCACAAGGTAGCCGCGAAGAAATATTTGAAGCGGGTAAAGAATGTTATCGAACCTTTATTCGAGCATTATTAGACATTACCGACAATATCGTTAATGGCGAGATAGTGCCGCCTATCGATGTTGTTCGCCTTGATGAAGATGATGCATATCTTGTTGTTGCGGCTGATAAAGGCACTGCAACTTTCTCTGATATTGCTAACGGCATATCAGATGAATATAACTTCTGGTTAGGTGATGCTTTTGCTTCCGGTGGCAGTGTTGGTTACGACCATAAAGCCATGGGAATTACAGCAAAAGGGGCATGGGAATCAGTTAAACGTCACTTTAGGGAAATGGATATTGATTGCCAAAGTACAGATTTTACCTGTATTGCAATTGGTGACATGGCTGGGGATGTGTTTGGTAATGGTATGTTGTTATCTAAACATATTTGTTTACAAGCTGCATTCAATCACATGCATATCTTTATAGACCCAAATCCAGACTCAGCGAAAACTTATCCAGAGCGTGAGCGGTTATTTAATTTACCGGGTTGTAGCTGGGAAGATTATAACAAAGCGTTAATCTCTGAAGGCGGCGGTATTTTTAGTCGTAGTGATAAATCAATCAAATTATCACCGCAAATTAGAAAGATGTTAGACACACAAAAACAAAGTATGTCACCCAATGATTTGATCCAAGCAATTTTGACTATGAAAGTTGATTTATTATGGAATGGTGGTATTGGCACGTATGTTAAAAGTAGAAAAGAAACTCATTTAGAAGTGGGTGACAGAGCAAATGATTCCTTGAGAATTAATGGCGGTGAATTACAAGCTAAGATTGTTGGCGAAGGTGGTAACCTAGGTTTAACTCAACTTGGCCGAATTGAATTTGCTGCTAATGGTGGCCGCATTAATACCGATGCTGTTGATAACGCAGGCGGTGTTGATTGTTCAGATAATGAAGTTAATATAAAAATACTTCTTAACAGCTTAGTACAAAAAGGTGATTTAACGGTTAAACAACGTAATAAATTACTTCATGATATGACTGATGAAGTAGGGGATTTAGTCATTGAAGACTGTTACCGCCAAACTCATTCATTGTCTATTACGGCTAAATGTGGTGTCAGTCAATTGAAAGAACAGGTACGTTTTATTCATGACTTAGAACGTTCTGGAAAACTTGATCGATCATTAGAGTTTATTCCTGATGATGAGGAAATCTCAGATAGGCTAGCGAAAGGTAATGGCCTAACCCGCCCAGAGCTTTCTGTTTTACTTGCTTATAGCAAAATGGTACTTAAAGAAGAATTGGTGCATAAAGATATAACAGATAACCCTTATCATGACCGGTTATTAATTAGCGCTTTTCCTAAACAATTACGTATTAAGTATCAAGATGAAATGCAGCAACATCCATTGCGTGCAGAAATTATTGCAACTAAATTAGCCAATAAAATTGGTAATGATATGGGCTTTAATTTTGTTAATCGGATGTATGAAGAAACAGGTGCCACTGTGGTCGAAATTGCCAATAGTTACATTATGGCTTGTACAGTATTTGAATTAGAAGAGTTTTGGCAAAAAATTGAAATACTCAATAATAAGATCTCTACTGCTATTCAAACCGAAATGTTATTTCAATACCGCCGAACAGTGAGAAGAGCAACACGTTGGTTTTTACGTCACCGTAAGAAAGCACATACTATAGAGCAATCAATAGCGTTATACCAACCAACATTTAAGACCTTATCTAAAAAGCTAAATGACTTTATAATAGATGGAGAAGCACAAGAAATACAACGGGTTGAACGTGATTTAATTGCAGGGGATGTTCCAAAAGAAGTGTCTCAACGAATCGCACAATTAAGTACAATTTTCTCAGTATTAGATATTGCGGATATTGCCGATCAAGAAAATAAAAATGTTGAGCTAGTTGCCAATTTATATTTTAAATTAGGGGTTCGTTTAGAACTACATTGGTTCTTAGAGCAAATTACGCGTCAATCTGTATCTAATCATTGGCAAGCGCTTGCTAGAGCTTCCTTTAGAGAAGAACTTGACTGGCAACAGCGCTCATTAACTGTTGTTGCGTTGCAGTGTGATTGTAATATCAAAGTTGAAGATTTAGATGAGATGCTTGATGCTTGGATGGAAGTCAATGAACAACCAATCACACGTTGGCAGCAAATATTATCAGACTTTAAAATAGGTCAAACTCATGAGTTTGCGATGTTCTCTGTTGCTTTACGGGAGTTAATGTTATTAAGTCTAAATTGCCACAAAGTATAGAATAAAATAGTTATTTATCATTGCCTTTATTAGCACGATATAAATAATTAAAAGCATTTTTAAAAAGTTTGCTTAACTGATAAAATCCCCATTTAACGATTCGAAGTTAAATGGGGATTTTTATTTCCAACTCTCAATAACTAACTAGAGGTTTTATGTTTTATCCTGCCATTCGCAAAGTGTTGTTTCAGTTTGATGCCGAAACCATTCATGAGTTAACAATTAAAGGGTTAAAAAGCACAGGTTCAACACCACTAAATGCTTTATATAAGCAACGTGTAAAGAATAAGCCAGTAGAAGTCATGGGAATAGATTTTCCTAATCAATTAGGCTTAGCTGCAGGTTTAGATAAAAATGGTGAGTGTATTGATGCTTTTGCTGCAATGGGATTCGGTTTTATTGAAGTAGGTACTGTTACACCTCGTCCACAGCCAGGAAACCCAAAACCTCGTATTTTTAGATTACCAGAGGCAAATGCGGTAATTAACCGTATGGGCTTTAATAATAAAGGTGTTGATTACTTAGTATCACAAGTTAGAGCTTCTAAATATAATGGTGTTTTAGGGATTAATATTGGAAAAAACAAGGATACCCCTGAAGAAAATGCAAAAGATGATTACACTCACTGTATGCGAAAAGTATATGACTTTGCATCTTATATAACGATAAATATTTCATCACCAAATACCCCAGGCTTACGTTCTTTACAATATGGTGATGCGCTAAATGAATTGTTATCAGCACTCAAAACTGAACAAGCGCAATTGGAAAAGCAATATAATAAGTATGTCCCTATTGCTGTAAAAATAGCTCCGGATTTAACTGAAGAAGAAGTGATTTCTATTGCTCAAAGTTTAGTTGATAATAACATTGATGGTGTTATTGCGACCAACACAACGTTATCCCGAGAGGGGGTTGAAAAACTTGAATATGGAAATGAGCAAGGCGGTCTAAGTGGTGCACCCGTTAAAGACAAAAGTACCACGGTTATTAGCATTTTAGCGAAAGCACTAGATAATAAACTCCCCATCATTGGTGTAGGTGGAATAGCCTCAAGCCATGACGCGAATGAGAAAATTATCGCCGGTGCGAGTTTAGTACAAGTATATACAGGCTTTATTTACCAAGGCCCCCCTTTGGTGAAAGAAATTGTGGATGGTTTTAAACTTTAATTTTAACGTTTAAAAATCATTCTATTTTAGTTAGGCTAGGCCATAAAAAATAAAGGCTTACTAGAGATAGTAAGCCTTTTATTATTGGGTATTCTTGTTAAGAAAAGAATTAATAACTTTCGTTATGGACACTCAATACAGCTCGACCAGAAGGATCGGCATTATTTTTAAAGCTTTCATCCCAAGCTAGCGCTTCTTCTGTACTACAAGCAACAGATTTTCCGCCAATAACACAATCAGCAGCCGTAGCTAATGGGTATTTTTCTTCAAAAACCGTGCGGTAGTAATAACCTTCTTTGTTGTCAGGTGTATTTACTGGGAATCTAATGTGTGCATTTTCAAGCTGTTGATCTGTTACTAGTGTTTCAACATGTGCTTTTAAACCATCAATCCATGAGTAACCAACACCGTCAGAGAATTGTTCTTTTTGACGCCATAATATCTCTTTAGGTAAATAACCTTCAAAAGATTCACGTAAAATAGCTTTTTCCATTTTACCGTTACCGCACATTTTATCTTCAGGGTTGATGCGCATAGCAACGTCCATGAAGTGTTTATCTAAAAATGGTACACGTGCTTCAATACCCCAAGCAGACATTGATTTGTTAGCTCGTAAACAGTCAAATTTATGTAATCTATCAAGTTTACGATTTAACTCTTCATGGAATTCTTGCGCGTTTGGTGCTTTATGGAAGTATAAGTAACCGCCAAAGATTTCATCTGCACCTTCCCCTGAAAGTACCATTTTAATACCCATAGCTTTAATTTTACGAGCCATTAAGTACATAGGGGTAGAAGCACGAATAGTGGTAACATCATAAGTTTCTAAATGATAAATAACTTCTTTAAGGGCATCAATACCTTCTTGTTCAGTAAAAATAACACTGTGATGTATTGTACCAATGCTGTCTGCAACGGTTTGTGCAGCAATTAGATCAGGAGAGCCTTCTAAACCACAAGCAAATGAGTGAACTTTTGGCCACCATGCTTCTGCTAAGTCATTATCTTCAATTCTGCGAGCTGCAAATTTTTGTGTAATTGCAGAGATTAATGAAGAATCTAAACCACCAGAGAGTAATACACCGTAGGGTACATCGGTCATTAAGTGACTTTTCACTGATTCTTCTAATGCTTCACGAATTTTTGTAGTGCTGGTTGTGTTATCTTTAATCGCACCATATTCTTGCCAGTTACGTTTGTAATAACGTTGTAACTCACCAACACGACTATCTAAAATATGTCCTGGAGGAAATTCACTTACGGTTTTACAAATAGGCATAAGCGCTTTCATTTCTGAGGCAACATAAAAGTTACCTTCAGCATCGTAGCCAGTATAAAGTGGAATAATACCGATATGATCACGAGCAATTAAATAAGAGTTATCTGTTTCGTTGTATACAATAAAAGCAAACATGCCTTGTAGTTTATCAACGAAATCAACACCAAATTCTTTATATAAAGGGAGTATAACTTCACAGTCCGAAGCTGTTTTGAAATCAAAATCAACGGTAAGCTCAGCTTCTAATGCTTTATGGTTGTATATTTCACCATTAACGGCAAGTACGTGAGTTTTGTTTTCGTTATACAATGGTTGAGCACCATGCTCAGTATCAACAATCGATAAACGTTCATGTACTAATATGGCTGTATCATTACTGTATATACCTGACCAATCAGGGCCACGGTGACGTAATAAACGAGAACATTCTAAAGCGGTTGGACGAAGTGCTTGCGCACCTGTTTTTATATCTAGTATACCAAAGATCGAACACATTGAAGCGCTACTCCTTTAATTTATAGTAAGTCAAATTGTGAGAATAATTAGTGCAACAACACTAATTGTTAACGACACTTTGCCAGTTCTACTATAAAAAACAAGCATAATATGTGTTTTTTATAAAATAAAAGGTAATTAGCTGCCTTTATTGTTTATTACAGTCAAATTATGTAGATATGATAATTCTTAAGCGTTCTTTAAGAAAACTTAGTTAATGTGTGGTTTAATTAAATATTCTGTCAATTATTCTTCATATTAGGTACCGATTTGCAACATATATCAAAGCAGTTATCACTATTTTTATTTTTCCTTTCTATCGTGGTTAGTTTCTCAAGTAATAGCCATGCGCAGGGAGTTTTTAGTAGCCAAGTAGCCTTAGAGCAGGCGCTAGAAGAACATAAAGGAGAGGTGGTTTATTTGGATTTTTGGGCCTCATGGTGTGGTCCTTGTCGTAAATCATTTCCTTGGATGAATAAAATAGAAGCAGAGTATAAAGATCAGGGGTTTAGTGTTATTAGCGTTAATTTAGATGCCAATAAAAATTTAGCAACTAAATTTTTAAGTGAAATGCCTGCCTCTTTTAGGGTGATTTATGATCCAAAAGGAAAAATAGCTAAACATTTTAAAATACAAGGTATGCCCAGCAGTATGCTTATAGGGCGAGATGGAAAAATAAAATCTCGTCACACGGGTTTTTTCACAAACAAAATACCTGTGTATCAACAAGAAATTCAACAGTTACTCGCGATTAAATAAGGCCGTTTATTATGATTAAAAAAATGAAGTTAGTTATATTTGTACCATTAATTATCTGTGCAACAGGTTGCGCTAGTTTAGGTGTAGAGCCATGGGAACGCGATTTGTTAGCGAAAGATGAAATGTCGTTAAATGCTTCTCCGATAGACTCAGCACTTGATGACCATATCTATTTTAGTAAAGAAGCATCAAGTGGCGGCAAGGGCTTTGGTGGTGGTGGGTGTGGCTGTAATTAAACCATAACTCACCTTGTTGCTGTATAACTCAATTATTTCGTGAAAAGTACCCATTTATTATCGTCAACTCCGTACTATTTCCTTTGAATTGAAACTACACCTTAATTATGAATATCGCATAAACAACATTTTAAAGAAAACATACTATGACAAATGAAACTAAAAAAACTAATATCAAAGCGGCGTTAACTATTGCCACAGCGGCACTACTTGGCACAAGTCACTTAGCGCAAGCAGAGACATCGTCAACAACCAATGCAGAAGAGGGCACATGGGAATTTGATAGTGCGATTTTGTTTTACAGTGAGGTTGACCGCGTTAGTGCAGGTGAAGCTATATTTAGCGCTAAAAAAACATTTGCTAACGACGAAGTACTGAATTTAAAATTAACCGTTGATGCGTTAACTGGAGCATCGGCCAATGGCGCAGTAGCACAACCCAATGTGCAAACTTTTACTCGTCCATCAGGTAATGGTCAATATACTATTGCAGCAGGCGACACTCCACTTGATGACACCTTTCACGACACACGTGTTCAGCTTAATGCTCAATGGACTCAACCGATAGCTCCTAATTATACTGCGAGTGGCGGAGTACATATTTCTAAAGAGTATGATTACTTATCGCTGGGGGTTAATGGAAATTTAGCCTATGACTTTAATCGCAAGAACTCTACATTTTCAGCAGGGTTTAGTTATTTTCAAGATACATTTACCCCAGAAGGTGGCCTTCCTAAAGCCTTTAGCTCCATGCTAATAGGAAACAGTAGCTCATCTACTTGGGATGATGAATTTGCTTTAACACGTATTGATTCAGAAGATACTAAAACAACTACCGATATTTTATTAGGTTTTACTCAAGTCATAAATCGTAGAATGATCACTCAATTCAATTATTCTTACTCAACGGTGGATGGATATTTAACGGACCCTTTCAAAGTCATATCGGTTGTAAATGGATCTAGTGGTATTACCCAAGATAACATTTATGAATCTCGCCCAGATTCACGGGTTAAACAAAGTCTTTATGCACAATCTATTTATCATTTTGATAGTACTGTACTCGATGTTTCTTACCGTTATATGTGGGATGACTGGGAAATCGATTCTCATACAATTGACACTCGCTTTAGAATACCTTTAGGCGATGCGTTTGGTACCGAAAGTTATATACAACCTCACTTTAGATTTTACCAACAAAGTGCAGCCGAGTTTTATAAGCCATTCTTAATTGATGGTGATGTTATGCCAGCATATGCCAGTGCAGATTATCGTATAGGTGAAATGACTACGTATACGGTCGGCTTGAAGTATGGTTTGTTAGTTAATAATGGGCATGATCTTTCTTTTAGATTGGAGTATTATCGTCAAACACCAACGGATGCAGGTTTTGACGAACCCGGCGTACTTAGCGATGTAGATCTTTATCCCACTATTGACGCTATTATTGCCCAAGTGACATATTCTTTCTAACGAGTATTTTTTGATTAAAGACAGAGTTGTACGGTTAACAAAAAACAAAGACAGCTATGGTATTACCTTTAATGCCATGGCTAGTCCTTGTGAAGTAATCATACAGTCAATAGATAGGGAATTAGCCGATAAACTAGGGCATCTTATTGCTGCTGAAGTTTGGCGTATCGAGGATAAGTATAGCCGTTATAATCACAGCGGTGTTTGTTATGTGATTAATAAAAACGCAGGCCATTCAGTTAACATTGATGAGGAAACATATTTATTACTGAACTTTGCTGAGCAGTGTTACCAACTAAGTGATGGTTTATTTGATATTAGCTCTGGCGTACTTCGCCAAGTTTGGTCTTTTCAAGGCACTCAAGGCAATGATGATAACTTCCCTGCAGTAGAACAAGTGAAGCAAATATTATCAAATGTTGGTTGGCGAAAAATAAAGTACGATCAAAAGCAAATTAGCTTAGCGAAAGGTATGGAAATTGATTTTGGTGGTATAGGTAAAGAGTATGCAGTCGACCGCGCTATTATTCTTGCCAAACAATTAACCAACCGCCCAATATTAGTTAATTTAGGGGGAGATTTAGCCGTAACTTGCTCTCGTTTAAATAATGAACCTTGGCAAGTTGCCATTGAACATCCTGATACCGATAACAAAAATCCCAACCTTGCTGATATGATTGTTTCATTAAAATCGGGAGCACTGGCTACTAGTGGTGATGCTCGTCGATTTATTATTAATAAGGGAAAACGATATAGTCATATTTTGAATGCAAAAACAGGTTGGCCAATTGAACAAGCTCCCCGTTCTATTACAGTGGTTGCCCCGCAATGTATTCAAGCAGGAATACTTGCAACCCTTGCTTTACTTCAAGGTACTCATGCAGAACAATTTTTAGAAGAACAAGATATTAAATTTTGGGCTCGAAGATAAAATAACAATATAAAAATGGTACAAAGATGAGAATACTCCTAGTTGAAGATGACATACCACTAGCTAAAGCTTTGCAGCGATCTTTACAAGTTGAAGGTTTTGTCGTTAATCATGTTAACCGAGGCAAGCTAGCGTTAAACGCACTATCAACACCTGACCAAGACATGATTATTCTTGACTTAGGTTTACCTGATATGGATGGGCTTGAGGTTTTAAAGCAATTACGAAATCAAAAATCCTCATTACCAGTCATTATTTTAACCGCCCGTGACTCGATTGATAGCAAAGTCAAAGGGCTTGATTATGGCGCCGATGATTACCTTGTTAAACCATTTGAAATACAAGAGTTAATGGCTAGATTACGTGTTATTGAGCGTCGGTTAGGTACCGCTAATTCTTCACTTATTTGTGTAGGAAATGTTAAATTAGATACTTTTGCTCACAAGGTGCTTGTTGGTGAAGGTAATATTGATAATGAAATTGAAATACACTTTTCGAAAAAAGAGTTTATGGTGCTAAAAGCATTAATGGAAAATGCTGGAAGAATACTATCTCGTGAACAAATTGAATCAAAATTGTATCATTGGGGCGAAGAAGTACTCAGTAATGCTGTTGAGGTTCATATTCATAAATTAAGAAAAAGTTTACCTGATAAGTTTATTCAAAATGTACGTGGTGTAGGTTACATTATAAATAATGCGAACTAAATTATGAGCATACGCCGTTATTTAGTGTTAACACTATTTTCGGTATTAACATTAATAACCTTTATCGCTGCTATTCAAGGCTATAAAGTGAGTATGTCGCGGGCAGAAAAACAATTTGATCAACAGTTGTTAGATATTGCTCATACGTTGCTTGCAGTTCAAGCTACAGCACTACAAACAGCCAATCCCACTAATATCGATAATACAAATAAACCGCACCAAGTGGCGAATGTACCACAACAGGGGAGTTTTGCTTTCCAGGTATGGAAAAATGATAAATTAGTCATTAAAAGCAATAATTCTCCAGATCATCTCATTGTTAGTTCTGTACTTTTTGAAAATCAATTAAGTTATTTTTCTGAAGTGAATTTTTTGGAAAAGCGGTGGCGAGTATTAAGTATATTCAATGAAACAATAGCGCAGGCAACTCCGACAATTCGCGTGATTGTAGCGCAACCATTTCAAACCCAATTTTCATTGGCACAAGATCTTATTTTAGCTGCAGTTACGCCAATGATAATTGCCATAGCAATATTATCATTTTTAATTTATATCATTATCACGCATGGGTTAAAGCCTTTACGCCAATTAACAACAGAGCTTGGTGTAAGAAATGCGAATGATTTTAGCTCACTTAATTTACAAGCAAATAATACTGAACTGTCAGATATTATTATTACGTTGAACCAGCTTTTTTCTCGATTAGATTCGGCATTTCAACGAGAGCGGCATTTTGCTGAAGATGCTGCTCATGAGTTAAAAACCCCCTTAAGTGTAGTGAAAATAAATGTTCATAACATCACTCAAGACTTGTCAGAACGTTTATCTTCAGAGAATAAGCTAGTAACGTCGAGAGAGATACTCAGATTTGATTCTATAAAAGAATTAGCTAGCAGTGTCGATAGAATGGGACATGTTATCGATCAAATTTTAAATTTGAACCGTACTAATACTGCGCAAATTGAACACAGTAGCACTCGTTTTAACTTGAATTCATTATTGCAGCAAGTGATTGCTGACCTTTATAGCGACATAATGAAAAAAGAACAAACTATCGTGTTAGAAAGCGATGAGATTGATTTATTCGCACATGAGTTTTCTGTACACCTTTTAGCCGTTAACTTGATTTCTAACGCGAACAAATACACTCCAATAGGCGGAAAAATTAAAGTCACGGTTAAGTTAATCGATGAAGATAAAGGCCATGCAAAAGTTGTTCTGAGTGTTGAAGATTCCGGGGTTGGTATAGATCCTCAAGAATATAAACGAATTTTTGACCGGTTTTATCGTGTCGGTGGCGATCAACATAACTCAACTGCTTTAGGTTGTGGTCTGGGTTTAACTATTGTTAAGCATATAGCCGATATGCATGAAGCTAAAATAGAATTATCTACTTCAACCTTACTCCAAGGGTTAAAAGTGGATGTGTACTTTAAAGACATTCAAGAAGATAAGGAGCGGGGGGATGACTAAAATGCTTTCTAAACCCTTCTTCGTATTCTTACTTATAAGTTTATTGTTTTTGAGTAGCGCTATTGTTGAAGCAAAACGTCCAGAATATCATGTAGAGTTAAAAAAGCATTTATTTTATCCTGCGCAAATTATCATTCCAGCAAATAAAAAAATTAAGCTAGTTATTCATAATCATGACAATAGTGTAGAAGAGTTCGATAGTTTCGATCTTAATCGAGAAAAAGTACTTTTTCCTAAGAAAAAATCACTCATTTTCATAGGCCCACTGCCTGTAGGTGAATATAACTTTTTTGGTGAATACCACCCTAATAGTGCGCGAGGAAAGATAATTGCTGTTGAGATAAAAACAGAAAAAGTCGTTTATCCTAATGTGGTAAACACAAAAGAAGGAGGGGTGAATGTTAATTAACACCGTACTTTTGTTTTTACACAGCGCATTACCATTATTTATCATTATATCATTGTTGTTATTACGTTTTACAGCTATGTCAGAATTTAAGGTGAGCAGTAAATATTTACTAATAGTACTAGCATTGGCTATATTTTTAGTTTTTTTATTTAACTTAAATATGGAAAAAATATCGCAACTGTTTGATGCTACTGGTACAGAATTGGTTTTTTCATTTGGTTTTATACTTATTTATTTTTGTAGCGCACTCATATTTGTTTTTGATAATAAAGAATCTTACCTTAATACTAAATTGTACTTAGCATTGGCTGTGTTTTTACTGGTATTCACTCTGAATGGTTCGCATTTTATCCTATATTTATTCAGTTATTGGGCCCAATCATTACAATTCGAATCATTATTTATAGGCATAATCTTAGGCGTTGGTATTTGTGTCAGTTTTGCTATTTTACTTTATTTTTTATTACGCTACGGTGACACTTATATACACATTAAAACATCCTGCTATTTTTTACTTTTTTTTGCTATTGGGCAGTTAATGCAGTCAATTGTTCTTTTGCAACAAGTGGATGTTTTACCCTTCAGTTATATTGTTTGGAATAGCACGAACCTTATTGCGGAAAACTCCGAATTTGGTCAATTACTTCGTGTGCTATTGGGTTATGAAACTACGCCATCACTTATGCAACTCATTATCTATTTGGCTGCTTTTATTATCCCTGTTTTTTTTAGCAAACGTGGTTATTTTGTTCGGTCAGCTTATGGAGAAAAATCATGAAAGCCTTAATGCTTTTTAAAAAGTCTTACTGGTTTGTGCTTGTTAGTTTAAGTTATTTACTGAGTTTTTCTTCTGCTGTACTCGCTGACGGTGTCGTGGTGGACAAAGTTTACCACCCTTATGTATTGGCAAATGAACGAGAAGTTGAATGGCGTTTATTTTCACATAAAGAAACTGGTAATAACAAATTGGCTCAACGTTTTGCGTATGGTCAATCGTTAACTGATTCCATTATGTTAGAGCTTTATTTAGTCGGTGAACGTGATATTAATAATGACTTTAGTTTAACGTCATATGAGCTCGAAGCACGGTGGATGTTGACAGAGCAGGGTGAGTACTGGGCTGATTGGGGATTGTTATTTGAGATTGAAAAAGAGCAGCGCCAAAAAAATTGGGAGATCACTTCCGGTGTCATTGTAGAGAAAGAATTTGGCCGTACTAGCCTTACTTTTAATGCCTTTATTATTTACGAATGGGGTAATACGCTTGTCAGTGAATTTGAAACAGAATTTCGTTTACAATATCGTTACCGTTATCTTGAACAACTCCAACCTGCGATTGAGATATATTCAGGAGAAAACTATCTAGGTATCGGTCCTGCTTTTATGGGAATTCAACGTTTTGATGGGCAAAAACAACTGAAATGGGAAATGGGTTTAATTACAGGTGTAGATAGCCAAAGTAAAGGCCATATTTTACGTGTGGCGATTGAATATGAATTTTAATCATAAAAACAGAGGCAGAATAAAGAATAATCTGCCTCTACTCGTCAATTTTTAATCTAAGTAAAAACCGATGTGTTGATGTAATCTCACGGTCATTTCTTCTTTATCATATACAAAATCAAGTTGTTGAGCGAAACCTCGCAATGCAAGTTCTATTTGATTGACAAACTTTCCATAGCCGTTAGACGTTTTATCTTTATCACAAGCAACAAAAATTAATTGAACTGAATCAACAAGTTTATTTGAATCCCATTTACAGATGTAACCACAGCTTGTTTGTGCAGGGTTCGAGCCTAACATTAATAATTCACCACATGCGATAACATTCTCATCTTCGCCTGAACGTACAATAGGTACTAAACCATTTGCAACGACGGCACCTTTATAAAGATTTTGATTTTTAGCAGAGCTAATAAACGCATCGGCTATTAAGGTATATAACTCACTGTAATTACCTGGTTCACTAGTTGCTAATGAACGTATACGGCGATTTAAGGGTAAATTAACCACGGCATAAGTTAACGCGTCTGTATCTTTGGGTATATCTTGATCATCGGCTAGATATCTATTGGTAATAGAGCGAAACTTATGTACTTGAGATCCCTCTACACCTTTTTGTTTAGCAAATAAATCGTAAGTTAAGTGTTGATGATCACATATACGCACATCTGTTTTATTTACACCTATCTGATCAGTGAACTTGCTAACGACTTGTTTCACTTTGTGATGAAACTTCGCTGAATGAATTCTGACTTCTGTGCCATTTGCAAGAAATATCAATGTGATTTTTTTTGCTTTTATATCGCCCCTAAAAAAAGAGTTTTGGCTAGTATGAAATTCTGGGTTATAAAGAAATAGCACTTGTTGCTTTGTTTGTGTGGTAAGTTTTTCTGGACTAAAACGTACCCGAACAAATTTATCATTAGCAATAAACTGTGAACTATCAATATCTAATTCTTCATTTATTTTGAAGAAAGAGTCAGCGAGTGCTTGATAAAATTTTGTGTAAGGCTCCTTTACATCTTCATCAATTAAATCGGAGTACTTCTCCAGTAATTGATCTGTTAATGGAAATTTAACCATTAAATATTGATTTTCTCTAGCAGATGCTGGGATGTAGACTTTATGTTGAGTACTTCTAGTACGAGAAATAGGCATAATATTCCTGTTGTCAGTGTAAAACAATTAATCAAAATTAAATTACAGTATAACTACGAATTATACTGTAAATCAATTTTATTTATTATTAATTTTAATCGCTAATTGACTTAACTTATTTTTTAAAGCATCTTTAATGAAACCGAAAATTAAAGATTAATATAGAATGAAAAAATTAAAGAACGAAGCAGAGTTACTCAAGAAAGCCTTAGTTATTGGTGAGAAATATGCTGTTAATCGAGGTTATAAAAGCTTCTCAGCAACGAATTCTGCTAAAGATAAAATTGAAAGTTTATATCGTTTACTTGTAAATGATAAGTTGATTCAACCCCTCGCAGTTGAGAATGAAGATCAGCTCAATATGAAACATAAACTAGCTTTATGGATAGTGAAACAGTTACCAGAAGGTCACGCGTTACTAAAATAAATTTGTTTATGTTGTTGTAATGTATAGCTTTTACTTGATTTGTTCGAGTGGTGTTTAATATCATCTATTTTCACACACCTAACCTTTAGCAAGTTATGTAGCGGCAACCGTCGCTACTTAAAACAAACACAAAATAAGCTATTTTTCCATAATGCTAAATTACTTTTAGCTCTACTACCTTCTTAGCCAAAGAAAATATAGCATCTATACCACTCAAAACTTTCCCTGCAAAATTAGTTGATATCCCTTAGGGAAAAAGCATTTTTTTAAATTGGTTAAAAAGAAGGGTTAACTGCTTTACAGGCGCTTTGGTTAAAATATACGCTTTATCGATTAGTACGCAAGCATTCGTATTTTAGGCTTGTAAAACTTTAATTTTGTCTAATAAATTCGTTTATTCGGCAAATGTTTTTTCATACAAATAAATGTCCATTCAATAAGGTATTTTAACTTTTGTATGCCGATCATCAATTTTATGTAGAGTCCAATTATTACTTGAAGAGTAATTTAAGGGGCGTTGTGCCGTCTTACATCTTTAACTTAATAGTCAGTAGATGGGGTATCTTCATCAATATAATCCAGAGTAGAGAGTAAATTACCTAGTAAACTGCTTGCTCCAAACCTAAAGTGTTCTTTTGAGATCCAGCTATGACCCATAATACTTTCGGCTAAATTAAAATAAATCAGAGCATCGTCGATATTTTTAATACCCCCAGCGGCTTTAAAACCTGTCTTTACCCCATTATTATTCGTTGATTTTATTACTTCTAGCATTATTTTTGCTGCTGCTGGGGTGGCATTAATTTTCACTTTTCCCGTTGAAGTTTTTATGAAATCAGCGCCACCGCGAATAGAAATTTCACTGGCAAGTTTGATTAATTCAGGGCTTTTTAATTCCCCTGTTTCAATGATTACTTTTAGTAACACCTTGTTAGGGCATTCCTGTTTACACTTTTCTATGAGCTTGAGCCCTATATTAATATTGCCGGCTATGAGTGCCTTATAGGGAAAAACCACGTCGACCTCATGTGCGCCATACGCCACTGCTGCTTTCGTTTCTGCCACTGCAATAGCAATATCATCATTACCGTGAGGAAAATTGGTTACCGTAGCTATTTTTATATTAGGGGTTCCTTGTTTGGTTAGTATTTTTTTAGCCAAAGGAATAAAGCGAGGAAAAATGCAAATTGCTGCCGTATTACCACCTAAAGAGTTGGCTTGATGGCATAACTTTTTGATGTCTTCAGGCGTTTCTTGATCTGTTAAACTCGTTAAATCCATCAAGCTGATCGCTAATTTAGCTGTTTTTATTCTTTCTATTGGAATAGTCATATAAATATATTATTTTGCCTAAAAGTAAAAACTATAATGATAAAAAAACTCCAGCAATTGCAGCGCTCATTAAATTAGCTAAGGTTGCTGCGATCATGGCTTTTATACCTAGTTTAGCAATGTCATGTCGTCTATTGGGGGCCATAGAGCCAATACCACCTAATAAAATAGCGATAGAGGATAGGTTTGCAAAGCCACATAATGCGAAGGTGATAATTACTTGAGTATGCTCACTAAGGTTATCTTTAATTTGTGCGAAGTTCACGTAGGCAAAAAATTCATTAACAACAATTTTTTGACCAATAAAACTACCAGCTTGCAGCATCTCTGAACTGGGTACACCAATGATAAAAGCGACGGGCGCGAATAAATAGCCAAAAATCCATTCAATCGTTATTTCATCATAACCCATTAAACTTGCTGTGCCTCCGATAAGGGAGTTAAGTAATGCAATAATAGCGATAAAAGCAAGTAACATAGCACCCACATTAAGCGCTAATTTCAAACCAGAAGCTGCGCCTGAGGCAGCGGCATCTATTACGTTACTCGGTTGTTCATCTGCATCAGCTGTAATCGAAACTTCTTGGACTATTTTGGCATGTTCAGTTTCAGGCATAATTATTTTTGCCATTAACAAACCACCTGGTGCAGCCATAAAAGATGCCGCGATTAAGTATTTTAAATCAATACCTAAACCCGCATAGCCAGCTAAAACAGACCCTGCGACAGATGCTAAGCCACCAACCATAATCGCAAAGAGTTCTGAACGGGTCATTTTGGCAATGTAAGGGCGAATAACTAAAGGTGCTTCTGTTTGACCAACAAAAATATTAGCAGTTGCGGATAATGATTCAGCTTTACTAGTTCCAAGTAGCTTTTGTAAAGCACCGCCAATGACTTTGATCACCCATTGCATAACACCAAGGTAATATAAAACAGCGATTAAAGATGAGAAGAAAATGATAACGGGCAATACACGTATCGCAAAGACAAAGCCAACACCATTTGTAAGCATGGCATCGGTGCCTAAGCCCCCGAACAAAAAGGCAATACCAACGTCAGCGCTATTAATAATTTGTTGTACACCGTTAGAAATAAACGTTAAAACATCTTTCCCAATAGGAATGTAAAGAACAAAAGCCCCTAAAGCCATTTGTAAAAAAAATGCCCATCCGACGGTACGTAAATTAATTGCGTTACGTTTTTTGGAGTAAATTACAGCAACTGAAAGTAATACAACAATGCCTATTAAACCTTGAAGTGGCGCTAGCTCCATTTTAATCCTATGTGTCTTTATTTTGTTATGGTGTGACTGGTTAATTATTTAGATAATTGTCTAATTTTTGCTTTCAATAATTCAATAGCCATCCGGTTTTTTCCACCGTGATTTATAACAATATCAGCCCACGCTTTTGATGGTTCAATAAATTGATGATACATAGGACGAACGGTGGATAAAAATTGATTAGTGATTGATTCTAAACTACGTTCACGTTCTTTAGTATCTCGTTCTATTCTTCTAATTAAACAAATATCAAGGGGAGTGTCCATGTAAATTTTAATGTCAAAAGTATTTCGAAGTTTTGGGCTAGATAACAATAAAATGCCTTCAATTAGAATTACTTTTGTTGGATTAATATTTGTAACCTCGTGAGTTCGTGTATGCGTTTTGTAGCAATATACCGGGCAATTTATAGATTTTTGATTAACTAGAGCTGTCAAATGTGAACCTAATAATTCGTGTTCAAAAGCATTAGGATGATCATAATTAGTGTTAATTCTTGCGTCCATCGCTATGTGTGCTTGATCGCGATAATAAGCATCTTCTTTAATAATAGAAATACCGTTTGGCCCAAGTTCTGTTAGCAACTCCTGATAAATAGTCTCGCAGAGAAGAGACTTTCCTGATGCAGAAGGGCCTGCTATTGCTATTAGCGTGGTTGTATTTTGTTGTGTCATTAACAAGTCCAATTGAACAAGATCAGGGTATAGGAAAAACATCAACTTATTTATAAAACGTACTTCAGAAAATAAGTATAAAATGCCTTGGTTAATTATTATAAAAGCATTAAATTAGCACAAGTTGACTATGATTTGTTGATAATAAGAGTAATTTAATGGCGAGAGCAATAATTGTTGTATTAGATAGTTTTGGCGTAGGTTATTCAGATGATGCAGATAAATTTGGCGATGTTGGGGCAAATACCTTTATTAATATAGCTAAATATTATGTCAAAGAGAATAATAGCATCATTCAGTTACCCAATTTATGTGCCTTAGGTTTACATGAATTAAGTCAACAATCGAGCAGCGAAAAAATTTGGCAATCACTTGAGCAAGAAATAATAAAGTCAGGGAAGTGCCTTACTGATTTTTATAACCCTGCTCAAAAAGGGGCTTTTGGTTATATGAGTGAAATCAGTACTGGTAAAGATACACCCAGTGGGCATTGGGAAATGGCAGGTGTACCAGTATTGTTTGATTGGGATTATTTTTCTAACAAAGAATTTTCTTTTAGCTCTAAATTAGTTCAGGCTATTAATAAAAAAACAGGTTTTGCTGGTATGTTAGGTAATTGTCATGCCTCAGGAGTAGATATTATCAATGCGTTAGGTAGTGAACATGTCAAAACAGGACTACCTATTTGCTATACTTCAACCGATAGCGTATTTCAAGTTGCTGCCCACGAAGAGGTTTTCGGCTTAGATAACCTTTACTATTACTGTGAGCAAGTTAGGGAATTACTGTCAGAGAGTGAGCTCAATGTTGCACGCGTTATCGCGAGGCCATTTATTGGTAACGAAACAGAACTTAATGCCGGCAAAGGCTTTTCCCGTACAGGTAATAGACGCGATTATTCTGTGTTACCGCCAGCCAAAACTGTGTTAGAAAAAATAACTAACGCAGGTGGGCAAGTGATTAGTGTAGGTAAAATTGCTGACATTTTTGCTCATCAAGGGATTAGTAGTAACATTAAAGCGACAGGCATTGATGCATTAGTTGATGTTACTATTGAGCAGCTTAAATTATCACAAGATAATAGCCTTATTTTTACCAACTTAGTCAACTTTGATCAAGATTACGGTCATCGACGTGATGCGCTAGGCTATGGGAAAGCGTTAGAAAGTTTTGATCGGCGCTTACCGGAGATTTATGCACAGATGAATGAAGGTGATATTTTATTTTTAACGGCCGATCATGGCTGTGATCCAACGTGGACAGGCAGTGAACATACGCGGGAATTTGTCCCCTTGCTATGCTATCACAATGACATAACAGCGATTAACTTAGGGCACAGAACAACGTTTTCTGATTTAGGACAAACGTTGTCTGAACTATTTGAGGTGGAGCCAATGGCTTATGGTATAAGTTTTCTGAGAGAATTAAACTTTAAGAGATAAAGTGTGTTTATAGTACACTTTCTAGTGTTAATTTCATCATGTCTTTAAATGTACTTTCACGTTCGTCTGCAGTCGTTTGTTCGCCAGATTTTATGTGATCGGACACTGTTAATACCGTTAGCGCTTTTTTTCCATATTCAGCAGCAACACCGTATAAACCAGCAGCCTCCATTTCAACCGCTAAAATCCCGTACTTTTCCATCATTGCGAACATTTCTGGCTGAGGGGTGTAAAATAAATCAGCAGTAAATATATTACCTACCTGTATTTTTTGGTTAAGCCGTTCAGCGGTATTAACGACGCGATGCAATAACGAAAAATCTGCTGTTGCAGCAAAGTCGTATTGATTGAAACGTTGACGATTAACATTTGAATCGGTACTCGCTGCCATGCCAATAATAATATCACGTATTTTTATATCGTCCTTAACGGCGCCGCATGATCCTATACGAATAATACTTTCAACCCCATAATCTTTATAGAGTTCAGTGGCATAAATTGAAATAGAGGGGATTCCCATTCCTGACCCCATCACGGATATTTTTTTTCCTTTATACATACCGGTATAGCCAAGCATATTACGTATTTTAGTGACACATTTAGCATTATCTAGAAAATTATCAGCGATAAACTTTGCTCTAAGTGGATCGCCAGGCATTAAAACGGTTTCAGCGAATTCGCCTACATTGGCTGATATATGAGGTGTGCTCATGAAATATCCCTCGTTTATTGTTTGAAATTTATTATTATTTTAGCTAAAAAATCGCTCAAATATCCATTGGTATCCTATACCACCAAGGTAGATACCTGCTATGCCGGCAACTCCCGATATTACTGGAGGTGCAGGTAAGGGAAGTTTTAATATTGAAAATAAAACACCAACGAATATTCCGGTTGCTAACGCCAATATAACTTCTGTCATTATTGTTCCTTATTTTACTTTTCAATTCCCGCTTATTGTAATAAAGAGTATTACAATAGAAGAGATTATGTAAGTCGGATAAAGATAAAGTATTATCAAACATTTTATGAAACGGAAATGTATGATTTATTCGGTAATTATATCGTTATTTTCTTCTTTATTCATTTGTATCTACTAGTATTAATGCCTTAACACTGGTAAATTGAAGTGGAGAATTTCTGTCTAGGTGTCTAGACGTTTTTAAATATTTATAGCCTATAGTAAAACCTCTTTTTGAGGCGAATTTAAGAGAAAAATTATGTATAAAACTGACGATGTGCGCATCAATAGAATTAAAGACTTATTACCTCCTATCGCATTACTGGAAAGATTTCCAGCGTCAGAGAAAGCAACAAGTTCAGTTGTTTCTGGTCGAGCCGCAATTCACAACATATTTAATGGAAAAGATGATCGAGTACTGGTAATTATTGGACCTTGTTCAATTCATGACCCTAAAGCTGCACTTGAATATGGCGAGCGTTTAGTAAAATTACGTGAAAAATATAAAGATAATTTAGAAATAGTCATGCGTGTTTATTTTGAAAAACCACGTACAACGGTTGGCTGGAAGGGGCTTATAAATGACCCGTATATGGATAATACGTTCAAGCTAAATGATGGTTTACGCATCGGGCGTGAATTATTACTTCAGTTAAATGAATTAGGTTTACCAACAGCGGGAGAGTTCTTAGATATGATCACTCCACAATATATGGCTGATTTTATGTGTTGGGGTGCAATTGGCGCACGTACTACTGAGTCTCAGGTTCATCGAGAGTTAGCATCAGGGTTGTCTTGCCCTGTTGGCTTTAAAAATGGTACTGATGGCATGATCAAAATTGCTATCGATGCTATTGGCTCAGCGGCTGCTTCACATCACTTTTTATCGGTTACAAAGTTTGGTCATGCGGCCATTGTTGAAACAACAGGTAATAGTGATTGTCATATCATTTTACGCGGCGGAAGAACTACAAACTTTGACCAAGACAGCGTTAAAGCCGTGACTAAGCAATTAGAAGAACACAACTTAAATACTAAAATAATGATTGATTTTAGTCATGCTAATTCAAGTAAAAAGTTTGAAAATCAGATGATAGTTTCCAGCGATGTTAGCAATCAAATTAGCGAAGGTAATCAAGATATCTTTGGTGTAATGGTTGAAAGCAACTTGGTTGAAGGAAATCAAAAGCTTGTTAATGGTAAAGCCGAAGTTTATGGGCAAAGCATTACAGACGCGTGCATTGGTTGGCAAGATACGGAAACGTTATTAGCTCAATTATCTGACGCGGTAACAGCTAGAAGAGACGCTTCATAATATAAATCTTCTTTGCCTATTAAAAGCCATCTAATCATGCTAAAAAGTCTACTTAACTATGTTTAAGTAGACTTTTTTTATGCAAAAAATACTTCTTACTATTTTAAGTAAAATTGAATCTGTTGTAATAGGTAAGCCTCATGAATGTCGCTTAGCGTTAGCGTGCTTACTTGCTAAAGGTCATTTACTGATTGAAGATTTACCCGGGATGGGGAAAACAACACTAGCACAAACATTAGCAAAAACGTTAAGTTTAAGTTATCAAAGAACTCAGTTCACCAGTGATCTACTTCCTTCTGATGTGGTTGGTATCTCTATATTTAATAGTGAAACTAAGCAGTTTGAATTACACAAGGGGCCAATCTTTAATCAAGTGGTTCTAGCAGATGAAATAAACCGTGCTAGTCCTAAAACCCAAAGTGCTTTACTTGAAGCAATGGCTGAAAGCCAAGTAAGTATTGATGGCTTTACCCATGTATTACCTGAACCCTTTTTTGTTATTGCCACACAAAACCCTCTATTTCATGCTGGAACATACCCATTGCCTGAATCTCAACTTGATCGGTTTATGATGAGAATATCTTTGGGGTTTCCTGATATTAATGCTGAAAAAAGTATCCTTCTCGCTAAGAACGATGAATCAAATTCACCCTCAACAATAGTAGATATTATTGATGTTGAAACGTTAATATCAATGCAAGCTGCAATTGAAAAAGTCCATGCATCGCCAAGTATAATTGAATACATCATAGCGTTGTGTCGCGTTAGCCGAGGGCAAACATTAGTAAGCACAGAAGAATCTATTGTGTGTAAACCTTTATCGCCGCGTGCAGGTAAAGCTTTACTTGCCGCATCAAGAGCATGGGCTTTTATTGATAATAGAGATTATCTGTTACCAGATGACATAAAAGCAGTTTTTCATACGGTATGTGAACACAGACTGGAGCTTAATGCTACGGAACAACATGCTTCTGGTAGTATTAGTGAGCGAATATTAGATGCGGTGAACCCTTTAAATCCACTGAATACCGAGTAATTGGTTACCGATGATCTAGCCTAATGAATATTTTTAATCGAGTTAAACAAGCAAGTAAAAAACTTATCAATAGACGACTTGAACGTTGGCTTAGTCGACGAGTGCCAAGTTGCTTTAAGCATAAGTTATCGAACCGTAATGTATTTATTATGCCAACACGCTTTGGCTTTACGTATTTGTTTTTTGATTTATTGTTGTTTCTTTTAGGCACTAATTATCAAAACAATATTATATTATTGTTAAGCTACTTATTAGCAAGCCTATTCATTACGGTAATGATGCATAGTTTCTATAACTTTTCCCAATTAAGCTTTTCATCAAAAGCAAAACAAAGCTGCTTTGCGACACAAATAGTTAATTTTCCGATTACTATTACAGGTCATAAAGTTCATTATGATATTAATTTTCAGTTTGCTCAGTCCCAACATTCTATAAAAGAAATAAAGCTGGAACAATGTGGCATAGAGCCGTTAGAAGTCTTATTACCTTGGTATGCAAAGCACCGAGGAGTTTATGTTTTAGGTCGAGTTAAAGTCTTTAGCGAGTATTCTTTAGGTCTTTTTATTACTTGGTCATTGTTAGACTTTTCACATCAAGCAATTGTGTACCCTGAGCCGAAACGATTATCTGACAGTCAGAAACTATTAATCGGGCTCAATGAAAGTGATACCTCTGATGGTGTGTATTTTCGTTCGGTGAGTGGTTCCGATGATTTTTCAGAATTAAAAGATTATGTTCTTGGTGAATCGAAAGCACGTATTGCGTGGAAGCAATTAGCACGTGGACAAGGAAAACTCAGTAAAAATTATCAAGCTCAGCAGGGGAGTTTGCTTTGGTTGAAATTAAGCAACATGCCCAGTTCCAATATTGAAGTAAAGCTTAAGTTCTTGTGTTTTTTAATTCTTGAATATAGTAAATGTATGGAAAATTTTGGCTTAGTTCTCGATTTACCTTCTAACATTAACCAACATGTTACGATTAAAATTGAGCCTAATTCAGGCGTGCAACACAAAGAAAACTGTTTAATAGCGTTAGCGAATGTAAATAATATTAATTATGACCATTAATTTAGCCAATTCATCTAACCAACACGTTAAAGCTTTTAACTTAACGCGTAAAAATGCGGGGTTGTTATGGTGCTGTCAGTTATTAAATTTATCTACATTATGGCTAGAACTTAGCCCGTGGATGATTGCAGTAATAGCGTTATGCATGTGCTGGCAAGGGTTGTTAATCTATAACAAACCAAATGACAGTAAAAATTATAGTAAAACTCATCTTTTAGCCAAGCAAAAAATGGCTATATCACCAATGTTATTAATGTTAATTGCGGTTAGTGGTTGTATTGCGATCGCAATTTCAGCGAGTAACTTAGGTGTTTTACTTAGTATGCTGCACCTATTCAGTTTTGCTTATACCTTAAAAGCATTTGAAATGAAGCATAGAAAAGACTTCTTTCAATTATTTTTACTTGGTTTATTTTTATTAGCATCAGCGCTTATTTTTAACCAATCGTTAGTTTTTTCTATATTTGTTTTTTGTATTCTAATTATCAATTTAGTGGTTTTACATTGTGTATTCTCACCAACTAAAACGTTCGTGTTAGCATGTAAAACAGTTTCGGTATTGTTATTACAAAGCGCTTTATTGGCAGTTACTTTATTTATCGTTTTCCCTAGATTATCTCCATTTTGGCAAGTTCCTAACATTAACTCTGCTAAAACAGGCTTGTCTGACGAAGTAAGTCCAGGTGATATCGCCTCGTTAGCTTTGTCTAGTGAACTTGCTTTTCGTGTTGACTTTAAAGGGGAAAGAATTCCCAATTATTCAGCCTTATATTGGCGTGCTATGACTTTAGAAAATTTTGATGGTAAAAAGTGGACTCGAAGTCAAGGGGATAAGGCATTAATACCGCATATATCGACAGAAAGTGTTTTCGAACCAGTAATTAACGGTAACAGTATTATTTATGATGTAATGGTTGAGCCAAGCTATCAATCATGGTTATTTGGATTAGCTGTCGCTACGAGCAATGATGCAATCGTTAATTCAATGCGTGATTATACGCTTAAAAGCCATAATGCGTTGACTCAAGTCACTCAATATCAGGTAAGAAGCTATTTAAACTCATTTTTGGATTTAAAGATAAGTGAAAATAGTAAACAAAGAAATTTATCTGTTGTAAAAGGTAGTAACCCGAGATTAGAAAAATTAGCTGAACATTTAAAACAACGATATGTTAAACCATTGGATAGGGCAAATGCGATACTCAAATCCTTTAGAGAAAAAAACTACTTTTACACATTGCAATCACCTAAATTACTCAACAATAGCTTGGATCAATTTTATTTTGATACTAAAGCAGGTTTCTGTGAACATTATGCTAGTAGTTTTACCTATATAATGAGGGCAGCGGGTGTTCCTGCGCGTGTCGTTACGGGGTATTTAGGTGGCGAATATAATAATGTTAATACGATTCAAACCTCGTCGCAAAACAAAATGCAGGGCGGTCACTTAAGTGTTTATCAATATGACGCTCATGCGTGGTCAGAAATATGGTTGGAAGGTATTGGCTGGAAAAGAATTGACCCAACAGCAGCTGTTGATCCCATGCGAGTAGAAAGTGGTTGGTCAAATGCCTTATTAACTCAACAATTATCATTAAATAATGATTTTATAGGTTTGTATCAATTTAAAAATATTGCTTGGTTAAATTCGATAAGGTTACAACTGGATGCGATAGATTATCAATGGACAAAATGGGTATTGGGCTACTCAAGTCAGCGGCAATATGATCTTTTAAAGCGTTGGTTTGGCAAGTATATGCCATGGAAAACGGCAGCTATGGTTTCTATTGTTTTTATCATCGCAATGGGATTAATCACTTTATTTTATCGAATTAATTTTAATTTTTTTAAACGAAATAATACAACGCCTTGGTCTGATCTTTACCAAAAGTTATTAATAGCTTTAGCGGCTAAAGCGCTAACCAAGCCGATAAACATGACTGCTCAGGAGTTCTCAGTTCTAGTGAGGGGTCAACTACCTAAAATATCTAAAGAATTTGATGATTTCACGAATACCTTTGAGCAATTAAAATATAAAAATTTAAGTCATGAAGAAAGGGCACTAAAGTGGCAGCATCTTAAAAAACAATTTAAATGCATAATGGTCAGTTTAAAGTCGAACTGATGTCCTAATAAAATTGATTTAGATTTATATCTTCTTACTTAAAGCTTATTTATACGGTATGTGAGTAATTAACATACATATTTCATTTTATTTATATTTTTTTCAATTAGTTCTTTACAAATAACCGCCCAGTATTTAATATTCGCTCCGCTTAAAGCAAGTACTTTTTGTTTTAAGCAATTGGTGAGATGGCTGAGTGGTCGAAAGCACCGGTCTTGAAAACCGGCAAGGGTTTGTAGCCCTTCTAGAGTTCAAATCTCTATCTCACCGCCACATTCAAAGGGCTGCACATTGTGCAGCCCTTTCTCGTTTTAGACTCTTCATAATACTTTCCGAATAAAATCGTTGCTTCAGTCTACTTTTTTATAAACTCGTCATACGAGTTAGTCTCATTTAAAGCTGATCTTTACCGATAAATATATTTTCCCTTTGTTGAAGGTTTTGCTGATATTAATGCTAATACCTTGGAAAATCCTTCAAAACGACAGAATTTAGGTATTATGATATCTGGTCGTTTTAACTTTTTTAGCATCATTACCTTTCAAACTAAACTCATCACGCCAACGACTTAATTTCCTAAAACATATCCCTAGTTCTTCGTAAACACTATTAGCAGAAACGCCGTCTTAATGATCCCTAGTGTCCTATTACACGTTACCGGAGCATAGTGTAATGATGTGATGTACACCTTAAAGAGTTGTCCAAAATTTGTTGACCCCTTTATCTTAGAGGTATTTGGCTAATAATTGTCATTAGAATAGTTATGCTCTATCATTAAAAACATATCAAATGAAGAACATATACTTATAAATGAAGCAGGTAGTTATCCCACATAAAAATAAAATTCTTATCGTCGCATTGTTGTATGTTTTTTGGGTGATCGGATTTACTTATTTCAGCGCTCTTCACGAAAAAGAGGTCCTATACCAGCAGCTTGATACGCAACTCGAAGATGCTGCGCTGTCAGCTCAATTAATACTGCCAACAACACTCCATTATAATGGCATGCAAGCTGATAGCTTAACAGCGGAGCATAGTTATAATAATCTTTTAGCGCTGTCAGCTTTCACAGATCAAAGAGATATCATTTATCTCTACACCCTTATTTTGCGTGATGAAAAAGTTTTTTTCACCTCGTCCAGTGCAACACCTGAAGAACGTGAATCAGGTGAAAAGTTGAGTTTTTATTTTGATCATTACAACGATGTCGATCTTCGTGTTATAGATATTTTTAAGAACAAGAAAAAAACTTATCTTGAATACACCGATCAATGGGGAACATTTCGAAGTGTATTTATCCCTTCTTATTCAGAGGATGGTACGTTTTATATCGCCGTAGCGGATCTGTCAATTTCACATATACAAGCACTGCTAAAAAAACAAGTTTATCGCTCGCTTGTCATAGCGCTATTGTTTTTGTTATTTGGTTACCCACTCTATCGCGTAGCGACATCACGGCTTGAAACAATGAACAAAGAACAGGAGGAAACAATTCTTCGTCAAATATCCAGTCTTCGACTCAGTGAGGAACGTCTTAACCATGCCATGGTTAGTGCTCAACAAAGTTGGTTTGATGTCAACTTGCAAACGGGGGATGTTGAGGTAAGTAATGAATTTTCAACGTTAATGGATCTCCCGCTTACACATCTGAAATTCGATCTAGATCTCTGGCAAAGAAATATTCACCCAGACGATAAAGCGGGTGTCTTAAGCTTTTTTGACGAATGCCTCGAAACTGGCGGGCCAACCACTGCACAATATCGGATAAAAAATGCCAAGGGTAATTGGCAATGGTTGAGTTCAGTAGGACAAAATATTGAATGGGATGAAAATAACAAGCCTAATCGCATGATAGGTATGCTTAGAAACATTACCGACCAAAAACGTAATGAATTGGTGTTACAAACCTTAGCAGAAACAGGTACATCGGCAGAAGAAAGTGATATTTTCAGAACTATAGTACGTCAACTGGCACTATTACATGATGTACGTTATGCCTTTGTAGCCACTATCAACGAAGAGAATAATGCTCAAGCGGACGTTATTGCCATTTGGGCAAATGATAAGTTTGCAGAGAATTTCAGCTACTCCTTAATAGGAACACCCTGCGCTAACGTGATCAATGACGATGATACAGTCGATTTTTGGCCTCATGATATCCAACAATTGTTTCCTGAGGATCTTATGCTGGTTGACATGGAGGCTGACAGTTATGTCGGAGTTGCACTTAAAGACCGCACAGGAAAAACAATCGGCCTGTTATCAATGCTTGATGACAAACCTATGCCTAATTACAAAACTACAGAAGGTCTATTCACAAGTCTTGCCGCTAGGGCCGCTATTGAAATAGAGCTAGTTAAATCGGCTGTTGAACGTGAACAAACCGCCGCTGCATTACATCAAAATCAAGAACAGGTTTTACAAAATCAACGCGTGCTTTTAAATTTAAGCAAAGAAAACTTCCTTGATCAGAATGATGCATTCACTCAAATTATTGTTGCCGATGCCCAGCAACTAGAGGTTTCTCGTGTTAGTGTTTGGCTTTTTAATGAAGATAGAACTGCCTTTATCTGTCAGAGCCTCTACAGTCATGGTAAATTAGAAACTGAATTACCCACACTTCAAACAGTAGACTACCCACATTATTTCGAAGCATTAAATGATAACGGAATTATCGTCGCAGATGATGCTCAACATCACCCTTCGTTACAAGAGTTTAGAGAAGGTTATTTAATACCGCTTGGCATAACATCTATGCTAGATACGCCTATTCGTGTCAGGGGTAAGGTTGTGGGTATTAACTGTCATGAACATATTGGCGCTAAAAGAATATGGACAAGAGAAGCACAGGATTTTGCTCGGTCTATTTCTGACCTATGTGCAAAGGCTCTGTTAGATGGCGAACGAAAGTATGCTGAAGCATTGCTTCGAGAAAGTGAAGCAAGATTACGCTTGAGTCAAGAATCTGGTGATGTGGGTACGTGGGAATACAACTTTATAACTAATGAAAGTTTTTGCTCTGATAATATATTTCAACAGCTAAAATTCCCTAGATCAACTGAAAATCAGGCTTGGGATGATGTTCTCAAAGCCATCATTCCTGAAGATTATATTCATGTCAATAAGGTTATTAATTGCCATGTTTCCAAAAGCAAATACATAGATGTCGAATATCGAATGACAGACATTGAAGGAGATGAGCGATGGATGCGCACTAAGGGAACAGTAGAGTTTGACTCAAGTGGAACACGCATAAAAATGAGGGGGACCATACAAGACATAACCGCTCAAAAATCAGCCGAAGAAAAACTCAATTTTATGGCACATTATGATGGGCTCACTCAATTACCTAATAGGGAGTTATTTGCAGATCGATTTAACCAAGCAGTGGCACAAAGTAAACGCACTAATAAGATGGTTGCGATCTGTTTCCTCGATTTAGATAATTTCAAACCCGTCAATGATAACTTTGGTCATGATGTTGGCGATCAATTATTAATTGAGGTGGCGGGCCGTATTAAAAAAACGATCAGAGAAGAAGACACTGTTTCACGCCAAGGCGGTGATGAATTTGCTTTTTTATTGGGCAATCTTGAATCCTATGCTCAATGTGAGCAACTACTAAATCGGATTCGTAGTGCCTTGGCGCAACCGTGTATTATTGATGATTACCCGCATAAGATCAGCGCATCGATCGGCACTACCATTTTTCCCCTTGACAACACCGACTTGGATACATTATTACGCCATGCAGATCAGGCAATGTATCAAGCTAAACAGGCTGGTAAAAATCAGCAACAGTTATTCAATACTGCTCATGACCAACAACTTGTTCACCAACAATCTAAGCTGCAAGAGATTAAACAAGCTTTAGTGAATAAAGAGTTTCAACTGTACTATCAGCCTAAAGTGAACATGAAAACAGGCAGAGTCTTTGGTGCTGAAGCATTAATTCGTTGGATACATCCTAAAAAGGGCTTGATCCCACCGCTAGATTTTCTACCACTTATAAACGGTACTGATTTAGAAATTCAAATTGGCGGTTGGGTCATTAATCAAGCATTGAAACAAATGAATAATTGGCTACAACAAGATATTAAGCTTGAAGTAAGTATTAATATATCTTCTCATCATTTGGAATCACCTGTTTTCTTTGACCAACTTAATGAATCATTGCATAAACATCCTGATGTAGATTCACAAAGCTTGCAGCTAGAAATATTAGAAAGCAGTGCCCTCGGTGATCTGAATATTATCAGCGGCATCATACAAAGCTGCCAAGATAAAATAGGTGTGACTGTTGCTTTAGACGACTTTGGTACGGGGTATTCTTCTTTAACCCATTTGAGAAACCTTTCTGCTAATACCATTAAAATTGATCAAAGCTTTGTACGGAATATGTTAGAAGACGATGATGATTTGGCGATAATTGAAGGCATTATTGGTTTAGCAAAGGCTTTCAACAGGGATGTAATCGCTGAGGGTGTTGAAACCGCAGAGCATGGTGTTTTGCTGATGCGCATAGGTTGTGAATGCGCTCAAGGTTATGGTATTGCTAGACCCATGCCTGCAGATGAACTACCCCATTGGATGCAACACTACATGCCTGATGAATCATGGTCTATCTTGTCAGGTTCTAAATGGGAAATAAGAAATCTGCCCTTAGTGATGGCAAAAAATGATCATATTAAGTGGGTTGAAGAAATATTTCATGTTTTAAATGGTCATACACTTAGGTTCGAGCTTGATGAGCTCACCAATCATAATGAATGCCGACTAGGTAACTGGTATAACAATCAGGGTAAAAAACAGTTTGGCCACTTAGAAGCATTTCAAGAATTAGAAGCCATTCATATCGATGTTCATAATACAGGTCATGAAATTATTCAACTCTATATCGAGGGCAATAAAGAATCAGCATTCCTGCTTTCAAAAGAACTGTTGATACTAAAAAGTAAAGTATTAGAGTCATTGGATATATTACAAAAACAGGTTGATTTTTCTATTACAAGTATGACTAGCAGTAAACAATAACCAACAAAAATGACTTTTTATGCCTGTCTTTGGATTACAATGCCTGAGTCAAAATCTCACGACTTATTTCTAAGGTAATATCGTCATTTACGCCCAATGCCGTCATACCGTGTTGCTCTAATCGTGCAATTAGTAAATCGATATTTTTACTACCAAGATCTACGTCAGATAAACGTGTTGGTACTTTCATCATTTCGAAGAGCTCTTCAGTTAGATGAATAGCTTGATCAATACGCGCGTTCTCATCACCTTCAGTTATCTGCCAAACGTGTGCTGCATATTGGAGTGATTTTTCACTTTTTTGCTTTTTACGAACTTTCATTACCGCAGGTAATACAATAGTTAAAGTACGTGCGTGATCAATACCAAAAGCACCAGTAAGTTCATGACCTATCATATGAGTTGACCAATCTTGTGGAACCCCTGCTCCGAATAGACCATTTAATGCTATTGTTTCCGACCACATAATATTGGCTCGAACTGCTAAGTTTTCTTTAGTGGCAGGTAATAAAGCTTTAGGTCCTTCTTCAATCAAAGTTTGTAATAAACCTTCACTGAAACGGTCTTGCACTTTGCCATTTACGCTGTAAGTTTAATACTGCTCGATGGTATGAATAAAGGCATCAACTACGCCATTACTGATTTGACGATCTGGTAATGATAAGGTCACACTTGGGTCTAATACCACAAATAATGGACGAACCAAAGGACTGTTAAAAGGTAGTTTATTACCATTTCTTGTCACTACAGAGTTACCACTACTTTCAGAACCCGTAGCTGGTATTGTTAATTTGTTCTCGCCAAAATTAATCTTTGGAGGGTTTTGAAAATTAAAATTTAACATATTTAGAACTGTATTTTTTTCAACTAATGACTTAACTGCCTAGCTAAACGGGTTAACTTATCGAACTAATTTAAGCTGAAAGATGAGCCAGTAATTTTTCAGCAGCTAATGCTGAACTTGCTGGGTTTTGGCCCGTAATAATAAGACCGTCTTGTATTGCAAAGGCATGCCAATCTTCTGCTTTTTGATATTCGGCACCACGCTTAATTAATTCATCCTCGACTAGAAAAGGTACTACTTCTGTTAATTTCACAGCTTCTTCCTCACTGTTAGTAAAAGCCGTTACTGCTTTACCTTTTACAGCAAAGTCGCCTGAGGTTTTTTTTACATTTAATAACGCTGAACTAGCATGACAAACTGTCGCAACGGCTTTACCTGCATTAAGAAAGCTTTCAATCAAAGAGATTGAGTCGGTATTATCAGTAAGATCCCATAATGGACCATGACCACCCGGATAAAACACGCCATCAAAATCACTTTCGTTAAGTGAAGATAACAGTACTGTAGTAGCTATTTTAGTTTGTGCTGTAGCATCACTGTCATAACGTTCAGTAGCGGCAGTTTGGAAATCTTCAAGTGTGCTTGATGGATCAATAGGTGCTTGTCCTCCTTTTGGTGTAGCTAATGTTACTTCGACACCCGCATCAATAAATGCGTAATAAGGAGCAGCAAATTCTTCAACCCAAAAACCTGTTTTTTGGCCTGTGTTACCAAGCTCATCGTGTGAAGTAAGTACCATCAATAATTTTTTAGTCATTATCATTCATCCATTTATCAATATAAGTGTGTTTGAGTGCTTTTTTATTTTCTATGCAAGGAGTATATGCCTATATGTACAAGTGAACAATGTAGAAAAACTAACAACATTGTATCAATACTTGATACAATGTTGTTAGGCCTATGTTTTTACTTATCAGGATGGTTTATGGATGTTTCATTTGAACAGCTCAAGAGTATGGTTGTTTTTGCTCAAGTAATCGAGCAAGGAAGCTTGAGCGCCGCAGCGAAACATATAGGACTATCTCGAGCGGTTGTCAGCTACCACTTGAAAAAACTTGAAGCTCAGCTCGATGTTAAACTGCTTAACCGATCTACGCGTTCTATTAACCTCACTGAAGCTGGTCAAGCCTATTATGAGCGCTGTAGTGTTATTGCAGAGCAAGCGAGTGCCGCTAATCAACAGATTGAAAATTATAAAAATGAGCCTATCGGTTTACTTAAAATTACTTGCCCAGTAAATGTTGGCTTGCAGACGGTAGTGCCTGCCCTTAATGAGTTTAAGAGAATTTATCCTAAAATTGAGCTTGATGTCATGCTGACTGATGAAGTTGTGAACATAATGAAAGAAGGAATAGATTTAGCGATCCGCGGTGCCCCACTACCTGATTCGGGTTTGCAAGCAAGTAAATTGGCTACTCTAAAAACCTGCCTTTGCGGTGCGCCTGAATACTTTCTTCAATATGGACGGCCAACTAAACCTATGGATTTAGCTGAGCACCAATGGGTAATTTACAAACTGACTTCAGCAGTATTGACCCTAAAGAAAGGCAGTCGATCATTCAGTATTGCCACGAAAGGAAGTATTAGTACTAATAATGCCGCTGCACGTACCGCATTTGTTGAAGCTGGGCATGGCTTAGCCCGTATTCCAACTTACGATGCTTGGCCAAAAATCAAAGCGGGCAGCTTAGAAACAGTTCTTGATGAATACACTCTTAGCGATATAAATGTTTATGGTGTATTTCCGCCTGGCACAGCTAACTCTAAAAAACTAAGATTATTGCTTACCTTTTTAAAAGAGTATTTCATCAGCCAAATAAAAGCCAATAATCATAGATAAACTAGGTTTACTTTTGTGACTCTGCTCTTTGTGGTCGTGATTTTATGGTTTTTGAGGACCATAGAGATCGACAAAGTGCGCTTAGGTGAAGTTTTAGGATCATTGAGCTTACCCTAATTTCACACAGCGGACGTTTCATTAATTAGTTTTTATGACTATACTGGAAATTAAATATTTAAGAGGAAAGAGGTTAAAAATGGAAGAGTTAGCTTTTATCATTCCATTATCTGTGCTGATATTTGGTTCGTATTATATTTATAAAAAGAGTAAACAAGATTGAAAATCATTGTTAAAGAGGACTGAAGTCTGCAAGCCTTGAGGTCAGTCAACTAGAAAAATAATGGTCTATTTTTGTTTGTTATTTTTACAGATATAACCTTACTTAACAATACCAGTAAAAGGTATGTCAAATAATACAATCTCTACAACTTTTCTTTAGTTAATTTGTAGCGTAACAATGTAGAAGGTTTTGCAATATTAGTTAATGTCATTGGCTAAGTCAGCACTAGGAAAAACTGTTTTAGGTTTAATCATTTATGATATAGCCACGCAATATTATCAAGGTATTGTAAAATTGGGTGGCCGTATTTAGGCGGAAAAGGTGAGGGCAATGGTGGCTTGATGAAAAGCGAATATGAATAACTAATAGTTATGGAATAAGCCAAACTTTTGATTAACCTTAAGGTTTTGTTTGTTCGCCCATAAATAATATTCTTGATCTTCTAATTCACTTGCCGCTGTTTTATCTAACAAAACTATCGTATTTTCATGTAATTGTAATGCAGACGCTGGGCATACTGCAGATAAAGGACCTTTAATCATACTTTTAACGGCGCTCGCTTTATTTTCGCCTGTTGCCATTAGTAAAACATACCTAGCGTCAAGAATAGTGGCTATGCCCATGGTCATTGCAAGTGTGGGTTGAAACTCATCGTCGGCAAATAATCGACTGTTATCGTTAAGAGTTTGTTGAGTGAGCGTTTTAATACGAGTGCGAGAACCTAAGCTTGATGTTGGCTCGTTAAAACCTATATGGCCATTAGCGCCAATGCCTAAAATTTGTAGGTCTATACCTCCAGCTTGCTTAATTTTTTCCTCATAAGCTAAGCCTTGTACTCTTGGGTTTTCTCCTTGGTTACAAGTAGGTAAAAAAGTTTTGCTTTTATCAATGTCTACATGGTCGAATAAATTTTGGTTCATGAAATGGCGATAGCTCTGTGCATTGTTTTCATCAATACCAAGATATTCATCTAAATTAAAGCTCGTTGTGTTGGCAAAGCTTAGTTCATCGGCTTGATGTTTTTTTACTAACTGCTTATAGAGGCTTATGGGAGTACTACCTGTAGCAAGACCTAATACCGCATCTGATTTCTTGTTGATTAATTTTTCAACCCATTGAGCAGCATTTTCAGCAACCTGTTGCGCATTTTCAAAAATAACAATTTGCATAATTTTTCCTTAGAACTATTGTAAATATATGGTTGTAATTCAACCCTAATCCGCCGCATTGCGTCGTAAATTATTACCGCACGATCTTTGTATTAGCCTTTACATTCCTATTTTTTCGTTGAACCTCTTACTACGAGCTGAGGAACATATTGGGTGATAATGCCTTTACTTTGTCGTTTGCGCATTTGTGCGATGAGCAGGTTAGTTGCATTCTCTGCAATTTGTCTGTTTGGTTGATCTGCTGTGGTTAATTTAGGC
>JAWUXK010000108.1:0-16863 GCA_034111385.1 Colwellia sp. | reverse complement strand
TATTCATGCCTGTTCGTTATCTTTCTGTTTTTTCTTGGTCGAAAGATCGGATCGTGGAACAGGCAATTAGTTCAATTTTTATCCCGAGCTGAGGTTAAATAGACACTTTAGTTGATGTTTTTGCTGTACTTTACAAAAAAGTCATCCCACCGAAAGTTATACCCATAAAAAAATTATGGGTATATGTTTTTGTTTTTATTGGTTTTTTTATTTTCTTGTTCTTGATCTATATCATGTTCATCACTGAGCATAGGCGTACACTGTGACATATTGTCGCAGTGGGTGATTTGTGTCCCTCACTATTATTTTTTAATAAGTGGATGCTTGATGTTTTTATTTCCCGTAAAAAATCTCCGTAGCCTGTTCAGCATTATTTGCCTGCTTTTAATCGTATTTACTTTCCCCGCTCAAGCCCTATTTGTTAGCCCACCTAAAGATCCTATTCCGCTTATTAAAGATATTTTTTCAAAGCAAACGCGTATCTCTGAAAAAGTGGCTGCCAACGAAGGTGCACCATTACTATGGACAATTTATGGTGATAAAGAAGGAAAGGCAGATGAAGTCATTGGGTATGCATTTGAAACCAATGATTTAGCAAAAATCCCAGCTTACTCAGGTGAGCCGGTAAATATGTTAGTGGCGATTGATACCGAAGGTCGTTATCTAGGTGCTAAGGTACTTGAACATCATGAGCCTATTATTTTAGCGGGCATTCCGGAAAGTAAATTACATGCCTTTGCAGATCAATATACAGGTTTGAGCGTTGAATCCAGATTAAAAGTAGGCGGAAACCAAACGGAAGGCACAATACATCTTGATGGCTTATCTGGTGCTACCGTTACGGTAATGGTCATGAATGTTGCTGTTGTTAAAGCGGCTAAAATAGCGGCACGTTCACTTGGTATCATTAGTACCAGTCAAGAACCCATTCAGCCAATGGGCACAATTTATCCCGATATATTCGAAAAATCCGACTGGACTATGCTCACGGGTAATGGGGCTATTCGAAAATTATACCTGAATAGAAAAATAGTTGATGAAGCGTTTGTTGGAACGGAAGCTGAACATGTAGGTGAAGCGACGGCTGAGCAAAAGCAGGATATGTTTGCTGAAGTTTATTTTGCACAAGTTGATATTCCTACGATAGGCCGTAACTTATTAGGTGACAATGAATACGATTATTTGACGTCTACGTTAAAACCGGGCGAGCATGCGATGGTGTTCATGGGCACAGGTTACTCGTTTAAAGGTTCGGGCTATGTGCGAGGGGCTATTTTTGACAGAATTCAAATATTACAAAACAGTAATGCCTTTGCTTTTAGAGATTTAGATCACAGTCGCTTACCCGATATTTATATTGATGGCGCACCAAAATTTACTGAACGTTCTATTTTTATTGTAAGAGCCCATCATGAATTTAACCCGGCTTCAGATTGGCAGCTTGAGTTATTAGTTCGTCGTCAAACAGGGCCACTCGAAAGTATATTCACCAGTTTTAAAGCGGATTATCACACATTAGATGAATATGTAGACCGCCCAGCCCTTATTTTTCCTGAGCCTGAATTAAGCTTAGCGCAGCAAGTGTGGAAAGAAAAAAATACTGAAGTGATCATTTTGATTATTCTGCTTGTTTTGGTTGTGATGAGTTTATTCTTTCAGGATATTTTAGTTCGTCACCCAACGTTTATGCATAATTTCCGTCATGCATTTTTAATTGTCACTGTAGTCTTCATCGGTTGGTCATGGGGGGGGCAGTTGTCAGTAGTCAACGTATTTACCTTCTTACAAGCCTTTATGTCTGAGTTTTCTTGGGATTTATTCTTACTTGACCCAGTGATTTTTATTTTATGGGGGGCTGCTGCAGTAACGATGATTTTATGGGGTCGCGCTGTTTATTGTGGTTGGTTGTGTCCGTTTGGTGCATTGCAAGAGCTAATGAATATTTTTGCTCGTTATATCAAAATTCCACAATTTGAATTGCCCTGGGCAGTACATGAACGCTTATGGGCAATTAAATATTTAATTTTATTGGGCTTATTTGGCTTATCAATGGAATCGTTATCCCTTGCTGAGCAGTTTGCTGAAGTTGAACCCTTTAAAACAACATTTTTGCTTAAATTCGATCGTGAATGGCCTTTTGTTTTATACGCTTCGTTATTACTGATTATCAATATTGTTAACCGTAAGTTTTTCTGCCGTTATTTATGCCCATTAGGCGCCGCATTATCAACCAGTAATAGTATTCGTTTATTTAGTTGGTTACGCCGTCGTCCAGAATGTGGCCAGCCTTGTAAAACCTGCGCTAAAGAATGTGAAATTCAAGCGATAGATCCTGACGGTGTTATTAATATGCGAGAGTGCCATTACTGTCTTGATTGCCAAGTAACTTATTTTAATGAAGAAAAGTGCCCTCCGCTTAAAAAGTTGGCACGTAAGAAAGCTAAGTACAAAGAAACAGAAATACAGATAAAAGAAGTCGCATAAATTTTAGTTAAAAACAATAAATTCTTATTATAAAAAGAGAAAATGGAGAAAGACAATGAGTAACGAAGAGCAAAAAAATAATGAAGTCGCACTAGAAAGTGCAGACCGCCGTAAGTTTTTTGGTACAACAGCACTCATTGGTGCTGGAGCAGTTGCTGCCCCAATGACAGCAGCGATGTTTGCCTCAACGGCACAGGCAAATCAAAAAGAATATGCTAATAGTCCGGTTGTTCATCCAGGTGAACTAGATGAGTATTATGGCTTCTGGTCAGGTGGACATTCTGGTGAAGTGCGTATTTTGGGGATCCCATCAATGCGTGAATTAATGCGTATTCCGGTATTTAATACCGATTCAGCAACAGGTTGGGGTTTAACTGAAGAGTCAAAACGCGTTAAAGGTGACAGTGCTGATCTGATGATGGGTGATTCTCATCACCCTCATATGAGTATGACCGATGGTCAATACAACGGTAAATATGTTTTTATTAATGATAAAGCGAACTCTCGTGTTGCTCGTATTCGTTGTGACATCATGAAAACTGATAAAATGCTTACCATACCGAATGTACAAGCAGTTCATGGTTTACGTGTACAAAAAGCGCCTTACACTAAATATGTTGTTTGTAATGGTGAGTTTGAAATTCCAATGAATAACGATGGAAAAGGTGGCATGAGAGATGTCACTACTTATCGTTCTTTATACAATGTGATTAATGCAGAAACCATGGAAATGGCTTTCCAAGTGATGGTGGATGGTAACTTAGATAACACTGATGCAGATTTTGATGGCAAATACTTTGCGTCAACTTGTTACAATTCAGAAATGGGAATGAACTTAGGGGATATGATTAGCGCAGAGCGTGATCATGTTGTTATTTTCAGTCTTGCTGCTTGTGAGGCCGCAGTTAAAGCAGGAAAATTCAAAACCTATAACGGCAGTGATGTACCTGTTTTAGACGGTCGTAAAGGTTCTGATCTAACCCGTTATATTCCAGTGCCAAAATCACCTCATGGTTTAAATACGTCGCCAGAAGGTAAATACTTTATGGCAAATGGTAAATTATCACCAACAGTAACTGTTATTTCTATTGCTAAATTAGATGACTTATTTGCCAATAAAATTAAGCCTCGTGACACAGTAGTAGCAGAGCCAGAATTAGGTTTAGGTCCACTTCATACGGCTTTTGATGGTCGCGGTAATGCTTACACTACATTATTTTTAGATAGCCAAGTGGCTAAATGGAATGTTGAAGATGCCATTAAATCGTACAATGGCGAAAAAGTTAATTACTTACGTCAAAAACTAGATGTGCACTACCAACCAGGGCATAACCATACATCACAGGGTGAATCACGTGATGCTGACGGTAAATGGTTAGTTGTTTTATGTAAGTTCTCTAAAGATAGATTCTTACCTACTGGGCCACTTAAACCAGAAAATGATCAATTAGTTGATATTTCTGGTGAAGAAATGAAACTTGTTCATGATGGACCAACATTTGCGGAACCACATGATTGTATTATGGTTCATCGTAGTAAAGTGAAACCTAACAAAGTTTGGACTCGTGATGATTCAATGTTTGCTGAAACGTTAGCAATTGCTAAACGTGATGGTGTTGATACCATGAGAGATAACAAAGTAATTCGTGATGGCAAAAAAGTACGTGTTTACATGACTTCAGTTGCACCAACCTATGGTATGGAGTCATTTAACGTCAAACTAGGTGATGAAGTAACGGTTATCGTAACCAACCTTGATCAAGTAGAAGATGTTACTCATGGTTTTTGTATGACTAACCATGGTGTACAAATGGAAATTGGCCCACAACAAACGGCGTCAATTACTTTTACTGCCAACAAGCCGGGCGTACAGTGGTATTACTGTAACTGGTTCTGCCATGCGCTTCATATGGAAATGCGTGGTCGTATGTTTGTTGAAGCGTAATTTTTTAATTAGAGTCGCTTTTTAAATAGCAAAGTGTAAAAACCTAAAAGCTCAATATTAAAAAATATTGAGCTTTTTTATAACGTAGCTTTCCATTCTTCTAAGGTTTCTATCAACTGTTCTGAGCACTGAACAAATTTAGAATCATCAGTGACCAGTGTTTTAGCTTGAGATTTATCGCCTTCAAAGGCTAGCGATAAGATGTTTGCCGCTTGCAGATGAAATTGAGCATGCAAGTCGACCACTTTCTTATAGTAAATATTGTTGTTAGTTTCAGCCTCACTTGTTCCATATAACCATTTTCCAAAGGCACATTGATGATCCGATTCGATTTTTTCAATCATTCTTATATTACGATTTGGGTCTGAATTTTTATTACTCATCGTAGAGGATACTAAAACAGCTGTTTTAATGTTCTTTAGCCAAGCTGTGTGAGCTGCAATAGCATTTTCAAGTTCTTCATTCATTTATATTTACCAATTAGTGAGTATGTTATATGCCCTTTTACTTATTTTACTTATCTTCCTTAACGTTTTACGTTTTAACTATCATTGTCTTTTAATGCCCAATACTATCGGCAGTATTAGGTTGTTGTAAATGATTTTTATTAACTTATTTAATTAAGATCAATAGATAAATAGTTTAAAATGTTATGCTGTTCCTATGTTAAAAATCCGCGATGAAATTTCCTTGTCACTCAAAAAAAATCAACAATATTTATTATTAATACTCATCGCTTTTTTGTGTGGTTTTAGTCATTCTTTATTTGCGGAAAAAATTACGGTTGTAACCACAGATAACTTGCAAAAAATTCTTGATGCCAGTCAAGACGGTGACACCCTAACGTTAAGTTCAGGTCGGTATTTAGGAAACTTTATTATAACTAAGCAAATCACCTTACGCGGCGAAAAAGGTACTATTATTGATGCCCAAGGTAGTGGTCATGCGCTCACGTTAAAAAATTCTCATATCACTGTTAGTAACCTTAATATAATCAATTGGGGCGATGATCTCACAGAGCAAAGTTCGGGTATTTATTCTAATGAAAAAATTAACAATGAAAGAGCCGTGGGCTTGGTGATAGAAAATAACACCTTATCAGGAGATGGCTTTGGCATTTGGTTAAATCATGTCACTAAGGCAAAAATATTCAATAATAAAGTTGAGGGAAACCTGACATTACGCTCTGCAGATAGAGGTAATGGCATTCAAATAGCCAACGTCACTCATAGTCATGTTTTTAATAATGAAACCCATAAAGTTCGTGATGGCATTTATGTCATTTCCAGTCAAAATAATTTAATAGAAGCCAATACCATGCATCATTTACGTTATGGTATTCACTATATGTACTCTTACGATAATACCGTAAAAGATAATACGGCTTATAGCACTCGGGCAGGTTATGCATTGATGAGCTCAAGAAGATTAACCATTACGGGCAATAAAACTAACGACAGTGAAGATTATGGCTTTTTGTTAAATTTTATTACGGAATCAACCTTTACGAATAATTATATCAAGAACGTTTGGACTAAAGCAGAAAACAAGGTTTTAGGTCGCGATGGTAAAGGCTTGTTTGTGTATAATTCTGGCTATAATACATTGGAAAACAACATCGTTGATACTGCCGAGATTGGCATCCATTTAACCGCCGGCTCTGAAAATATTAAAATTTACGGCAATAGCTTTATTAATAACCCCACTCAAGTGAAATATGTTTCTAACAAAAAACAAGAGTGGAGTAAGGATGGGCGCGGTAATTATTGGAGCAATTATTTAGGTTGGGATATGAATAATGATGGTATCGGCGATGCTATTTTTGAACCTAATGACGGTATTGATAAATTAGTGTGGCAGTATCCTGAAATGAAAATGATCATGGATAGCCCTGCTATTTTAATTTTACGTTGGGTACAAAAGCAGTTTCCGGTATTGAAGCCGCCTGGAGTTAAAGATAGTCATCCGTTAATGGCACCTCACTTCACTCAAAATAAGGCTAGTGAAAAACAATTATCGTTAGCTAGTTACCCAAAGGCAGAGTCTTTGCAGGAAGAAAAACTATGAACAGCCCAGTAGTCTCGCTCGTTGAGGCGGGTAAAACGTATGGTAAGTTAGATGTTTTAAGCTCAATGACTATGTCATTAAATGAAGGCGAAGTATTGGGTTTGTTTGGCCATAATGGGGCAGGCAAAACCACCATGATGAAGTTAATTCTTGGGGTTATTTCACCCAGTAAAGGTAAAGTCGAAGTCATGGGCATGGCTCCTGATTCTAAAGAAGCTTGGCATTGCCGAAGTAAAGTAGGCTATTTACCTGAAAATGTGAGTTTTTATGAGCAATTAACGGGTTTAGAGGTGTTAACATATTTTGCCAAATTAAAAGGGTTTAATAAAAAGCAGGCAATAGATTTATTAGAGCAAGTTGGTATAACCTATGCGATGAAGCGCCAAGTGAAGACTTATTCAAAAGGCATGCGTCAGCGCCTTGGTTTAGCACAAGCATTTATTGGCGAACCTAAATTATTATTACTTGATGAGCCAACAGTCGGTCTTGATCCTATTGCAACAAGAGATTTTTATAAAACGGTAGATCAACTTAAGTCTAATGGCTCAAGTGTTATTTTGTGTTCTCATGTGTTACCTGGGGTAGAACAACATATTGACCGCGCAATGATTTTATCTGCCGGAGAGTTATTAGCGATGGGCACATTAAGCGAGTTACGCCAACAAGCCGCTTTACCTGTTGTTATTAAACCTTCTGGCTTAAATGGCGTAGTAGCCCAAGATTCAAAATTAAAGGTCTTTTTAACAAAAACTTGCCAACATACCTTAATGGTTCCTGAGAAAGAAAAACTTACCGTATTAAAACAACTACTGAGTTTAGAAGGGCTGAATGATATACAGGTTGAGTCAGCAAACTTAGAACAAGTGTATGAACATTTCCTCGAGCAGCATGAACTAATGTCACAAAAAATAACTCAGGGAGGGCAGGGCTAATGAGACAAATTTTAACGGTGGCTAATAAAGAGTTTCATGACGGATTAAGAAATCGCTGGTTAGTCTCAATTACCCTTATATTTGCTTCGTTATCAGTGGGGTTAACTTATTTTGGCGCGGCGGCATCAGGGGCCGTTGGTGTTACCTCACTGTCTACCACCGTCGCTAGTTTAGCCAGTTTAGCAGTTTTTCTTATCCCGTTAATTGCGTTATTGCTCAGTTATGACAGCTTTGTAGGTGAGCAAGAAAGCGGTACTTTGTTATTACTGCTTACTTACCCCATCAGTAAAAGCCAATTATTATTGGGTAAATTCATTGGACAAGGTGGCATTATTGCTCTTGCGACATTACTTGGTTTTGGTGCATCGGCAGTGTTGTTATATTTCCAGTTGGGCAATACCGATATTTTTAGTGTTTTTGGCTTGTTTATTATCAGTGCGATATTATTGGGATTAAGCTTTACTGCTATTTCCTATTTAATTAGTTTGTCTGTGAGTGAAAAGTCGAAAGCGGCAGGTTTTGCATTGATCACCTGGTTTTTGTTTGCACTCGCATTTGATTTAGCATTACTTGCTTTATTGGTTGGTGTAGAAGACGGTATTACTCAACAAGGTTTAACGCAGTTGATGATGCTAAATCCAACAGACATTTTCCGGTTGGTTAACCTTGCAGGGCTAGACAGCAGTGATGTCAATGGCGCATTAGCCGTTGCCATTAACGCGAGTTTATCGCAAGGACAGTTAATTTCAGCCTTGCTTGCTTGGGTAGTTTTACCGTTAACCTTAGCCATTTTTATTTTTAAGAAGAAAACACTTTAATTCACTTAGTGGGAATATCTACGATGAAACCTTATAAATTATTAGCATACATTACTACATTGGCTATCGTATTTACGTCGTTAATGTCGTGCTCTGATAAAGCAGAACAACAGCAAATATTGCATCAAGCGGTTGCAATGGAATCTTCAGATGAATGTCATTTGTGTGGCATGCTAATTACACGTTTTGATGGTCCTAAAGGTGAGGTCTTTCGTAAAGAAACGGGAGATCATGTGTTAAAGTTTTGCTCAACACGTGACCTGTTTAGCTACTATTTGGATCCTGAAAATACTCGCAATGTTGCTCAATTACTCGTACACGATATGAGTAAAATGCCTTGGGGTAGTGAGAGTATCGATGATAAGTATTTTATTGATGCGAAAGCAGCGTGGTATGTTGTAGGCTCTGAAAAAATGGGTGCTATGGGGGAAACCCTAGTCAGTTTTAGCAAAGAAAGTGATGCGAAAGCTTTTGCTAAAGAATTTGGTGGCAAAGTAATGATTTTTACTGACATTAACTACGATACGTTAATGTAAGCTATATCTACTTGTCTTTATTGTTAATAAAGAACTTGCTAGTCTAAGGTAAGTTCTTTTTAATGTTTTTACATTTTATGCGTAAAGTACTGGCCATAACCCTAGCATTTTTGTTGCTCAATGCTTGTTCAAGCATTCCCGATGTCGGTGTGGCTTATCATGGGGATTTTAATTTTTTTCAAGTGAAAAGTTACAGTTTATACCATCGAAATTCTCCTTTTACTGACAGTCAAAACCTTATTGATATACGCCGAAATGCCATTGAAATTGCGATAGAGCGTAGTATGAGTCAGCAAAATTTTGATTATATTGAACCTGAGAAAGCAGATATAATCGTTACTTATTTTTTTCTTAATGGTAAACCAAGGGAATATGTTAAGTATAATAATGTTGTGCGCTTTTGTGCTCAATGTCTTCAGGCTAGTACGTGGAAAAAAACTCAGCAATCTTTAAATATCAAAAAAGGAAGTTTAGTTTTAGATCTCTTTGATCCTAAGAAGAAGCGCACTGTTTGGCGAAGTGCTTACCCGTTAAATATTGACATAAAAGACAATAGCGCTGAGCTCAATAAAAAAATTCAACAGGCAGTTAGTTTAATGTTGGCGCAGTATCCCAAACGTGAAAAACGATATAAGTGAGCTTTATTCGAGTAGTGTTCAAATGGTTGCTGATTACCGCGATAGTATTAGTGTTTTTCTTAATGGTTTTGTTAGGCTTAGGCTATTTATTAAAGGAAAATGAACAAGCCACTAATCAGCTGAAAACCAAACTAAACGAAGAGTCGGTACTTAAACAAGTAAAAGAAGCGAGAAAAAAGGCACTTTTTCGCATAAAACCGACAAATGCTTTAACCAAAAAGCTAACTGCAGTGGATAAATCAAGACAAAAAATAATTCATAACAAAACAAGCTGCGAAACATCAAAAGATTGTTTATTGTTGCATACTAATAGCCAAGCTTTAGGATGTATAGTGGCAGTAAATGGGACAGGCATTGCTATTTTATTAAAGACAGCGAGTGATGAAAACGTATCAAAAGCGCCGGCCGAGAGTTGTCAGCAGGCTTACACACTTCAAAGTGAATTAATATTATCTTGCCAAAATAATACCTGTACCTTCGCCCAACAATAATTTAATCAAAAAACTATTCAAGGTGTTCTCCACTGTTTATAATACTCGCCTAAGTAAGCACGTAAACTCAATTAGAGAATTAAGCGTATATGAACTTTCCTTCTGATGAAACTGGCCAAGTGTTAGTAGAAATGCAACAAGCAGGCATTGATCTTAGCATCGCACACGATGTGGTTTTCTTTCATTTGTTTGAGCAACAGGCGCAAGCGCAAGCAATGGCTGACTTTGTTACTCAAAATATCGCGAATGTTAGAGTCAGTGTACATGAGGATGAAACACCCAATGTTTGGGATGTTGATTGTACTGTTAATATGCAACCTAGCCATGAAGCGATAGTAAAACAAGAAAGCGATTTTGAACAATTGGCTACTAAATTCTCCGGTTACAATGATGGTTGGGGAATAGAAGCTTAAACAATTGTTTTTGCCAGACTTGAAAAACCTATGTTGTCTTTTACGTTCAAAAAATACAAAGTATATTTAACTATTGCTGCTGAATCTATTGCGCTTTATTTGTGCCCGAGACATGGTAATTTATTTAATAAATTACGTAGGTTCTTTAGTGTCGCTATTGTTAGAAATGCCGGAGCTACTGTTAATCTAACAGGTGTTATTGATGACGATACTGATATCCTAATTGTTAACCACCAAACCATGACTGATATTTTTGTATTAGAGGAAATCATCGGTAATGACGTACGTTTTGTTGGCAGAACAGGTATTATGGACAAGTGGCCTATCTCCCGTATTGTCAACAGAGTTGGGCATATTACGGTAGATCAAAAAGATAGAAGAGCAATCATCAAATTGCTAAAAGATGTTCGTGCATGTAAAGGTAAGAAGGTGATTATTTTTCCTGAGGGTACTCGCTCACAATCAGGTAAAATTGAGAATTTTGAACCCGGCACTAAAGTGTTGGTAGAAAAATTACAACTTAAAGCACAACCGGTGGTGATTAAAAACATTTTATCTATTTACAATGAATCAAAAGGTACAGCAACCAGCGGTGTTATTGAAATAGAAGCCTTACCCGCGGTGAGTGTCAAAGATGGCTGGTATGAAAAAGTCCATCAAGATATGAAAGCAATATTTGAACGTTAATTAAACTATTTATCTTTGTTCTCATGCTTATGAATATCAAATGCCGGCAGTGATACTTTCCAATAGATGGCTGCTAACCTTAACAGCAATGCGCCTGAAATAGCCGTTATAGTTGCTTCATTTTCTGACCAACCAAGTGAATGAAATAGCACAAATAAACAGCCCCCAAGGGTCGCTGCTAGTGCATATATTTCTTTTTGTAAAATCATCGGAATCACATTACATAACACGTCACGTATCATTCCTCCCGCAACGCCAGTAATTGTTCCCATGACAATAGCAACAGGTAATGGTGAGCCAATTGCTAATGATTTTTGTGTGCCTAATACGGCAAATAAGGCTAAACCTAACGCATCAGCAATAAGTAAAAACCGTTGAGGAATACGCTTTGGCTGACGAACCAGAATGATAGTGAGTAAAGCTGTGGTTAAAATAACATAAAGATAAATAGGCTGAACAACCCAAAAAACAGGTGTTTGTAAAATAACATCACGAATAGTACCACCGCCAACAGCGGTCACAGAGGCGAGGACGACAACACCAAAGGGATCAAGCTTATACCGCCCAGCCATTAAGGCCCCTGACAGGGCGAATACCACAATACCAAATAGATCTAGCCAGTATAAAAGATCATTCATCTTGATAGACTATTGTTGTTAGTGAGCAAGATTATTCTTTAACAATAGGTAGTTTTGCATCAAGCCAACCATTCATATCACCGGTGAGGTGACGCAGATTTTCAAAGCCATTCTTAGCTAAAATACGCTCAGCGATGCTTGCGCGATAACCTGAACGACAGTGGACGACCACCGTACTGTTTTTATATTGTGATAATTGATTAAGGTTCTCTGCAACGGTGTTGTGGCTAACGTTAATTGCATCAACGAGGTGACCATTCGCAAATTCTTCTGCAGAGCGCACATCTAACACTACTATATTATGGTCAGGTGATTTAAGTGCTGTTAATAATTCATTTTGTGATATTTGTGGTGTTTCACTCGCAAATACAACGGCGGAAAATAGGCTAAATGCCAAGGTGATGAGATTTTTAATTGCAAACATAATCGACTTCCAAAGGTTAATTTACCCGAACTTGACTATATATTAGCAAAAACTAATTCAAAGGTACAAGCAACAAATATAATGAAAAACAAACTCAGGTAAATAATACTTCTAATTTTATTGCTTGCATGAATTATATCGGTAACTTCGGGCTGTCTGGCTAACTCATTAAAGCTTATTTTACGCAGCTTTTGCTTACCTTGATTTTTATCGTGATATAAAGCAACACCACCCAGTTTTATTTCTAAATTTAAGGACAATAATAATAAGGCAATATTATTATTTAGTTGGAAAAAGTGTTGTTTGCTGAGGTGAAAAAAAAGCACGAAATTTTTTCCTATGCTAGTAAACAGTATTAATAAAGCAAAAATTCTCACTGGTAACCACTGTAGTAAACCGACCAAACGTTTGCTATAAAGACCAAAATATTGGTTGCTGACTAGTTTTGTATTCCAACAATAGTGCATTTCAAGTAACAAACGATAGGTTAATGCAGCTAAGGGCCCTGCAATAAGAAAGATAATTACGACCGAATAGCCTTGCTGCAAGGTGCGTAAGATTTGCATCTCAATGCTACTTTTACTTAGCCCTAAAGTGGATAAAGAGTCTGTTTCTCTTAGTACCCAAGGTTTTAGGGTTTGTTTAGCAAAATAATTCTGCTTAGCAACTAACGCTTGGGCAATCACCTTGTTTGTCTGTGCTAAGCCAAATGATCCCATTGCGATATAAAGTAATAAAGCTTGCCATAAAAATTTAACTTCAATGAAAGCTTCGAATAAATACAGGATGATGGTTATAGGGAGTAACGTTACTAGAATGGCAATGAAACCAGCAATCGTTTGTTGTTGGGAGCTATTTTGTGGCTTGTTAACCTTATCACTTAACTTTTGGCAATAAAATTGGAAAAAACGTAATGGCTCATGACGAATAAAGTGGCTAATTGTCGCCTTAGAACCAATTACTAATAAGAGTATTAATAATTGGTTACTAAAAGGTGATAGCGTTACAAAATCAGCCATTATTTTTTATCCGTTAATCACAAAACTAATTAAGTGTTTGACCCTTCAGGGCGTTAAGCATATTGATCACTAACTGAGATGAATTAACTGACGCTGTTTCTAAGTATTCATCAAATGACGTTGGCGATTCTATACCTGCTATATCTGATAAAGAGCGAACGATAACAAAAGGAATGTTAAATTGGTGACAGGTATGCGCAATAGCAGCGCCTTCCATTTCTACCGCGGCCATTGTTGGAAAGTTGGCGCGTGCTTTAGCAATATCATCTTCTTTTGTCATGAAAGTATCACCCGTGGTAATTAGGCCAACCATCGCATTGATATTATTTAGTTGTTTAATACCAACTTGAGCAGCGCTAACTAAGGTTGGATGAGGAATAAATGCTGCCGGATTCGCCGGTAATTGACCTATTTCGTAACCAAAAGCCGTTACATCTACATCGTGATATCTAACTTCAGAGCTAACAACTATATCGCCCACTTGTAGTGATGAATCGAAGCCACCTGCTGAGCCAGTATTAACAACATAATCGGGTTGGAATTTGTCTATCAATATTGCTGTCGCAAGTGCAGAAGCAACCTTGCCAATACCTGATTGTACAATGACTACATCGTTATTATCAATTTGCCCTTGATAAAAGGTGTAACCGGCATGAGTAATGGTTTCACAGTTTGAAAGTTTTGCTTTTAAAATAGCAACTTCTGGTTCCATGGCGCCAATAATACCTGCTTTCATTTTGTTAACTTCTTATTTTATTCTTAAATTTTAAAGAATTATAACCTGACTTTTGCTAAAAATCTTTAGAAGACTGATTTGTTTTAATTAGGTTGAAATGATGCAGTGATGAATTTGAATGATGAGGCTTGATAATAAGCTTTATTTTAATACGTATAACCCAATTAGCTGAAGATGCAGGTTTCCTAAAACGAATGTTTCAAGTCGCTTGGGTATATAATTAAAAAACCAGCAAATGGCTGGTTTTTTAGATTAAAGCGTAATAGGTAAGCTAATGGGGTAATGCTGCTAACGGTTGATTCGATAATTGTGGTGTTAATTGAGCCTGCGCTGCTGCTGGTGTTAAAACGCCAGTATTTCTTGAGCGAGCTTTTACCATGGGAGCTGGAATTATCTTACCGGGTACTTTAGGTGCAGGAGCTCGATTACCTAATAATCGAGAATTAATACAGGCACGGATTTCAGCTAAGGTATAGTTGGCTTTTACTTTAATACGCAGGTGTGGAATGGATGCCGCTTCAAGCGCACCGCTAATAAACCAATCTTTTTTGATTTTATAACCTTTCCCTTGTGTATCCACTAAATCAATCGCACCTAACAACTTCATAGTGTTACGCTCACAAATAACAAAATCCAGATATTTTCCTTCAGCATTCTTAACTGCACTTTGACTAGCTCTATCAGAAACACCATTACGAATGGTCACTATATCAGCCAATTTTACGCGGTTAATCACTCTATATTTAGTCCCCATAGCTTGTTCAACTAGGTTTTGGAAGTTCTTTTCTGCGGGAGTAAATACTGCATTTTTACTATCAAAAGGGAATGGAAAGCTATTGTCATTTAAACGGCTTGCTAAGACACCAACAATAACAATTAAACTGACTAAGGCAAATAATATAAATTCCATAAACATCTCCGACTATTCAAATTCTTGACGCTTTACTCTTAATACAGAGTAAAGCGTGTTACTTAAAAGTAATTAAGCAGAATTTGTGCCAAGAATGTGGTTATGAGTTTTAGCGCCGAATAACTCGTTACCGTCTAGCATGCGGTGTTTAGTTGGGGTATTTTTCTTCTAATGCAGTGTATAGCTGTTGTTGAAAGTCATCAGCACTTGCATCTAAACTGTTAACTAAATCGGCTAACACTTCATTATCTTCTTTGCCATGCCAAATTTTAATGTAGCTACCTTCTTTATAGCCATGATCTTGACGGAAAAAATTCAAGGTATTTTTGCCAACATATTGGCGGAACAACTCATTTAAATCCATATTCATTAATGACATACAATCGGCTAAGGCTTTGGCATTAAAGGCTTTTTTAGTTACTGCAGAAGAGGCTAAATTTTCTAAGGCAATTTTAAAGTCATTTTCAGCGGTACCTTGATGTAATTCTTTAGCCAATTTAGATGAAATATCTTCAACAGTACCCCCGCTCATTAAGCGTAAACTTAAACCAAAGTGGAAAATATCAACTAATTCAAGCTGTACTTGAGGGATGTCAATTTCTTGATGTTTCCACCATTTCCAACCATGGTGATCGAGCATTTCAGCACATTCTACCCAAATAGCGCGATACCACTCATAACCATTTTTACGCCATGTTTCACTGACACGGCTGTTCATGGCATCTTGCATGGTGAGCATTTGATTGATTTGCTGTTGGGCAACAGATAAGGCTGTAGATAATTTTTCGCTCATTATATTCTCTGGTAGTTTACTCTAGACTGCGTTATTTTGCCTAAGCTAAGAGCGGGTGACAAGTAAAAAACACTCAACTTTGACTAAATAACTTTTTTCTGACCATAGCACGATAGTCTTTTGGCGTTAATGCCAGACTTTGCTTAAATAGGCGGGTTAAATGCCCTTGGTCATGATAACCCACATGATAAGAGATTTCTTGAATTGATAAATTACTTGAAGCCAGTAAGTCTTTTGCTGTTTCAATGCGTAATTGCTGCCAATACTGGGTTGCACGCATGCCCGTTGCTACCTTGAATCGACGGGAGAAAGATCGCTGACTTAAATTAAATTGCTGTGCTATTTCGGCCAAACTAAGTTCGCTATTTAAGTTAGTTCGCAGCCAAAATTGAACTTGTGCAATTAATTCATCAGGGTGTCTATCAACAGCGCCTTCAAGGTAACGTTGCTCTTCATAAGGCTTTCGTATTTCATGAGAAAAATTACGCTCTACATTTTGCGCTGCTGCCCGGCCGTAAGTTTGACTGATAACATGAACAATAATATCAGCTAAGGCATTTAAACTGGCGGCACAATATATCCGTTCAGACTGGGTAATAAAAAAATCTGGTTTCAATTCAACTTTAGGATAATCACGCTGAAATTGTTCAACATAATGCCAATGCGTTGTGGCACTATGATTATCTAGCAAGCCAGATTCAGCTAAAAAACAAACGCCGGTGCCTACAGCGAGTAAAGTTGAGCCATGTTGCCAGCAGTGATGTAACCAATCTATCAGCTTTTTATGTTTTTTTAATATTGGTCTTGGGTTACGCCATAAACTAGGCACTAAAATAATATCAGGCACTTCTATTAGCGTTAAGGGGTGTTCGTTTAATACGACGTCAGGTGTAAAAGTTAAACCAGCACGCGAAGTAACAGCGCTACTTTCTTGGCTTACTAATTGGGTTCTTAGTTTCACTGATGATTTATCATAGCGGTGAGCAAACGCTTCACCCGCTAATAGCATTTCTAGTGGTAAGGTTAAGCCAGTGGCTAAAACATGTTGATAGATAATTAAGCTTAACCGTAATTCGTTCTCGTTGTCACTCGGCATAAAATAATATCGCTACTTTTATTGTTTGGCCATTATGGCATATTTTATGGCTGTTATTGCTTATTATTTTTTTTTGCTTCGCTTTACACTACATCTACTTAGCTTTATTACTCATTTTATTAGATTAGGTTTTTCATGACTTCATCATTACCTGTAGTTATTGGCATGGGCGGCATTAATGCTGCTGGCCGTACTTCTTTTCATCAAGGTTTTCGTCGTATTGTTATTGATAAAAT
>JAWUXK010000107.1:0-65755 GCA_034111385.1 Colwellia sp. | reverse complement strand
ATTGAAATGCTAGCAACTTGTGTTGACCCTAACGAGTGTGCAGGTAGCCAAGTAACAATTAATAACTTAAGCGCCGATATCCCTATTAATACTTTAAATAACGCGGCGAGCAAAACCTATACAGAGGTTGATCTTGATTTTAGTAATGACACAGTAAATAGTGCTGAATTTATTTTTACTTATCCTGATGCAGGCAAAGTACAACTTCATGCTAGGTATAACATTCGTGATGAAAATGGCGACCCAACGGGTACTTATATGCTCGGTTCGTCTAGCGCTTTTGTGGTTAGGCCGCTTGGGTTTTATATTAATGTAGATGGCAACCCAAAAGCACAGAGTGCTAATCAAGTTAATAGTGCTTTTAAAAAAGCAGGTGATGATTTTACTACAAGTTTAACAGCCGTACAGTGGCAAGCAGCTGATGACAGTGATGGAAATGGGATACCAGATACAGGTGCTGATTTATCTAATAACACAGCAACCGTTAATTTTGGTAATGAAACAATACCAGAAGTTGCCATTATAAGTGACAATCTATACTTACCTAACCTCGGTGTAGAAGGTAATTTAACCAATAATAGTTTCAGCGACTTTACTGATGGTGTTGCGATTAATGGTGTTGATAATAACAAAAGCATGACATACGACGAAGTAGGTATTGTTAGTTTTACTGCAAATTTAGCGAGTGGAAGTTATCTAGGCACAGTGGATATTACAGGTGTAGAGCCTTATGTCGGTCGCTTTATTCCAGATCATTTTGAGTTAACAACAAGTCTTGATGGCGATCTAATGTCTGTTTGTGATATTAATACTCCTTTTCCAGCAATGACATTCGCTTACAGTGGACAAATGAGTCGATCATCGACATCATCAATTTCAAGTAAAGGATCGTTGCAATATCAATTTGCCCCTGAATTATTCATTACAGCAAAATCATCAAATTGTCCTAGTGGAACTTGCACAACAACAAGTAATTACACCGGAGATTTCATAAAACTTTTACCGAGTAATGTTAACTATATTACCCCAACAGAAGATTCTGACACTGTTGATTTACTTGGTGCGAAAGTTAAGCTTACTGCCAACTTAAGTGAAGGAACCTTCCTTGATGAGAACGAAGGAGTTATTACTTACGCATTTAATACTGAAGATAACTTTGTTTACCTTCGAGATCAAAATACAGAGATAGGTCCTTTTCCTGCTAAAATAGAATTAGGGATTGAAGCAGTCAGTGATACTGATGGTGTAGTCGCTATTGACAGTGATGGCGATGCCGATAATGGTCGTTTATGGGTTTTGAATCCCGAAGGTAAAGAAATTCGTTTTGGTCGAGCTTCCCTTGAAAATAGTTTTGGTCCAGAAACGTCCCCTATAGGGCAAGTTTTATCAGTAGAGTATTATAATGGTACTGACTTTGTTGTAGCCGATAATGATACTTGTACCCAATACAATTCGACTAATGTTACTTTTGGTTCGCTAAATAGTGTAGGCATTGATTCCGCTGATATTCCTGCTGTTTCGGGTGCATTTGTAGATATTGATGATTTACCTAATGGCGTAACACGACAAATTGTTTTACCTTCTGTAGCAGCAGGAAATCAAGGGAAAGTGGAAATCATCTATACTGTATACCCTTGGCTGCAATATGATTGGAACTGGAATGGTGTAGAAGTGAAAACTTTAAATGAAAATCCTAGCGCGATAGCCACATTTGGATTGTTCCGTGGTAACGATCGAATTATTTACATTCGGGAAGTTTTTTAACTCTTATATAATCTTATGTTTATTGGGAATATGAAAAAAAGCTATACAAATTCATAGGGTTAGTGAGAGACAATCTTGAACAAAATGACAATCATATTTAACTGGTATGTCACACTTTAGTCACAGCTTTACGAGCATTAAAAAAGCTTTTAATCAAAGCTATTGAATCGGTAAATCAGTACTGTAATCGCGATTTTAGCATGTGCGCTAGCATCAGGCTCATTGCTATTTTTATATAGTAGTTTTAGCTCAAAACTTATGACCGCTTAATGCTCCACAGCTGTCGTTATGGTATTGAAACCTTAGGTCTTAAATGTATATGGACTCCTCCATTTCATCAAGTATTCCTTTATTAGGTTAAGGCGCGTACGTATATTCGGTTTTTATTTGGAGAAGCTATCTCCTAACCCTCAATGTATGCGCATCTCGATTCCTATATGTGGCAGCGGGTTAATAATCCCTCACAGCAGAACAGGTTTTATCAAGATGGATTTCTTTATCTAATATTGGCTTACTTGGCGAAACTCTTTTAAATCAGTTAAATCAGTTAAATCAGTTAAATCAGTTAAAAAAATAAATTAATCACTTCTTTGTTAAACAATAATTTCTTTTCGATATTCTGTACCTTGCGTTAACAATGCCCATGCGGTTCGAACATTTTTATTTGCTAATGCTACGGCAGCTTTACCGTAGCCAGCCCGTTCAATAAGATTGACCAACCACTCATCTTTTTTAGTGGTGACTGATTTCATGCGATGTACATAGGCGCGAGCACCTTGTATTAATACTGAACGCAGCCGCTTATTGGCTACATATTTACTGATACCCATCAAACTCGCTTTACCACCGCTACTGTGTTGCTTGGGTGTAAGACCGATATAAGCAGAGAATTCACGACCATTTTTGAACGCTTCACCTGTGCCTAGTGTTGAGTACAGTAATATTGCACTGATTGGGCCAACTCCTTCCATTTCAGTCAAGTTCTTACAGGCTTGGTTATTTTTAACCAATTGCTTAACTTGTACATCTAACAATTCAACATCATCTCGAAGGTCGAGTAGGCGTTGATACATGAGATTGAGTGTCGCTCGAAACATATCAGGTACATCATTGTCTCCGTCTTCAAGAATGTCAGGTACATTCTTAAAAAGAGAACTAAAGCCTTTTGGAATAAAGACACCAAATTCCATCAATAAACCTCGAATGTGATTAGACAAGCATGTCTTATTTTGAACCAGTAATTCTCTTGAACGTTGAATCGATTGAATGCCTTGTTGCTCAAGTTCTTTTAATGGTGCTTCTTTTACATTGGGTCTATTAGCTGTTTCGGCAACAGCAAGTGCATCGTTCTTATCGGTTTTGTGACCTTGGCGAAATGTTGAAACAACCTTTGCTGGAAGTATTTTTACTTTATGCCCATGTCTTCTAGCTAAACGTGCCCAATGATGTGCGGTTGAGCAAGCTTCAAACGCAACAAGGCTTTCTGGTTGCTTAGCTAAGAACTCTGCAAACTTGGTTCTAGGAAGTTCTTTATTGGTTAGTTCTTTGTTTGATGGCGAAAGAACAGAAACCTGGATAACATTTTTTGCTAAATCAATGCCAATAGTATTAACTTTGTTCATGTATGGAACCCTCAATTTGTGTTTTGGTCGACACTAATAAACCTAGCTCATAGGTTGGAGGAGTCCATACATTGTGGCATTATTTACCCTGCATAGACAGAACGTCACTGACTATAGTGAGCTTGCAGCCGTCATAGCTATTGTTTTCATTCTATAATCTCATTTTGCTTTTTAGACCATAAACTTGGTCTCAAACCGATTTTTGGAACGTCCGCTATACCAATAATTTAAATTCCGCTGCCGACTTGCTTAGGTCAACTAACTGATGTTCAGTTGACCTCGACAAACATTTAAAACTTAAAAATTTTACTTCTTTAATGCGCACAAAGCCCCCATAAACAGTTATCTAAAACAAATTACATAACATGCTCTAATTAATGCCAATAAGTCAGAAAGCTTTAATGTTTTGGGCTAGTCAGGCATAAGCCTGTTAAAAAAGTTAAGTATTTCGAAGAGTTTTACTTTAAAAGGAATGCTTATCAACATAAAAGAAAGTAGCCCTAAGATAAAATGGCTTTGTTGATTATCGATAGAGAATAATAATTACTAACTAGACCCACAAGTAGACCTTGTTTAGATTTTTTATTGATTAGGTTAGTAGGTGCTTACTTGGAATGTACTAATGAAAATGGTGGGCCTTCGCAGACTTGAACTGCGGACCTGCCGATTATGAGTCGGATGCTCTAACCAACTGAGCTAAAGGCCCATTTTCATTTATTGGGGCATTTTCTAATTTTTGGGGTTTGATGAAATAATTGTAACAACTACTTTAACAAAGCGCGTGCAGTATAAGCATTTTTTATTTTATTGTCACCTACTGAACTATAATTTTTTTGCCTTTATTTTCTGTTAGCTCATTTGTTGAACAGCTTACGAATAAAAAAATTAAAATGAAAAAAGTAATACCTGAATTTACTTCGCATCACCCCAATAAATCGTTTGATATTAGTCTTGCTAAAATTGATGTCTTACAAAACATTTGGCAGTTCGGAGTGAAAAAAAGAGTAAGCTAGAAAACTAACTTACTCTTTGAATATAAGGTAATAAAACCCCTATTTATTCACCATCAAGGAAACTTTTTAATTGTTCTGAACGAGATGGATGTCTTAATTTACGTAATGCTTTAGCTTCAATTTGACGAATACGCTCACGTGTTACGTCAAACTGTTTACCAACTTCTTCTAAAGTATGATCAGTATTCATATCAATACCAAAGCGCATTCTTAATACTTTAGCTTCACGGGCAGTTAAACCTGCAAGTACTTCATGCGTTGCGCCTTTAAGGTTTTCAGATGTCGCTGAATCCACAGGAAGCTCACCACTACCATCTTCAATAAAATCACCTAGATGTGAATCTTCATCATCACCAATAGGCGTTTCCATTGAAATAGGTTCTTTAGCTATTTTTAATACCTTACGAATTTTATCTTCCGGCATGATCATGCGTTCGGCTAATTCTTCAGGTGTTGGTTCACGTCCCATTTCTTGTAACATTTGACGAGAAACACGATTCAGTTTATTGATTGTTTCAATCATGTGAACTGGAATACGAATGGTACGCGCTTGGTCAGCAATTGAACGTGTGATTGCTTGACGAATCCACCATGTTGCATAAGTTGAAAATTTGTAACCACGACGGTATTCAAATTTATCAACCGCTTTCATCAAACCGATATTACCTTCTTGAATTAAATCTAAGAACTGTAAACCACGATTGGTATATTTTTTAGCAATTGAAATAACTAAACGTAAGTTAGCTTCAACCATTTCTTTTTTCGCACGACGTGCTTTAGCTTCACCGATTGACATACGACGGTTTATGTCTTTAATGCCATGAATATTTAAAAAGGTTTCTTCTTCAATTAAGTTTAATTTATATATACAGCGCTCAACATCTAACTCAATATCAGCAAGCCTAGCAGAGTAACTATGTCCTGCTGCTTTTTCTGCCTTAAACCACTCTTTAGACGTTTCATTGCCTGGGAAAAGTTTAATAAAGGTAGTTTTAGGCATACCTGCACCAACTACACAGTGCTTCATGATCAAACGCTCTTGTACACGTAATCTGTCCATCACACTACGCATGTTTTTAACTAACTTATCAAATAACTTAGGGATTAAGCGAAATTCTTTGAATACATCAGCAACGGCGTCAATGGCTTCTTGAGCATCAGTGTGACCACGACCTTTTTCCGAAATAATTTTATTCGCATTTTCATATGCTTCACGTAATGCGGTAAATTTTTCACGGGCTAACTCTGGATCTGGCCCTGTATCTTCTTCTTCCTCTTCTTCTTCATCTGAATCACCTTTATCTTCATCTGCTAATTCATCTTTAGAAAGCTCAGAGCCTACATGCGTAGCCGCTGCAGGAATATCTTCATCTTCAGCATCCGGGTCTAAAAAGCCAACAATAATATCGGTTAAACGTACTTCTTCCGCCTCAAAGTTATCCCACATATCAAGTAGGAAATTTATCGCTGGTGGATATTCAGAAACACTACGTTGTACTTCTTTAATGCCTTCTTCAATACGCTTAGCGATTACAATTTCGCCTTTACGTGTCAACAACTCAACAGTACCCATTTCACGCATATACATGCGAACAGGATCGGTTGTACGACCAATTTCACTTTCAACCGTGGCAAGCGCTTGCGCTGCAGCTTCAGCAGCATCTTCATCGGTATTTGCTTCGCTCATCATTAAGGTATCAGCATCAGGGGCATTTTCAAAAACTTGAATACCCATGTCGTTGATCATACTAACAATGTCTTCGACTTGATCTGAGTCGATAATATCTTGAGGAAGATGATCGTTAACTTGTGCAAATGTTAAATAACCTTGCTCTTTACCTTTGGTTATTAAATCTTTCAATCTAGATTGAGGGGCTGGTTCCATTGACGAGTGTCCACCTATGTTTGGTAATATGGTTTATTCAAACAATATTTTATAAAATTGGATAGCAAAAGCTGCACAAATAAAGCCGCAAATTATAGCGAGTTTTCTGTACTATTTCTAGTCTTCAATTCAACTAAAAAGTGCCTACTTTTTTTGCATTAAATACTTTGTATTAGTCAAGTATAGTCGTTACTTTGCATTAAGCATTGAGTATTGCTTGTAGCTCTTGTTTTTCTTGTTGGGACATCTGCCCTGTTCGTGCTTTTTGCAATAAAAATTCAGTACGTTGTTCAACAAAATTATTCAATAATTTTTCAATACTATCGAGAAAAACATCTTGTGCGGCTTCTGCTTCAATATGATGTTGCCAACACATTAATTTTGCCAGTTGTTTGCCTTGCTCAGTGTCACGAAAATATTCTAATAATTGCGCTGTTTTTATATTCGGATTTTTCTGACATAACCTCAATAATTGCGTTAACAAGTCAATACCAGGAATTGTTAACGGCTCTAATACTGAAATATCGCCTAATGCTTTAACTATATGGGGATGCTCTAACAATAATGCAATAGCTAACCTAACAGGTGTTACTTTAGTCGCAACTTTAGGCTTCTTAATCGTATTCACTTTGGCAACAGATTTACTAAACTTTGTAAGAAACTGTTCACTGCCAGTGCCAAAGTTATTCGCAACATCGTTGATAATGGCATCTTTTAATACACTGTCAGGTAGTTTTGCAAGTAACGGTTGGAAGGATTCAACCAAGCTGGCTCTACCCTCTAATGAACTCATGTCTACTTGATTCATTAGTTGTTCAAACAAAAATTTAGATAAAGGCATTGCTTCATCAAGAAATGTTTCGAAAGCTTGCTGCCCTTGTTTACGAATTAATGAATCGGGATCTTCGCCGTCAGGTACAAAAACAAATTTCAGCGAGAAACCGTCACGAATTAATGGCAAAGCATTTTCCATTGCACGCCATGCAGCATCGCGCCCTGCACGGTCACCGTCATAACAGCAAATCACTTCTCTAACCGTACGAAACATGGTTTGTAACTGTTCTGTTGTTGTGGCTGTGCCTAGCGATGCAACAGCATAATCAACACCATGTTGCGCTAATGCCACCACATCCATATATCCTTCAACAACCACTAGCCGCTTAAGGCTTTTATTCGCTTGTTTCGCTTCATATAAACCATACAATTCTTGGCCTTTATGATAAACGCGTGTTTCTGGCGAGTTTAAATACTTAGGTTTTTCATCACCTAATACACGCCCGCCAAATCCAATGACTCGACCACGTTTATCACGAATAGGAAACATGATACGACCGCGAAACCTGTCATATGGTCGGTTTTTATCACTTTGAATTGCCATCCCTAAGTCAACAAGTTGCTGATTCGCTTGGCCATTACGTGAGTAGACTTTCATCATGCCATCCCAAGCGTCACTGATATAGCCAATACCAAAGCGTTTAACTACTTCACCACTTAATCCTCGGCCTTTTAAATAACTTATCGCTATTTCTTTATCAGCGGAAACTTTTAATTGCTGTTGATAAAAACGACTAATTTGTTCCATCAATTCGTAATCATCTTGCTTTTGCTGATAAACCTCTTGCTGTCTACGATTTTCCGCTGGGCTATTATTATTTTCTTCTCGAACAACTTCTATACCACAAAGGTTAGCGAGTTCATCTATCGCATCAACAAAATCAAGTCGATCGAATTCCATCAAAAATGAAATGGCATTACCATGCTCGCCACAGCCGAAACAGTGATAAAACTGCTTATCTTGACTTACCGTAAAAGAAGGGGATTTTTCATTATGAAAGGGGCAACAAGCTTGATAGTTTTTGCCGGCTTTTTTCAAGGGTACACGTGAATCTACAATGTCTACAATATCGGCACGCGCCAGTAGATCATCAATAAATTGTCGGGAAATACGTCCTACCATCTTGCTTAAAAACTCATCAATAAATAAAAGAATTAATAGTGACTTGTCACCTCACGTTGAAGCAGCCACCATTGCATAGATCTTTTTACCAAGCATTCTACACAAAAAAGCCGTAATAACCTAAGTCATTACGGCTTTATAAAAGCTTTTAACCAATATTAAGTTAAGGCGGCTCTTACTTGGCTACTTACAGCACCCATGTCAGCTTTACCTTGTAATAAAGGCTTTAATACTGCCATCAATTTACCCATGTCAGCCATTGAGGCGGCACCAGTTTCGTTGATAGCATTATCAATTAACTCTTTAACTTCTGCTTCACTTAAAGGCTGTGGAAGAAAGAACTCTATCGCTTTCACTTCTTCAGCTTCTTTAGCAGCTAACTCATCACGACCACCGTCGGTAAACATTTTGATAGATTCTTTACGCTGCTTAACCATTTTAGTTAAGATAGCCGTAACATTCTCATCTGTTGCTTCGGTGTTATGATCAATTTCAGCTTGTTTGATCGCAGATAATGCCATACGAATAACACCAAGACGACATTTGTCTTTAGCGCGCATAGCATTTTTCATTTCTTCTTTGAGTTGAATTAGAAGTGACATCTAAAATACTCTAGAGTTTACTAAGGTCATTATTAAGAAATAATGATTTAGTACATGCGAACGTGACGAGCGTTCTCACGAGAAACTTTTTTCGCTGCACGTTTAACAGCAGCTGCTTTTTTACGTTTACGTTCCCAAGTTGGCTTTTCATAACATTCGCGACGACGAACTTCTGAAAGAATTCCTGCTTTTTCACATGAACGTTTAAAACGACGTAATGCTACGTCAAATGGTTCGTTTTCTCTTACTTTAATTACTGGCATGTACTTATTTACCTTAGTTTAAATCTATATAAATCGGCGTTGGACTTCGAGGTGAAAGTTTATTACAACTAACAAAAATCTTGTCTACACCCGCTCTATTAAAAATGGGTGACGTATTCTACTGTTAACCACTGAGCAATGTAAAGACTAATATTACCATTACTGAAAGAAATACTCTGGTGCCAATGGGGCAAAAAGGTTAAAATCGTCGCGTTTTTTAGCTTTTCTATTTTTTGGATTAATTTGTATGCGAATTTTGGGTATTGAAACCTCTTGTGATGAAACCGGTATTGCTATTTATGATGATAATAAAGGCATTATGGCACATAGACTTTATAGCCAAATTGCCGTACATGCTGATTATGGTGGTGTTGTCCCTGAGTTAGCTTCTCGTGATCATGTCCGTAAAACTATTCCGTTAATTAAGGCTGTTTTAGAAGATGCCAATTTAACGCCGAAAGATCTAGATGGCGTTGCTTATACTGCTGGGCCTGGACTTGTAGGCGCATTACTTGTTGGCTGCTCTATCGGCAGAAGTTTAGCTTACGGCTGGGACTTACCTGCTGTGCCTGTGCATCATATGGAAGGTCATTTATTAGCGCCTATGCTAGAAGATGATGTGCCAGATTTTCCGTTTATTGCTTTGCTTGTTTCAGGTGGCCACACCATGCTAGTGCGTGTTGAAAGCATTGGGGAATATAAATTACTAGGTGAGTCAGTAGATGATGCCGCCGGAGAAGCTTTTGATAAAACAGCTAAACTATTAGGGTTAGATTATCCGGGCGGCCCTGCACTCTCTAAAATGGCTGAATCTGGTGTTGCGGGTCGGTTTAAATTACCTCGTCCTATGACAGACAGACCAGGGTTAGATTTTAGCTTCAGTGGTTTAAAAACAGCGGCAGGTACATTAGTTAGAAAAGAATGTTCATCATTAACGGAGATTGAACTAAAACAAACACACGCAGATATTGCTCATGCTTTTCAACAGGCCGTAATAGATACCTTAGCAATCAAGTGTAAGCGCGCATTAAAACAAGAGAATTTAAATCGTTTAGTCATCGCTGGTGGCGTAAGTGCGAATACCGCACTACGAGAAAAGCTGGCCATTACCACCAAGAAACTGGGTGGCAGTGTGTTTTACCCTAGACCAGAGTTTTGTACCGACAATGGTGCAATGATTGCTTATGCTGGATTACAACGATTAAAAGCGGGAACTAACGCAGATTTAACATTTAAAGCAAATCCGCGTTGGTCGTTAGAGTCTTTACCTGCAATAAAGTAAATAACTCGTCGCTATGAATTCATTACCGCTGTCTTTTTGCCCATTTGTAATAAACTTGGCAAAAAGATCAGTGTAAATATTGTGCTAACACTCATCCCACCCACAATAACCGCAGCAATACCGCGATAGAGTTCGGCACCTGCGCCAGGCACTAATAACAAGGGTAACATGCCACATATACTTGTTAATGTGCTCATTAAAATAGGTCTTAAACGTAGTCTAACTGCTTGCTCTACCGCGTCATGTCGAGAAAGACCTTCCCCCTCTCCCATTCGTGTTTGATACACCAATAAAATCGCATTATTCACCACTAAGCCAAGTAGAATAATAAAACCTATCATAGTTAATAAATCTAATGGCTGAAAAATCACTAAATTGGTTAATTGTAAAAACCCAATCCCCCCAATCGTTGCTAATGGTATGGTAAGTACAACTAATATGCTGTCTTTAAATGAGCGAAATAATGCGGCCATCAATAGGTATAAAATGATTAGTGCTAAAGCAAAGCTTTGTCCCATACTGGTTAACGCTTCAGTTAACGCTTCAGCAGTGCCCCTATAATTAACACTGGCAACACTACCACTTTCATTTGCACTATCACGTGCCAGTACCGCAAGAATTGCGGGTTCTGCTTTTTCTTGTATTGTGGCTATAGCCTCTTCTAAACTCACATTATCTGGCGGCGTTACTTGCAAAGTAATGGTACGCTGACGATTCACCCGCCTAATAGAGCTTGGACCAGCAGTTCTAACAATATCAACTAGCTCGCCAACAGGTTGAACATCCGCATTAGGGGTATATAGCGGAATAGCGGCTAGCTCTTCAGGTGATTCCCAGTCAGTTGTCCTTAAAAAAACATCTAAACGTTTTTGACCATTAAAAAAATCACCTACGTATAGGCCTGTTCCCAACGAACGTGTAATAGCACCCACTTGTGAGCGGTTCCAACCCGCTTCAGCCATGCGCCTTTCATTAGGTATCATACGTAATTCTGGCTCAGCCAAGGTTAACCCTGGTATAGGCTGAATTTGCCCCTCTGGTAATGCTTGGTTTATTGCGCCGTAGCCTGCTTGCGCTGCTTGTAATAATGTATCGACATCATTACCTTGAATATCAACATCAATACGGCGTCCACCTGCTAAATTTCTAAATATTTCCGATTGCGAAGCAAAGGCCATCGTGTCAGGAAAGCCATGTAAAAATTCACGATTAACAATGTCAATTATTTCACCAATGTCATCAGCACTCTCAGTACGACCGCCCATAAAGCCAAAGCTACCAAAAAACCCCATCCACGTATGTGCAATTTGCGGTTCTTTTTCACCTGTTAAGTAGGGTTTGATGCGACGATTAATTTCATCACTCATTTCAAACCGAGCTGCCGGATAACTTAACCCCGGTGGTGGCAGAATAAAAGCTTCAAATTGATTTTGATTACCTTTAGGTAAATAATCAATTTTAGGAAACAACACCCAACTTCCGGCAAACGAAATAAACATTAAACCAAACACCCAGGCGAAACGTTTTGTCGGTGTACTGGTGATACGCATAATACTTTGGGTAATATGTCGCCACCAATGGGCATGTGGGTCAACGGCACTAACCTCTGATAATAGATTACGTGCGGCAGTAGGCAGGACGGTAACGGCAATAATTAATGAAGCAACAATCGCTACGGCAATAGTAATAGCTAAATCAGCAAATAATTGCCCTGACACAGCATCTAAAAAGGCTATTGGAAGAAAAATAGCAACGGTAGTAACTGTTGATGCAATTAAGGCCCCCCATACTTGAGTAGCCCCCTTTAATGCCGCTTTTTCAGGTCGGTCACCTTTTTCCCGTAAACGCACGATATTTTCTAAGACTACAATAGCCGCATCAAGCACCATACCAACGGCAAAAGCTAAACCAGCCATAGAGATAATATTTAATGTTCTGCCGGTAAAAAACATCACGATAAGGGTGACAACCAATGAAATAGGTATTGCAAGCGCAACAATTAATGTTGCGCGAAATTTCCGTAAAAACCACCATAAAACAAGGATTGCCAAGGCAACCCCCATTAATAAATTATTACGTACTAAGTTCATTGAGCGATTGATATAAATGGTTTCGTCTGACATTTGTATCATTTCCAAACCAGCACGCTTTAGTGGTCCTTCATTTAACTCCTTCATGGCAGCTTTAAGTTCTTTCATCACCGCAATAACATTAACCCCTTGTTCGGCCTGCGCATTCATTGCAATCGCAGGGTCACCATCCAAGGTTAAAATACCGGTTCTGTCCTCTAAGCTAAGCTCTACTTCAGCAACATCACGCAACAATACCGGTTGGCCATCACGCCACTCGAGTACCATTTCAGCTAATTGCTCTACACCATATTTACCCGAAAATCGTAACGTATATTTTCTTCGACCAACTTCATTAAAACCACCAGAAGTATCACTATTATTTGCTAATGTTGATGCTAACGCCGGGATATTTAACCCCAGTGAAGACGCTTTATAAGGATCAAATGTTATCCTCAGCTCAGAAGATAAACCGCCAAAAGCGTTAGTTTTAGAGATACCGGCGACCCGTTCCACCCTTGCTTGAATTACTTCTTCAACATAATCTTGGTAACTGGCAATATCTCGCTCATTACCTGCTAGTGGTTTTAATGCGAACCAAGCAATAGCCGTGAATGTTTTATTACCACCCACTGAAATTATTGGCTCTGTGGCATCAACAGGATAATGAGACACTTGGTTTAACGCACTCATTACATCAATAAGTGCTCGTTCTAAATTAATACCTGTACTATAACGCAGAGTAATCGTTCCCTGACCTTGATTAGACGATGAAATCAAAGACTCAAGCCCTTGCAAGCCTTTAAGTACATCTTCTTGACGTTCTATTATTTCAGCTTCTATTTCTTCTGGCGCTGCTGAGCGCCAATCAGTAGCAATGATTATTTCAGGTTTACTTATATCTGGTGTTAATTGAATAGGCAGTTGAACGATACTAATAACGCCAAATAACGCCACCAGTAAAATAGCAACAATGACCGCTGTAGGATTTTTAAGTGCGGAGGCAGTTAGGTTCATTACTGGTTTCCACTATTATCAATCGTTGTATTGTTTTTGGTAGGTGGATGAGAAATAAGCGCATGATTATTATTTTTTACCACAACACTTTGACCATCTTGCAAACGCTCGGCACCACGAATAATAATTAAATCACCCGTATTTATGCCTTTATTAGGATCGCGACTCGAAACCGCAACAAGCCCTCCCATACCTGTACCAATAGTAACAGCAACCTTTTCTGCTGTTACCCCTTGTTCATTTTCGTTAATTCGAAATACACTCGCGCCTTCTCGACGTAACACCAAAGCATCACGAGGCACCGTTAATAACGTTTCACTTGGGCCATTCGCCACTTGTGCTTTAAAGTTCAAACCAATTGGCCAATCAAATATTGACATATCTAACCGAACTTCCATCAAATGTGAACGAGCATTAGCAACAGGTATTATCGCTTTAATATTTGCCTGACCTAAGCCTAGAGCCGATTTAACGGATAACTGTTTAGTCTCTTTTAAATATTGATAAGCAACAATTGGAGTAAATACACTGGCTTCACTATTTTCTATTTCTACTAAGCGCAGAATAGCGCTACCGTTTTCAACGTATTCACCAAGGTTCGCGATACGTTGGGTGACAATACCTGAAAAAGGGGCTTTTAATTCGGTGTAAGCAAGGTTCTGCTTAATTTTGTCGACACGTGCTTGTGCAACAATGACATCACCTTGGGCAATGTCACGTTCAGACATGACTTTATCAAGCTCTGATTTAGGTGATATTTTTTTGTTAAATAATTCTTTTTTTCTAATAACTTCCGCTTCAAGATAAGATAAATGCGCTTTGCTATTGAGCACAAGAGCGTGCGCTTCCCTTAATTCAATGATTAACTGCTTATCATCAAGTGATGCGATCACATCCCCTTGAACAACACGAGTACCAATGGCAGATAAACTTGTCAATCGGCCTGAAACTTCGGCAGCAATATTAGCGTCATTTTGACTAACGACAGTACCAGAAACCCAAATAACAGGTGATAGCGCAGTCATTTTCGCACTGTCGACATTAACACTCGCAGGGGGAAACTTTTGTGCAAGCGCACCTAGTGGTATTAAGGCTAAAATTAATAAATTTAAGCATAATAATTTTAATAAAATTTTCATGAAGTTCCTGAAAGCTAATAGTAATTTATCAGTGATTTTTTTTAGTGGTAATTTTATTTTCTGTGCCTTGAAGCAAACGAACAATATTATCTTTATGGCGGAAAATAATTAGTGCACTCAACATCAGCGTTGGGTACACATACAATGGCTTTAAAAAAAACACATAAAGTGGCGCAAAAGATACGGTAACAATTGCTGCTAAACTTGAATATTTAGTTAACTTTGCTACTACAATCCAAGTAAAAATGAGTAACGCACCTAAACTCAACCCTATCGGTAACAATGTTCCCAAGGCAGTAGCGACAGCTTTGCCACCTTGAAAGTTAAAGAACAATGGGTACATATGCCCTAGACAGGCAGCGACACCAATAATGCCTAGATATAAAGGCTCCCTTTCTAAAAAGTGTGCATATAAAAAATAAGCACCCCAAACAGGAATTGTTCCTTTTAAAACATCTAAAAATAACACCGTAGCGGCTGTTAATTTATTGCTAATCCTTAAAACATTCGTTGCTCCAGGGTTGTTCGAACCTGTGGTCCGAGGATCAGGTAATCCAAGTAGTTTGCAAATTAAAATAGCACTAGAAATTGAACCTATTAAATAGGCAGCAATAATCATGGCAAGCGTTAATAGCAACATGGCAATCTAGGTTTTTTCAAAAAATTAACATTATTCGACATTCTATCTTGTTATCTGCTAGTTTTTCTACACTTGCACAGGTAAACTCAGCTTTTATTTTATAATAATACCCATTGAGCTAATGAATTGATCAATTCATTAGCTTAATGGGTATAAATCCTTCAAAGATAATTTAGTGGAAAATTCATGGATAAGGTTTTTATCAAAGGTTTGCATATTCAAACAACCATTGGTTTTTTTCAATGGGAAAAAGAAATCAAACAAACCTTAGTTATTGATGTTGCGATGGCATGGGATACCGCTAGCGCAGCAGAAAATGATGAATTAGCAAAAACATTAGATTACGCTGAAATTTCGGTTGCCATAGAAAAATTCGCCAATGACAACCCGGTTGATTTATTAGAAACATTAGCTGAACGTACGGCTGACTTTTTAATGACTCAATTTCATATTCCTTGGTTACAGTTAACCATTGGCAAACCTGGTGCTGTGCATAATGCAACCACTGTTGGGGTTGAAATTGAACGCGGTCAACTTACTCAAAAAAAATCAACTTAATGGCTGATATCTATATTTCATTAGGTAGTAATGTTGAGCGTGAATATCATGTTCAACAGGGGCTTAACGCTCTTGCCCTTGCGTTCAATTTACCTTTTGAACAATTAAAACTTTCATCATTATTTGAAAGTGACGCTGTGGGTTTTAGTGGTAACGCCTTTTACAATATGGTTATTGGCATTACAACGCCAAAAAATGTTGAACAAGTCACCATAATATTGCGTGATATTGAATTTTTCTATGGTCGAACTCACGATGCTAAAAAGTTTAGCCCACGCACTTTAGATCTTGATTTATTACTTTATGATCAGTTGGTCATCGATTCGCCAGCACAATTACCCCGCGATGAAATAAATAAAAATGCGTTTGTGCTATGGCCATTAAGCGAAGTAGCGCCACAAGTAATACACCCTATAATCAAGAAAAATTATTACACGCTATGGCAAAACTATGACAGACATCACCAACAACTTAAAAGAGTGGCTAATTGTTGGTAAGAAAAAAATACTTCTAAGTGGCTATGTCGAGAAACGTAAGGCGACCTTTCACAACACGTCACTTTTTTATTAATATTTAAACGAATATAAAGCTGAGAAAATTTAATGAGTACTTTAGAGATAATTATTTTAGCATTGCTGCAAGGCTTAACTGAGTTTTTGCCTATTTCCAGTTCTGCTCATTTGATATTACCTTCACAAATACTGGGCTGGCAAGATCAAGGACTAGCGTTTGATGTTGCAGTACATGTTGGCACACTATTGGCGGTAATGTCCTATTTTAGAAAAGAATTAGGATCTATGTCTGTGGCTTGGTTAGGCACAATCAATATAGGCCCTGAAAAAAACACAAATTCTTTTGATGGTAAGTTAGCTTGGTGGATTCTTTTTGCCACTATTCCTGCTGGCTTATTTGGTTTATTCGGTAAAGACTTTATTGAAGAACACTTACGTTCAGCTATAGTGATTGCGGCAACAACCTTATTATTTGGTTTTTTATTGGGCTTTGCTGATGTTAAGGCCGGCCACAGAAAAGAACATAAAACACTAGAAAAACTTGGCATTAAAGGCGCTATGCTAATTGGTTTGGCACAAGCTGTTGCCTTAATACCCGGCACTTCTCGTTCTGGCATAACAATGACTATTGGCTTAATGCTAGGTTTAAGCCGAGATAATGCCGCACGTTTTTCTTTTCTATTGTCTATCCCTGCTATTGCGATGGCGGGCAGTTATTTAACGCTAAAGTTAGTGCTATCAACAGAAGCGGTTGACTGGCAAGCTATCGGACTAGGCAGCATACTTGCCTTTGTTAGTGCTTACGCGTGTATTCATTATTTTCTTATTCTGTTAAATAAACTAGGTATGATGCCTTTTGTTATTTATCGTTTAATCTTAGGTGTTGGCTTACTATGGTTTGTATTAACTTAGTTATACTCAAGACACTACTAGATAAATTCATTACTTCGGACAAACTATGAGCTCAAATATGATTGCAATTAATTTAGAAAATTTTCAACAAGTTGTGTTGGAAGAATCAAAAAACAAACTTGTTTTAGTCGCATTTTGGGCCGAACAAATACCAGAAAGTGTTCAGCTAAGGGATGCATTAGCAACTAAAGTTCAGCCTTTTGGCGAACATATGTTGATGGCATCTCTTGATTGTCAAAGCCAACAACAAATTGCACAACAATTTGCTATTCAAGGTTTACCTACCGCTATTTTAGTGAAAGATGGACAACCACTAGATGGTATTTCAGGGCCACAAACCGATGAAAGTATCGCCACCTTTTTAGATAAATATTTGCCTAAAGCTCAAGATCTATTATTAGCTCAAGCACAAGCGGCATTAGCGGAAAACAAGGTAGCCGAAGCGAAAAATGCAATAACTCAAGCATACCAACTTGATGCTGAGCGCGCTGACATTAAGCTGGTGTTAATAGATGTAAATATTCAAGCGGGGAATATCGACGAAGCACGAGTGTTGCTTGATACCATCATGATGGTTGATCAAGATAGTTACTACCAAGCGTTAGTCGCTAAACTTGAACTTGCTGATCAAGCAGCAAATTCGCCAGAAATTCAAGCATTAGAAGCTCAACTTACCAGTAATCCTGGTGATATAGAAATCTCACATCAATTAGCCGCGCAATACAGCCAAGTTAATCGTCATGAAGAAGCATTAACCTTGTTATTTCGCTTAGTGCAAAGTGGCGAAGCCCAAACAAAAGAAAGAAGTAAAGAGCTGTTTTTAGATGTATTAAAAGCACTTCCTGATGGGGATGCGATTGCCACTAAATTCCGTCGAAAGTTATATACGCTTTTATATTAAAAATATCATCTATAAAAAAGGGAGCTTAACGCTCCCCTTCTCGACCCATTTTTATTACCGCTTAGTTACGGTAAATGCTCACTCGCTAAATAATCATGCGATTGCATTTCCTGTAAACGACTCAAACAGCGTTTAAACTCAAAGGTTAAATTACCGCCGGTGTATAACTCTTCTAATGGGTATTCCGCCGACATGATAAGTTTAACATTACGTTCATAGAACTCATCAACTAGCGCAATAAAGCGCCTTGTACTATCATCACTTTCATGCCCCATCTGTTTAACATTTGCCATTAATACCGAGTGATAAAGTTGACTAATTTCCATATAATCGCCCTGGCTTCTAGCACTTTCACATAACACTGAAAATTCAAAAAACACTACGCCGTCAGAAACGCATACTGTGGGTAGTTGACGATTATTAATCTCAATTTCAACGCCTTCTTTACCTGGTTCACAAGAAAGCTGTTTAAAATACTGATGTAAGTTATCAGTGGCTTGTTTATCAAGTGGATAATGAAAGATTTCAGCTTGCTCTAATGTGCGCAATCGATAGTCAACACCGCTATCAACATTCACTATTTCAGTATGCTTATTTATCAACTTGATTGCAGGTAAAAAGCGTGCCCGTTGCAAACCATTGCGATATAACTCATCCGGTATAATATTTGAGGTAGCAACTAAGATAACGTTATGTGAAAACAACTCTTCAAATAAAGTTCCTAAGATCATTGCATCGGTTATATCCGAAACAAAAAACTCATCAAAACAGATGATGCGTGTTTCACTAGCAAACTTTTTAGCAATAATTTTTAATGGATCTGACTGACCCGTTAACCCTTTAAGCTCTTGATGTACTCTATGCATAAACCGATGAAAATGAACTCGCATTTTATTTTTAAACGGAAGGCAATCATAAAAGGTGTCAACTAAATAGGTTTTTCCTCGTCCGACACCTCCCCAAAAATAGAGTCCTTTAATTGACTCTACTTCTTGTTTCGCATAAACTTTTTTCCAGCGATTTAATACCTTTGTAAAACCAGATACTTCCAAAGGTTTAATTTGCAATTCTTCATATAAACGTTGCAAATGTTTAACTGCATTCTCTTGGGCAGCATCAAAAATAAAATCTTCTTTTGTTAGATCTTGTTTATATTTTTCAATTGGAGAAAGTTTAATCATATTATTTGATCATTCGTGGCTTGAGAAAGGGAATCGCCAATATATTTTTAATATGGGCAAGTTAAAACTATAAAAAAAAACGCTAGCACGATATTATTGTAAACTATTACAGCGTTATATTTAACACTGAATTATTCATTATTTTTATTTCTATCTCTATTTAAGGTAACCTTATGACCGTAGTAACCGCATCAATTGTTTTCATTATCGGCGCCATTGTGGGGTATATTGCTAATCACTTCCTTTCGTCTTCAAATCGAGAACAGCGTAAATTAGCAGAACAAGCCAAAAAAAGTGAAGAAACATTGAATCAATATAAACTCGATGTTGCTGACCACCTTAACAGCTCAACAAGATTATTAGAACAAATGAATGGCACCTGCCAAACAGCAATGAAACAAATGCAAGAAAGTACCCAGCTATTAAAGCGAGCAACCTCAAACGATTCAGATGATATCCCTTTCTTCTCACAAGAAACTCAAGAACAATTAGCAGAGACTGCTGAGTTAAGACACCCTAAGAAAGTAGATGCTAAAGTTGATACCGCCACAGAACCACCATTAGATTACTCAAATGAATCAAGTGGCCTGTTTGTTGATGAGAAGAAAAAACAAGCTTCAGCGTAGATAAGACTTCTCAAAAGTAATTAGAAATAAAGTGTTACAAATGCCACTTGGCATTTGTGAACTTAATTTATATGTTTAAGTCTATCTGTTTAACATTTACGTTTTAGGATATTCTTCACATATGAAAAAAACATCTTTTATTCCGCTATCCGCTATTCTTGGCGCCCTATTACTTTCTAGCTCACTCATTATACCAAATGCTCATGCCTTTGCAATTTGGCCATCTAGTGTTGATGGTCAAACGATGCCAAGCCTTGCCCCTATGCTTGAAAAATCTACGCCCGCAGTCGTGAGTATAGCGGTACAAGGCACCCATGAAATAAAACAAAGTGTTCCTGATCTATTTCGTTTTTTTGGCAAACCTAATCAGGGTTCAAATCAAGCTCAGCAGCGACCATTTCGTGGGCTAGGTTCAGGCGTTATTATTGATGCAGAAGAAGGCTATATTGTTACCAATAATCATGTTATCGAACGAGCAGATGAAATTATTATTACCCTTAAAGATGGTCGTCAATTTGAAGCGAAAAAAATAGGCTCTGATGCTGATAGTGATATCGCCTTATTGCAAATAGATGCTGACGAGTTAACCGAAATGGTCCTCGCCGATTCAGATAAATTGCGTGTTGGCGATTTTGCTATCGCTATTGGCAGTCCTTTTGGTTTAGGACAAACCGTCACTTCAGGTATTGTTAGTGCATTAGGTCGTAGTGGTTTAGATATAGAAAACTACGAAGACTTTATCCAAACTGATGCCGCCATAAATAGTGGTAATTCCGGTGGCGCTTTAGTGAACTTACGTGGTGAACTCATTGGTATTAATACAGCTATTTTAGGACCTAATGGTGGTAACGTGGGTATTGGTTTCGCCATTCCAAGTAACATGATGAATAACTTAGCCAAGCAAATTATTGAATTTGGTGAAGTGCATCGCGGTGTCTTAGGTGTTTCAGGCCGTAGCGTTAATAGTGAAATAGCGAAAGCGATGGAGTTGAAAATTAATCAAGGCGCTTTTATTGAACAAGTTATGCCAGATTCTGCAGCTGATGAGGCGGGTATTAAGCCTGGTGATGTCATTACTAAGCTCAATGGTAAATCAGTAAAAACGTTTCAAGAATTACGCGGTAAAATTGGCTCTATTGGCGCAGGTAAACAAATCAAATTAACGATAATTCGTAATGGTAAGTCACAAAAATTTAACGTTAAGTTAAAGCAGTCACAAACAAGCAATGTAGCAGCCGCTAATATTCACCGCATGTTTGAAGGAGCAAAATTAGAAAACAATAACAACAACACCGGGGTTACAATTACCAATGTTGCAAAGAATTCACCCGCAGAGCTTGTCGGCTTAAAACCAGGTGACTTGATTACCGCAATAAACCGCAACCGTATCAATAATATCGCAGAGCTGCGAGATTATCTTAAAGATAAAAAAGGCGTTTTTGCCCTCAATATCATCCGTGACAATTACTCACAATACTTGATGATAAGATAATAGTTATTGCTATTATGTTATTTTGATAAAGGCTGATTTTTAAATCAGCCTTTTATTTTTAGTCACCCTGATATTTTGTGTTAAACTCAAGAAAATTATAAAAAATCTGTTCCATTGAGAATTTCCTTTTGAAGCTAAAGTCCACATTAACGTATGTTTTAAATTCTGTCAGTTATGGCGTATTATTCGCAGTAGCCCTGTTATTATTAGTACCTCAATTAAATGATAATTTATTTATTCAGCAATTACTGAATAGGGACACAAAAGCACCTCAACCACTTTCATATGCCAAGGCCGTCAGCTTAGCTAGCCCTGCCGTTGTTAATATTTATTCCGAAGATATACAATCCAGTCCAAGTTATGGTCGAAACGCAATTAAAGCAACGCGATTAGGCTCAGGTGTAATTATGGATAGCCGGGGTTACATTTTAACTAACATGCATGTTATTCAAAATGCAGATCTGATTAAAGTACTCCTGCAAAATGGTCGAGAATACGCAGCCGAATTAATTGGTTTTGATCAAATAACTGATTTAGCCGTATTAAAAGTAAATCAAACAAATTTACCCGTTATTCGACAAAACCAGCATCAACAATCATTGGTGGGTGATATTGTTTTAGCCATTGGAAATCCTTTAAATTTAGGACAAACAGTGACTCAAGGTATTATTAGTGCAACAGGTCGCAGTGGTTTAAGTAATACTAATTATTTAAACTTTTTACAAATGGATGCTGCCATCAATGATGGAAATTCGGGTGGTGCGCTTATTAATAGTAATGGTGTATTGGTGGGTATTAATTCTCGTAAATTTACTCAATCAAACCCACAACAAAATATTCAAGGAATTTTCTTTGCTGTGCCTTATCAATTAGCAGCAAAAATTATGCACCAGTTAATTGAAAATGGCATTGTTATTCGTGGTTGGTTAGGGGTATCTGCTGAGCGCTACTTAACAGATCTAAAAGGCTTTTTAGTTGAGTCCGTCAAGCTTAATAGCCCTGCTTCTAAAGCAGATATACAAGTTGGTGATGTAATTTATCAAATTGCCGACAAGCCCATTAATAGCATTACGCAAGCCTTAGATATTATTGCAGAAACAAGGCCAAATACGCCATTAACATTCAAGCTTTACCGACAAGGAAAAAGTATTGAAACCGTCGTAACCATTGCTGAGTTTAAAAACTAGACTCACTCGCTGCTAGCAATAATATACTGCTCCATGTCATTCACTGGCATGGGCTTAGCGTAATAAAATCCCTGTCCATATAAACAGTCCATTTTTTGTAACAAATTGGCGTCTTCGCAATTTTCAATCCCCTCCCCAACGGTTTCCATTGCTAAATTACTCGCTAAGTCGACAATTGTTTTAATTATCGCTTTATTATTTTCATGCTCATGTACATTGGTAATAAAAGAGCGATCTATTTTTAATACATCGATAGGAAAACGGTGCAAATAACTCAAACTAGAATAGCCTGTACCAAAATCATCAAGTAGTATTTTCACCCCTAATTTTTTTAATGCCTTCATATTCGTTAAGACTATATCAGTGTTTTCTAATAATGCTCTTTCTGTTAACTCTACACGTAAGTTTTCTGGTTTCAAGCCAGTATCAACCAATATTTTTTCAATGTCATCAGGTAAAGTCGAATTAAAAAAATGACTGCAAAATAAATTACAACTCACATAAAGATCATATCGTGATAATTTATCTTGCCAAATTTTCAGTTGTTGACAGGCTTTTTTTACGATTTGTAAATCTATTTCTTGAACTAAGTTAGTTTCTTCTGCTAACGGAATAAAATCGTCGGGAAAGACAAAACCACGTTTAGAGCTTTGCCAGCGTGCTAACGCCTCAAAACCTACTAACTCTTTGTTTGCTAATTTAATAATAGGCTGAAAATAAGGTATGAATTCTTGCCACTCAATCGCTTCTCTAATGTCAGCCTCTAATGATAGTGCATTTTGAACTGTTTGATGCATACTGGCATCAAATACTTCATAGCGCCCTTTCCCACTGTCTTTGGCGTGATACATTGCCGTATCAGCATCACGTAGCATAGTGTCAGCATTCTTATAACGAGAGTCACTAAACAGAATACCAATGCTTGTGCCTGTAAACACTAATTGGTTATCAATAGTAAAAGGCTGCTGTAAAAACTCAGTAATACGCTGGGCTATATCAAAGGCTTCTTTATTGGTTTCAATATCTTCTATTAAAATAACAAACTCATCCCCGCCTAACCTAGCAACAGTATCTTTAGCTCTTACAATAGAGGATAACTCTTTGGCAATTAACTTTAATAATATGTCTCCGGCATGATGACCCAAACTATCATTAACAATTTTGAAACGATCTAAATCTAAAAATAAAATAGCAAAGGAAAAATCAGATTTACGTTGCTTACAGGCAATCGCATGATTTAACAAATCAAGAAATACGGTTCTATTCACTAAACCTGTTAGGCTATCGTGTGATGCTGTGTGCTTAAGCCTTTTTTCTGCTTGTTTACGTTGCACAATTTCTTCTTCTAAAGCCAAGGTTCTCAGTTTAACCTGTTGCTCTAAACGTTCATGGCTTTCTCTTTCTATGTCAGAGGCTTCTCGACGCTTTATCGCAGTAGATACATGATTAGAAACAAAGTTCAATAGCTCACTATCTTGCTGTGAATAGGTTGTTAACCGGCTATAACTTTGCAGCACCATCACCCCTAATAATTGCCCAGAATAAACTAAGGGAACTCCTAGCCATGAATGCTCTCCAGCTGAAGGCTCTTGAGCTTGCCCCTCCTCAAACAATACTCTCATATCTTCTTTACTTAATAAGATAGTTTTTTGTTGGCTTATAACCAGCTTAGAGTATTGATCGGGTGACTTTCGTTTTTGATAAAAGGTTTCCTGTTGGTTAGATTCTTCATCAGCCACATAAACATATTCAATGGTGTCACTTTCTTCATCGTATTTCGCAATAAAGAAGTTTTTGGCATGAATCAATTGACCAATAATATTATGCACTTTGGAGTAAAATACATTGATATTAAAGCTAGCATCATTAGTTAATTCTGATATTCGATATAAAGATTCTTGTAATAATTCAGATTTATCTCGCTCACGAATTTGCATCATAAGTTCTTGCGTTCTAGCATGAACTGCACTCATTAAACGTTCTTTATCTTGTAAACGAATGATTGCCCCAACGGCATGCTGAGCCGCAAAGGTAAGCATACTTAAATCTTGCTCTGTGTAGAGTTCAGTTTCACTATAACTTTGCACAACCATAACGCCGATAACTACATCATTATGCAATAATGGAACGCCTAGCCAACCGTTTCCTAAGGTGCCGTAAAGTTTAATGTCGTTATTTTCTAATAATTTTTTTCCCAACTCAGAGGCAACTAATAACGGTTGCATTGACTCTATAACTAAATGAGTCAACGAACCCGAAAGGTTGCTGTAATCAATAACACCCTCTGGCTTTTGATCTTTTTCATCAACATAATAAACAAATTCTAGAGTAGAAAAAGTTTGATCATAACTAACAATAAAAAAGTTATCCGCAGTCATTAAAGAAGCAATAGTGCGATGTACTTGTGGATAAAAGTCTTTTAAGTCTTCACACTCTTGTGATAACTGATTAAGGCGAAATAGCGCCGTATAACGCATTTCCAAATTTTTATATTGTTGCTGTAACAATACTAACTCGTCAGGTTTATCAGCTTCAAGCTGATTATCTTTCCTGCTCTTTTCAGATCCGGTGTTATTCATAATTAAAAAATTACCATCATCATCATTAAGTGAGTCACATGATCACCATTAGAATTACATTAACATAATAAATTTTTATCAAAAAGCACTCGAGTATATCAGGCTCTTTTGACCTTTCGAGATTGTTTTTCCGCTATTGCTGGATATTTATATAAGATAAAGCCTAGTTGTTGCTCGCGTTATCTTCAGCGGTCTTTCTAATTACCTCTACAGCTTTTTTATTACCACATATAGACGATTGTTTTTCATCACGATAGTAGCGAATATCAATGCAGTCTTGCTGGTATCTGCGTTCAAGTTCAGTACGAATTAAAGGCTTACCTTTAGCGCTAACTATTTGGCGGTGTAATGCTTGGCATTGCTGGATTTGTTCTGACGCTAATGTAATGTCTTCACAAGCGTTATCCTTGCTTGAACATCCCGCTAACATACTAACAATACAAACAGCTAAAAAAGAAGTATATTTCATGTTTAAAATCGCTTAATTATTTTTATTAATAGTAAATATTGCCAACAGTATATAGCAAAGTACAAAATGCAGTAATTTTTTATTAACAAAATTGAAGCTAGAAGAAGTTCTATTATTATCAATATTTTTACCGCTTTTTAACGAGAATACTATGTCACTACCTGTTGTCGATTACACAGCTAAAGATGCACCGCAACGCTTTGTAAAAAGCCTGAAAGAAACCGGGTTTGCAATCCTGATAAATCACCCAATTCAACAATCATTGGTTAGCTCAATTTATCAAAACTGGCAGGTTTTCTTTAATAGTACAGAAAAGTATAATTTTGCTTTTGACACAGAAAAGCAAGATGGTTATTTTTCATCTAAAGTATCAGAAACGGCTAAAAACCATACAAAAAAAGATATAAAAGAATTTTATCATATCTATCCATGGGGGCGTATCCCTGAAGATTTAAAAGACGAAATACTCAATTACTATCAGCTAGCATCAGAATTGGCTAGTGAGCTACTTGATTGGGTGGAAAAATATAGCCCTGAGCAAGTGGCAAACAGTTATTCTGAAGCTTTATCTGCGATGATTAAGGATACGCCAAATACTTTATTACGTGTTCTACATTACCCACCGTTGAGCGGTAATGAAGAATTGGGGGCTATTAGAGCGGCCGCTCATGAAGATATAAATTTATTAACAATATTACCTGCAGCCAATGAAACGGGTTTACAAGTAAAGTGTCAAGGTGGGCGTTGGTTAGATGTACCTAGCGACTTTGGTAATTTAATTGTTAATATTGGCGATATGCTACAAGAAGCATCCAATGGTTACTTTCCTTCAACAACTCATCGAGTGATTAATCCAGTTGGCAAAGCTAACAGAAAGTCACGGATTTCATTACCGCTTTTTCTACACCCTCGTAGTGAGGTAAAATTATCAGAAAAACACACACAAGCCAGCTATTTATTAGAACGTTTACGTGAGCTTGGTATTAAATAATATTAAGTTAACTCATTATAGGGTGTGGTGCCGGCTCACTAAAATAATAACCTTGCGAGTAATTAATACCTAATGATTGAACCACTTCTTGGACTGATTCATTATGAACAAATTCTGCGACACAAGGAATGTTAGCGTTACGGGCAAAAAAAGTTATCGCTCGAGTAATTTCATAACTTTTTTCACTTTTATCAATGTTTTTTATGTATTTAGCATCAATTTTCAAGTAATCAATATCAAGCTCAAGTATCCGTTCAAAGTTTGAATACTCTGTGCCAAAATCATCGATAGCAAGTAAGTAACCTTTAGCTTTTAATTGTACTAACTGATTGATGTGATTCTTTTTACCTTCAGAACTCACCCCTTCTAATATTTCTAAAATAACACGCTGGGGCGCAATATTATATTGCTTGGTTTTCTCTTCTAAAAAGTCTATCAGGTAGTTTTGACTTAAATCATCCTCAGTAATATTTAATGAAAAAGTATAATCATGATCACGCATAACTTTAAAGCTTTTATCTATCATTACGCGCGTTATTTTAGGCAATAAACCTGATAATTTTGCGGTATCTAAAAAATAATATGGCGAAATGACTTCACCGTCTCTCACAATACGAGCTAGCACCTCGAATTTTTGTATCTTCTTATTTTTATTATCGAATATACCTTGAAAGTACGGGGTAAGCTGATCAAGATCTAGTGCTGAATGTAATAAATTATTCCTGGCAATAAAGTTCTCACGTGTAGCGTTATCAACAATTTCATTCTCAGCATCGAAAATATGATAACGATTTTTTCCTAAGCTCTTTGCTTGCTTCAACGCTAAAGCACAATTGCGTAACAAAAATTCGTTGCTGTATGCGGCCCCATAAGTAAAAGCAATATATAGAGAAATATCTCCCACTTTTATCAGTGTCGTATAAAAATATTCTTGGATGGCTTCTATCTGCTGAGCAATGTTAATTTCACCTTCAAATAATAAACCAAACTCATCAGAATTTAGTCTACAAGCTTCAAAAGCCGAGAAATTGCTGGCTAAAGTATTGGCAATCTCCATTAATATTTTATCGCCGATGTTAAAACCGTATGCTGTATTTATATAACTAAAGTTATTAATATTGAGTTGAATCAGCGTGTAGTTAACTTTATTAGCCAGTACCTCTTGCTCAAGGTAAGTTTTATTGTGTAGTTGAGTTACGGGATCGTAAAAAGCCATATCAACAATTTGCTTTTGAGCAGACTTTAATTCCGTGAGATCACTGATGATAGATAAATAATTTTGTACTTCACCATCATCGTCCCTAATCGCTGTGATACTTATCCATTGAGAGACTAAATCACCATTTTTGTGTTTATTAGTTATTTCTCCTCGCCATTGATTTTTTGTTATCAAATCACGCCACAACTGTTGATAGAATGAAGGGGATTGAAAGCCGGAAGATAAAATTTTAGGGTTTTTCCCCAACACCTCACTTTCGCAATAACCATATATTTTTTTAAAGGCGGGATTAACCTCAATAATATTGTTGTTCTTATCGGTAATGTACATCCCTTCAGAGGCATTATTCAGTGCGGTAGAAAGTAAAACTATTCGGTTTTCTCTGCGCTGTCGTTTTAAAACTAGACTTACAATGGAAGAACAGGTCTCAAGTAGTTTTTTATGGAATAATGCAGGTGCTCGGTGTTCAAATGACGATAAGGCAAAAGAGCCTATCGCTTTTTTACCTCCATCACAGATTGGCATTGACCAACAAGAACAGATATTAAAATCATAAGCAATATGGCGGAGATCTTCCCAACGGTCATCTTCAAAAGTATTTTGCACAAATTGGGGATTATTATGAAAAACCGCATTACCACATGAACCACCGCCCAACCCGGGTTTAAGATTAGCTAAAGCGTCATGTCCGACAGCGGGTATTGAAGGTGCGCACATCACATTGAGCAAACCACTACTCGGTTCAACCATCATGATCGAAGCAACAGAATTGGGTAAAAAACTCTCAGCTAATGAACAAAGAGCATTTAAAATATCCGGAATAGGCTCATTATTAACAAGCTTTTCTAATATTTTTTTCTGAATGTCCGCAATAACATCATATTGAAGCGGACTAATTAAAACATCTTCACTCATTTTTTCCACTTTTAATAAGTTTACCTAACAACGACAATATTGTCTTAACACCAATATATACTAGGTCTTTATTGCAATGAACATAACGACACTGTTCTAAAATAGAAATATTACTATAGGCAAAAAACAGTGCATTGATCCAGCACAATTTTAAGATATTAATGTAGGTAAAACCACAAATCAAGTAAGGATACTTTTCTTAACCTGAATAAAATCACTTTCACCCTCAGGTAATTTCTCATTCAATGTATATGACCCTATTGATAGGCGATGTAATGCGACAACCGGGTTCTCAAATCGCCCAAACATACGTTTTATTTGATGGTATCGCCCTTCGGTTAACACAACCTCAGCTGTATATTTAGACAAAATACTAAGCTTTACTGGCTTAGTGGTAATACCTTCATAGGCAAAGTACATGCCTTTGGCAAACGCGTCAATATAATCATCATGTACTGGGTTCTTCAATGTCACTAAATAATGCTTAGCCACTTTATTTGTGGGGGATGTCAAATGTTCAGACCAACGACTATCATTGGTCAATAATACTAAACCTGAAGTGTTTAAGTCTAAACGCCCTACTATATGTAGGCTTGCTTTCTCTTTCGCTGTTAAGTTCAAAGAAAGTAAGTCGATGACAGTTTTATGTTTATCATCTTTCGTCGCACAGACTACGCCTACAGGCTTATGCTGCATAATATACAAGGCTTTGTTTGCCTGAATAATTTGACCGTCACATTCAATAATAGAAAATTTGTCAATTGCTTGAGCAACATCAGAGGCGATAACGCCATCAACACTGACACGCTTCTGCGCCAATAATAAACGGACTTCTTTGCGATTTATTTGACATTTTTCACTGATAAAGCGATCTAGACGACCACGACTAATAGACATAATGAGTGATTTTAAATAGGTTTAAGCGATAATTTATTCGCGATAATATTGAGTACTTTTTGTAATTTCATTTGCAAAAAACTCCCCAGTATTTTTGCATTTTCATTTAAGAGGCTTTGTTCAAGTTCAGTAATCGCAATGATACAATTTAACTGTGGGGGTTGTTTTTCATCAACAAAACTAAATACATCGTCTGAATGAATAACAAACTCTTTTGCTTGTTGGGTTTGCTGATTTTCTTTTTGATTCGTAAATCGCTGCGGTGTTTCTATCGACAATTGAATATAAATAATAGCGTCTTCGTCACCATACCAGTTAGCAGTCATGGCTTGAAAATTAAACTGCGCAGCAAGTTTATTCATTACTGACTGAATAGTAAGTAACTGTTCAGCTAAATCATCACACACATTAATTGAAATAGGGAGTTTCTCTGTCATGGACCTTTCTTTTTTTTAATTAAAAAATAAAACTGCAAAATAAATAGTATTATAATTACAGTCGCACTTGAATAACTTCTTTTGCTATAGCTAGCCTAACCATAGTATTCTTCACCCTAAAAATGTAAGTGGGCTGAATGATCCATATTAGCAATTCATTGAAGCATTACTTTTTTACAGCTTACCTAAAAACAACCGAATTTAAACATCATTATAAGGGGCAATAAATGCCTAATGGCCTTCAACAGTATTGGTTGCTTAGCCTTATTGTTTTACTTGCTTTAGGGTTACCTATTGAAGCCTTTGCCCACGGCGTTGATAATAATACTCGGGAATTCTTGCAACAAAATACCGGCGTACAAATTATTCCTTTTTTGTACATTGGCGCCAAACATATGATAACAGGCTACGATCATCTATTGTTTCTAGTCGGTGTGTTATTTTTTTTATACCGTCTCCGCGATGTATTACTTTATGTCAGCATGTTCACACTAGGACACAGTTTAACTTTACTTTTCGGCGTGATTAGCAATATTCAAGTTAATGCGTATTTAATCGATGCGATCATAGGTTTGTCGGTTGTCTACAAAGGCTTTGATAATTTAGGGGGCTTTACCCATATAGTTGGTAAATCACCCAATGCGAAATTAGCCGTGCTAATATTCGGACTTTTTCATGGTTTTGGGTTGGCAACCAAATTACAAGAATTTCAACTACCTGAAGACGGTTTAATCGTTAATTTACTTGCGTTTAATTTTGGCGTTGAAATAGGACAATTTATTGCTCTCGCATTCATTTTACTGATAATAAACTTTTGGCGTAAACACAATAGTTTTACGCAGTTTGCCACCGCTACCAACGGCTTACTGATGAGTGCAGGGTTTATGCTAATGGGCTATCAATTAACAGGCTACTTTCTTAATTAGCAAATAAAACAATCATTAAGCTACGATTACAAACAGAGATTTCGAGATACGTTTATGCAACAACAAGCTATTGTTCCAAACACAGCTACACTATTCAAATATACCCTATTCAGCATTATTTTCGCTGTAATCACCTTAGTTACCATCATATTGCCTGCTGAATACAATATTGACCCTACCGGGGTTGGGCATGTACTGGGATTAACCGTATTCAACAATGAAGAAGCCAAAGTAGAGGCCAAAGGGGCCGTTGAACATATTGACATAATTGTGCCTGCTCAAAGTGGTGTTGAATACAAATTTACCATGCTACAACATCAAAAGTTAACCTATCGTTGGGTGACTGATGGCGCAGCTTTGTACTTTGACTTACATGGCGAACCAAAAGACAACACAACAGGCTATTTTGAAAGCTATGCCATAGCAACATTAAATGGGATGGAAGGTAGTTTTACTACACCATTTCAAGGGACTCATGGCTGGTATTGGAAAAATACATCAAATACACCTGTCGTTATTCAACTAACCATTAAAGGTGAATACACGAACCACAGCCTAAAGTAATTATTTTCAGCCTTTAAGATCCCAAGTTAGGCTAACTATTTAACAAGAGTAGATAAAATGAATTCAGCGATACAACTTAGTAAAGAAGACCTTAGAAAAAATAAACCTACTCGAAATGAATACCTAAACAAGCCTAAACTTCCCCTAACGCTCGTTTTAGATAATGTCACCAATAGTTATAATGTCGGTGCTTTTATTCGCTTAGCTGATGCTTTCTCTATTGAAAAAATCATTATTTGTGGAGCGCTGACCATATCAGACAAAAAGCTGAAAAAAGCGTCTAGAAATGAAGCTAAATGGGTTTGTATTGAATATAGCGACAGCACTACTACGAGTTTACAAGCCTTATTAAAGAATAATTATACTATTTTTAGTGTTGAATTATGCCGTGAGTCACTTGACTATAAAGAGGTCGCTTACCCTTCTCCTTGCGCATTAGTCTTAGGCAATGAGCGCAAAGGGGTGAGTGAAGACGCATTAAAGTTAAGCCATCATCAAATACACATCCCTATGTTTGGTATGGGTAATTCGTTAAATGTCTCCACTGCTGGCGCTATTGTGTTAGCTGAGTGTACGAGTCAAATTCGTAAAGCAAACGTTAGTATTCTATAAAAACTAATTATGACTATTAAGTAGATTGCTTTTGCATAAAAAACCAGAAAAGCGTAATATTTACCTACTTTTTTGCTATTAATAATTTTTTATGCCTGTCAATTTACCTGAAATAAATCCTGCTTTACTCGCGCCAATTCAAGGCATTCGCTTAGGCTGGGCTGAGTCAAATATTAAACAACAAAATCGTAAAGATTTACTGGTGATTGAAATTGCCGATGGCAGTGCCGTATCAGGCGTTTTTACTCAAAACCGCTTTTGTGCTGCCCCCGTAACGTTATGTAAAAAACATTTAGATGCCGTTAAAAATAATGACGTTGCAGGCATCAAAGCACTAGTAATCAATACCGGTAATGCCAACGCAGGAACAGGCAAGCAAGGAATGTTAGATTCACTAACAACTTGTCAAAGTTTGGCTGAAATTATGTCGACTCCCGTGGAATCAATATTACCTTTTTCAACAGGAATAATTTTAGAACATTTACCAATGAATAAGTTGCTAGCTGGCTTACCACTAGCTGTTGATAATTTAAGTGCGGATAACTGGGCTGATGCTGCTTCAGCGATCATGACCACTGACGTGGCGCCAAAAGCTTACTCTACTTCGGTAACAATCGGCAGCGAGCAGGTTAATATTACTGGTATTTCTAAAGGTGCTGGTATGATTCACCCTAATATGGCCACCATGTTAGGTTATGTCGCAACCGATGCGAATATAACTCAGTCATTATTAGATGAACTAACGAAAGAGATAACAGACCTCTCTTTTAACTGTATTTCTGTTGACGGTGATACCTCAACTAACGATTCATTCATTGTTATTGCCACAGGAAAAAGCAACACCGATATTATTAAAACACGTTGTGATGAAGGTTTTACTGAAATATATAATGCCTTACTTGAAACAGCGCAATATTTAGCGAAAGCTATCGTCCGCGATGGTGAAGGTGCAACCAAATTTTTAACAGTTACTGTTAAAGGCGCCTTAAGTGTTGATGAAGCGAAAACCATTGGTTTTTCTATCGGTAAAAGTCCATTAGTTAAAACGGCAATGTTTGCTTCTGATCCAAATTTAGGCCGAGTGCTTGCTGCTATAGGCTATGCGTCAAGAGAATGTGAATCATTAGCTGATTTAGACACTGAGCAATTAGAGCTTTATTTTGGTGATGTATTAGTGGCTGAAAAAGGCGGTCGTGCTGAAAGCTATCAAGAAGAAGAAGGCCAAGCGGTTATGAATGAGGCAGAAATTGATATTACTGTTCAACTTCACCGTGGTAGTGAAGATGCCACCATTTGGACTTGTGATTTTAGCTATGATTACGTCAAAATTAATGCTGAATATAGAACTTAACTCGCGCCACTTTGAATGATAATCAAAAGAGATTAGTTTTATCCGTAATCCGCTTGGCTGTTTTTAAACAATCAAGCGGCTTTTAAAATTGCTAGTCAATACATAAATCAGAAGCTGCCGCTTTCCCAAAAAAGTGCCCATTATTTGTCTAAACCTTAAATGACTTTATAATCAAGATTTCCTTGGGAGCTATACCGAGAAGCCACACTATTTCTTCCATTATTTTTAGCAAAATAAAGGTGCTTATCTGCTTCCTTATATAACGCCTCAATTGAGCTGTTTTTCTTGCTTAGTTCAGCGACACCGATAGATATGGTTAATTCAATCGCGGTAGAATTATAAATGAATTCTTTTTTCTCTATTGTTGTACGTATTTTATCAGCAATAAAAATTGCCCCTTCAAGCGATGTACTCTGAAGTAGAACAGCAAACTCTTCACCACCAACGCGGGCAAAAACATCACTTTTTCTCATCAATTTATCTACTTCTTTTACTAGGTGTACTAAAATATAATCGCCCGCATGATGGCCATAGGTATCATTGATATTTTTAAAATAATCTATATCAATCATTAGCAATGAAACTTTTTTTTGTTCCCTTACTGCGATAGAAATTAAATCTTGAGATATGTTAAAGAAATAACGCCGATTATATATATTCGTTAGATTATCGATCATCGATAATTGGTGCAGTTTTTTTACATTTTCTTCTAGCTTACTATGATCTTTTATAATCATTAAGCGATTGTCATGAAGCGTCTTTGAAAGCAAAATTGTTGCGGGAATAAAAATAAGCGTTAACACAATCAAACCAATATGTTGGTGCTCACCATAATAAAATAGAATGATAATTTGCGGAATAATCATTGCAAAGAAAAAAACCAAATAAGCACTGAAAAGTGTAGACATAGACAATGCAGCAGCGGTTATTATCCCGATAATCATAACAAAACATACCAATTCAAATGGTTGCGGTGCATAGATGACAGCCAAAATAGAAGACATAGTCCACATAAATGCTTGAAATAAATTGGATATTACGAAACAAACTTTCTGCTTTTGTATTTCCTGTTGATTATTTACCTTTAAATATTTGTCAAAAATTTTAGCATTATGCAAACGGTATGCGGCTAATACTATTTGAAAACTGAACCAAAGCAAGAGAATTGGAAAAGGAATATACCGAATAAACACCCCAAAATAAGCAGCAGACACGATGAGCATTGCAAACATAGATCTTGGTGTTTGGTCTACCAAAACTTGTATCAGTTTAGGATGAATCATTACTTACCATTCGAATATATATTATATCTAACAACCTGATATTAGCTGTTAAAGGGGGTTAACCACTCATTAAATAATTAGGGTAACAAATCCATCTGTGTGTATTGGTTTACTTCCTTATAAGAAAAAATGATTAATGGTAACTAACATTATTTTTGATATTTACATTTTAATAAAAATCTTATTAAGCCTATTGTAGTTACCTCACTATTTATCTAAATAGCTTGCGTTAACAACCCAATGATTAATCTAGATCAAAGGCATTTGTAAAATTACTAATAAAATAATTTTAATGATAATTCTTTATCGCAGGATAAACACATAATTTTTACCCATTGTAAGTTGTTTTTTGTGCTTTTTATAGCCATCAACACATAGATTTTTACCTATACCCGTGATAAATTTTATTTTTATAATACTTACTCTCGTAAAGGAAACACTTAACCTTGATGATAACCCATTGTATTCATAAAAATAACTATCATCTGTTTCTTAAAGTGTAAAAGTACTCTAATTTTTATTCAGACTGAGATATAGGTTTAAAAGCCAAAAAAAAGAGAAGTAGCCATGTCTATTAAAGAAAGAAAATTTTCCGAAAAATCAACGTTAATATCTGTTACAGATGTAAAAGGAGTTATACAGTATTGTAATAGTGACTTTATTGAAATAAGTGGCTTTACAGAAGGTGAATTATTAAATTCACATCATAATATTGTACGACATCCTGATATGCCCAAAGCCGCATTTGAAGACTTATGGGCAACCATACAAAAAGATAAACCTTGGCAAGGTATGGTGAAAAACAAATGTAAAAATGGCGATTATTATTGGGTTCACGCCTATGTTACACCCATTTTTGAAAAAGGAGTGAAAACTGGTTATCAATCAGTAAGAAGCTGCCCAACACAACAACAAATAAGTGATGCTGAGCTTTTATATAATTCACTTAACAGTAATCCTGCAAAAAAACTACCAAAGCCACCTTTTCTTAAACGAATAAAATTGGCGGCCAAGATTAATATAATATTGCTAATGCTAACATCTCTATTTCTTTATGAGCAGATAAGCGCAAAGCAATTTTTTACCATTGATCCAGAATATTTAGTATTTAACTTGGGGTTTGTTATTCTTGTTGGATTACTTGTATACATGGTTAACGTTGAGGTTGTAAAAAGGGTTAATGCTTTAACAAAGACATTAAGAACAATCTCATCAGGCGATTTAAATGAAAATATTGAAGTAGATAAGTTTGATGAGATAGGTAGCACTATCATGTCAAGTAAGATGCTTCAAGGAAGACTTAAAGCAATTATTGGCCGATTCACTGAATCAACACAAAGCCTAGGCCTGGCAATTGATGTTTTGTCTGAAAGCGGATACCAAACAAAAGTGAATATGGATAAGCAACATTTGGAAACAGAGATGGTTGCTACCGCGATGAATGAAATGAGTGCTACTGTAACCGAAATAGCACAAAACACCACAAGAACATCCGATTACTCTGCCACAGCAAATAATATGGCGACTACCGGTAAAGAAACTGTTGAATCGACCAAGAACACAGTATTAGAGCTAGCAACCGACGTACAAGCTGCTGCAAACACTATTAATGAATTAGCAGTAGAATGTGCAAAGATTAAAGATATTACCTCTGCTATCAGTGATATCGCAGATCAAACTAACTTACTTGCCTTGAATGCTGCCATTGAAGCAGCGAGAGCAGGAGAGTACGGGCGCGGATTTTCAGTTGTAGCAGATGAAGTTCGAAACCTCTCATCTCGAACACAAGCTTCAACCCTAGAAATAAATACCATGATTGAATCTTTACAAAACAAAAGTAAAGATTCCGTGTTAGCAATGGAACACGGGCTTGAAAAGGTAAATTATTCTGTCGAAAAAATTCAAAGTACCGAAGACGCATTCAACCAAATTGTTGACTCCGTCACTGATGTCAATGATATGAATATGCAAATAGCAACGGCGGCTGAAGAGCAAACCTGTGTCACTGAAGAGATGAATAGCAATGTACATTCCATTAATAGCCAGTCTCAAAAAACTATTGAGAATGTACTGACACTTGAAGAGAAAATTAGCTCATTAAAAGACTTACTATCCTCATTAGAGTTGCAACTCGAACAGTATGATTTAGGAGAATCGGCAAGCCAATTTGACTTTAACGCAGCAAAAAATGCTCACCTTGCTTGGAAATCAAAAGTGAGGGACTTTCTTGGTGGCGATTTAAATGCAATTACAAAAGAGCAAATATGCTCTCACCGGGAATGTATGCTAGGTAAATGGTATTACACTGAGGGCAAAAAGAGTTATGGTCACTCTAAATACTTTCAACAAATTGAACCACCCCATGCGAGATTGCACCAAATTGTCAAAGAAGTATATGAATTGCATGAAGTTGGAGAATTGGACAAAGCAAACGATTTATATAAAGAACTTGGACCTTTATCAGATAATATTGTAAGCCTACTGGATAAAACCAAATTGTCTGTCAGCTAAAAAGCAAGGGGTGTAGCAATTTATTTAAAAATCGCTACACCCTGCTAAAAGTTGATGACTTGACACATAAGTCAACCCAAACAAAAAACCTAAAAAAGAACCTGTAACAAAATCTGTGTGACAGACTAGCAAAGTCAGGGACGTTAAATAGTGACTGATTCATTTTGAAGCCCAATTTGTCGGGATATCACTGTTAAACACTCAGTTTGTCATGTAGAGTTATAATTCTTAAAACATAAATACTGAAAGTTATGAGTTTTGTTGAGTTTATCAGCATTAACTACGCATATATTTGATATTAATTTTCAACGTTACCAATACAACCCGCTATGCGCATTGCTATACGCCTCTAGTTTGTGATTACATAAGCTACAAACCTCCGTAAAGGAAATCAGTCCGAGCTGCTAAGATTCACGATTAAAGCCGGAAAGTTACCTTCTATTATAAATAAGAAAAACAGTTCAAATCGTTATGAATAAAGAGCTGGCCAGTGAAATGGAGTTTATTGCCAAAATGAAACAAAAATGTTTGAACTAGATACCCGTACCCTCCTCGTGGTAATGGCTCTTATTTCAATAGGCTCAGCGGTGGCACTGATTGCATTGTGGCGAGCTCAGATAAAGCCTAATGGTGCAGGTTTTTGGGCCGCAGGGCTGTCCTGTTTTTCCATCGCGTGTATTTTAATCTCTGGGCGGGGCAGCATTCCCGATTTTATCTCCCTTGTTATTGCTAACTCTTTTTATGTGATCGGGTTTGTGCTTCTTTTGAGGGGCATGCTTATTTTTACTGGCCGCCCACCTCTGATTTTTTTTGATTTTGTTTTAGCACCGCTATGTATGGTGCTCTTCTACTACTTCAATTATGTAGAGCAAAATATGAATATCAGGATAGTGGTTCTTTCCGCCGCATTTGCTATGACATGCTTTGCTATTGTTTATACTGTACTACGTGAAAAAAGCGCGCCTTGGCGGTCAGCTGGATTTGCTGTGGCTACGGTTTTTGGTCTATTTGGAATTTTTCATGGTGTAAGAGGAGTGATAGCATTGCTATCACCTTTTGAACATTCTTTCATGCATAATAATATTTCTTCAACATTGGTATTTCTCTTCAGTATATTTATCATTGGCGGGATTGCTATCACACTCATCCTGCTGGTTTATGCAAGTTTAGAATCGAGCTTTCGAATTGTTTCTCTTGCTGTAGATCAATCAGCATCATCGATAATTATTACCGATACTACGGGCTCAATTGACTACGTTAACCCTGCCTTTTCAAAGAAAACAGGCTACTCAGAAGATGAACTTATAGGTAAAAATCCGCGCATTTTAAGCTCAGGAAACAAAAGCTCTGATGAGTACGCGAGTCTATGGAAAACACTTATCTCAGGAGACACCTGGCGTGGTGAATTTCATAACCGTAAAAAAAATGGTCAGCTTTATTGGGAAATCGCATCGATAACACCAGTCAAACAACGTAATGGAGAGATTAGTCATTATGTTGCCGTAAAGGAAGATATAACCGCCTTAAAACAAGCTGAGCAACGCATTCTGCATCTGGCTAATCATGATGTGCTAACAGGGTTACCTACGCGGCGCCTTTCTATGGAACGATTGATGAGCGCCTTGTCGGTTGCAAAACGAAATAAATCCAAGGTAGCTATGATGTTTATCGACCTTGATGGATTTAAAATAGTTAATGATACCTTTGGTCATGATGCCGGTGATCAACTGCTAAAAGAAACGGCTACTCGACTTTGCTCCTGTGTTCGAGAAGTTGATACAACGGCGCGCGTTGGCGGTGATGAATTTTGGGTAATACTGACCAACGTCTCCGACAAAAAGAGTATCACCAATATAGCTGAAAAAATAATTGAAACAGTAGCTAAACCCTATCAACTGAAAAATGATAGGGTAACTATTGGTGCCAGTATTGGCATTGCCATATATCCTGACCACACACTAAACCCTCAAGAATTAGTGACACTAGCAGATCAAACGATGTACAAAATAAAACAGCAAGGGAAGAATAATTATGAATTCGCAGAGGCTGTTAGTATATCTAAATCAAGGACAATGAATAACTCTTATAAAAATGATTTCAAAAAAGGTTAAAACGCTTGGTACCCATAATTTGAGATTGTAAATAATTGAAATAGTTAGTGGGCTGAAAATTTAAGTGTAAGTAATGAGTAGAGAAATCAGTACAGTTAACCGCGTACCATTTTTTCATTGCAAAGAATTGATAAAGAATGATTTTAGAAAACCGCTTGAACTATAATAAACAGATCAAGCGGTTACCAAAATTTGCGAGTTGACACATAAGCCGGGTTTTGTATCTTTTCCTAAGAAAAGTGACAATCATTCGTCTAGGCCTTAAATCGCTCTAAGGCTCAAGCAACCTACCCGGTTTCCACGCGAGCCACGCTTATATTACCTAAACTTACGTTTAAATAATCATGAAACCCTATTTGGGCTTGCTCCAGGTGGAGTTTACCCTGCAATTACTGTTACCAGCAATCCGGTGCGCTCTTACCGCACCCTTTCAGCCTTACCTGTGAATCCCTAAGGAAACCATCGGCGGTCTTCTCTCTGCTGCACTTGTCGTCGGCTTGCGCCGCCCAGGCGTTACCTGGCACCCTGCTCATTGGAGCCCGGACTTTCCTCCCCCTAATAATACTTACGTAAATTAGGCAGCGATCGTCTAGTCAACTCGACGCGCATTCTACCTGTTCGCCTAGCTGTGAGCAAGTATTCTATTGCTACGATAACTAGCCTGAAATCACTATTTCATGTTTTAAGCTTGTTTCCCAATTTTTAGTCAATAATAGAAGTCATTAAGCTTTAAAGCTTAGCGCTATATCGTATAAAGCATTCTTTTTAACATTATAAATTTCTGCAGTAATAGCACAGGCTTTTTTAGGTTTCATTTCACCAAGCAACAGCTTTAATGTGTTGATTACCTCAGGAGAGATAGCATTCACATCGACTTTATGGCCTTCAATGATTAACACCATTTCACCTTTAAGTTGATTTGGATCTTGTTCTAACCAAGCAAGTAAATTATCCGCGGTATCTGAATGGATGGTTTCAAAAGTTTTGGTCAACTCACGCGCAATAACAACATAACGATCACCACCTAATGTACTCACGATATCTTTTATAGTATCAATGGCACGCCTTGGTGCATCATAAAACACCATTGTTCTAGGCTCGTGCGCCAATGCTAATAATGTACTTTGTCTAGCCCCTGATTTTGAGGGTAAAAAACCTTCAAAAGCAAATCTATCCGTAGGCAAGCCTGCAACACTCAATGCAGCAATGGCAGCACAAGCACCAGGAATTGGGGAAACAGGTAAATTGAGACTCCGACAATGGCGCACCAAATGAAAACCGGGATCGCTTATCAAGGGCGTTCCTGCATCTGAAACGAGTGCAATACTCTTCCCTTCTTGTAACAATTGCGCAATATAATCTTGTCTTTGTCGTTCATTATGATCGTGCATCGACAAGGTTTTATTTTTTATTGCCGAAGCGGATAATAATCGTTGAGTATGCCGCGTATCTTCACAAGCAATAATATCTACCTGCGTTAAAACAGCTAATGCTCTTGAGCTGATATCACCTAAATTCCCAATGGGAGTGGCAACAATATATAAGGTACCCGGGTTTATGTTAAATTCACTCATGTAAACTGGCTTCTCTCATTTGAATTTAGTTGTGACTCATTGCAATGGCGTTTATTATAACCCCACCGCGAGATAAAAACGCACGGATTTTCCAATTTGACCCAAACTAATTTTTCAGCCTTTTATTCACAAGGAACTGCTTTGACTAGGCCATTTAAGAATACACATAGCAAAAATCTCTTTGTAACCATAATACTCTTTGCTGTTTTCCTTACCGGTTGTAGTACCCAAACTCAGGTGACTAAACGACCCGTTAAAACGGTGATTGAAAAACTAGATAAAGTGGTGATTGAACAAACTGCTGAAGATAAGTTAGCCTTAGCTGAAAAACTGAACAAATTACCACCAACGTCATTATTGACAGCACAAATCAACGAGTTGCTAGTTGAGTCCTGCGAATTATTCCTGCTACAACAAAATTTCCCTAAAGCGCTGTGGTTAGCTAATAAGACAGCCAGCATTATTAAAAATAATTACACATACACTTATCGATTATTACTTGTGAAGGCAAGAAGTTTACAAGCGTTAGCGTATCATGAGCCCGCATATCGCCAGTTACAGCTTGCTAATGACTTAGTGTCGCATGTTAATGCAACTGACACTGCTGCCCCTATGAAGTTATCGCTAGAGTATTACCTCGCTTTACAAAAGGCATTAGAGTTTAAACAACAACCGGTAAAAGCGCTGAATGCCGGATTAATGGCGTTCTCTCTCAATGATAAAGCGACAGAACAAGATATTTTTTCACTATGGAATAAACTTGAATCACTAAATCAATGGCAATTGACACAATTAGTAAAATCAGACCCTCCATATATTGATGGTTGGCAACAATTACTGAGCTATAGCCATAATTTTGGTGCTAATAGTGAGCAATTCTCCCGTTTTTTATCGCTTTGGCAACAGCGTTATTCAACCCACCCAGCCATGCTTATAGTTGAACAGCTACAAACGTCTACGTTATCAACAAATACAATTGAAAATATCGCAGTGTTATTACCTTTAAGTGGCGCTCAACAAAGTGCAGGTTTAGTTGCCCAACAAGGAGTTTTAGCCGCTTATAATAATGATAGTGCCATTAAGCTTCATTTCATTGATACCAACACGGTTGACTGGGCAAGCCTTGCTGTGCAATTTGATGAATCAACCATTGATCATGTGATTGGGCCACTATTAAAATCTAATGTAGAAACCTTTTTAACACTAAGCAATGAGCAATTACCCCTTCAAGTTCCCAGTTTATTCCTTAATTTTCCCAACAACCTACAACTTACAAGCAATCAAACAGTGTTATCTATGCGCCCGGAAGACGAAGCAATACAGGCTGCTTCAACACTCAGTCAACAACACTATAAAAACCCTGTCATTTTGAGTCACCAAGATAGGTTATCTAAACGCTTGGCTACAGCCTTCAGCCAACAATGGAAAATAATAACTGGTAATGAAGTTGATATTGTTTACTTTAGTCAAGGCAAACAAATGCAAGCAAGTTTAAAGGAAGCCCTTGATGTAAATTCCAGTCAAACTCGTATAAAACAGTTACAAGGTCGACTTAAAAACAACATTAAGGCTGAGTCAAGAAACCGCCGTGATATAGATATGATTTACCTTATTGGCTCTTCAGCACAAACTCGATTAGTGAAACCTTATATCGATGTTAATACTAGCCCATTTGCGACGATTATCCCTGTCTTTGCTAGTTCTCGTAGCCATAGTGATTTTGATTACAAGAATAACAGTAGCACCACAAATGATTTAAACGGCTTAACATTTACGCAAATACCTTGGCTATTACAATCCAAACAACAGAATAAAAATTTATCCCAGTTAAGTCATACACTCTGGCCTAAACGAACGGACAGCTTATCGCGTATTTTCGCGATGGGTTTTGATAGCTATAACTTACTCAGTAAAGTCGGTTTAATGCAACAAGCCCCCTATATCCGACATTTCGGCCAAACGGGAGTATTAAAGCTTAATGACAGTAATGTGTTAACTCGCAGCCTAATCTGGGGAAAATATCAACACGATAAGGTCACTCAAATTGCCATGGAGTAATGTCGACACCAGTCATTCGCGCGGTAAATTAACCGAAGACTTTGCTGAAAAGTATCTTATTCAGCAAGGTTTAATCCCTATCGGTAAAAATATACACTGCCGACAAGGGGAAATTGATATTGTAATGCGAGATGGTGATACTTACGTTTTTGTTGAGGTTAAATACCGAAAAAATAATACCTTTGGTAGCGCCGTTGAGATGGTATCTGTTGCTAAACAAAATAAAATTAGACATTGTGTTGCATTTTTTTTCCATCAAGCCAACTTAAATGAATATAATACCCCATGCCGTTTTGATGTAATTGCCTTAGATGGCAACATTAATCATCCACAGGTCACTTGGCTCAAAAATGCCTTTTAAGTTCCAACAGCACAACACCGGAGTTGCTTTACCCCATGCTAGAACAGATACAAAATAATTTCACTGAAAGCATTCAAACACAAATAGCCGCTACAGAAGCTATTTCTGCCGCTATTGAACAAGCTGGAATGATGATGGTACAAAGTCTATTGTCTGGAAATAAAATGCTTGCCTGTGGCAACGGTGGCTCTGCTGGGCATGCTCAACACTTTTGTTCGCAGTTACTTAATCGTTTTGAAACAGAGCGACCTAGTTTACCTGCGATAAACCTTGTTGCAGGTAGTGCTACCATTACCTCTATTGCAAGCGACTCTCAATTTGATGAAGTATTTTCTAAGCAAATTAGAGCATTAGGCAATAATGGCGATATTTTATTAGCTATTTCACCGAGCGGTAATTCACGTAGTGTTATTAAAGCGATTGAGAGTGCGGTCTCCCGTGATATCCCCATTGTTGCTTTAACCGGTAATGACGGTGGTGATATCGCTGGTTTGCTAGGTGTGAATGATGTTGAAATTCGAGTTCCCTCTGCACGGACCGCCCGTATCAATGAAGTACATTTAATTGTGCTGCATTGCCTATGTGAAATCATCGATACAACTTTATTTCCTCAATCGGAGTCTTAATTTCCATGTTTACTTTTTCAAACTTTATTAATAATAAACCTATAAAGCTAACTGTTTTTCTACTTATTCTTTCTGTACTTCAAGGCTGTACTGCTGTTGCTGTAGTAGCACTAACAACAGGTGCATCAATGGCCACCGATAGACGAAGTATTGGTAACCAAATAGATGATCAAAGTATCGAATTAGAAGCTTATAATGAAATCAAAAAAAATAAAGCATTAAATGACAATACTAATTTGCATATTATAAGTGTCAATGGTTCTGTGCTGGTTATTGGTCAAACACCAACTAGTTATCTAAGAGATCAGGCAATAAAAATTATTAACAATATTGACGAGGTTGTACGTGTTCACAACCAAGTACGTATTGGTAATCTTACGTCAATTACGACCCAAACAAATGACGTTTGGTTAACTTCTAAAGTTAAAAGCGCACTTTTTTCAAGTGACAAAATCGATGGCAGTACCATTAAAGTTATTACTGAAAATGCTGAAGTATTTTTAATGGGATTAGTAACCAAAGAAGAAGCAGAAGCTGCGATTGAAGTCACTCGTAATATTGGCGGTGTAAACCGAGTGTTTAAAGCGTTTGAATACCTATAAATAGAACACTTTATTATTCTTATACATTGGCCGCTATTTTGTGGCCTTTGATTACTCCATCATTTACAAGATAAAAGCGGAATCCTTCCCGACAACCTTAATGCCTATCTATTAAACTAAAGCGTGTTATTTAATAACTTTTAAGCTCGCTTTACTTTTTGTTGATTTTTTCGGTTCAAGTATTTTTTCTGTAGATGAAACACTGCTCAAACTTGCCTTAGGTTTAGCATCACTTTCACCATCAGCTTTTTCCCCAATACTTTCTTCGTCTGGGTGTTCGATTGGTAGCGATGTACCTGCACCATTTTCTTTCGCATAAATGGCGCCTATCGCTCCATACGGCACTGTAATATGCTCCAGTTTACCGCCAAATCTAGCGCTAAATTCTATCGCATCAACACCTAAAGCAATGGTTCCCACTGCCGACGCAGCAACATTCAGCACTATTTGCCCATCATTCACGTATGACATTGGCACTAAAACACCATAGACATTTACGTCAACGACAATATAGGGCGTTAAATCATTATCCGAAATCCAGTCATAAAATGCCCTAACCAAATAGGGCTTATTAGAACTCATTTTCACTTGAGTAGAGTCAACCATTAAGCAGGGTAACCAAAACGCAATTCACGCTCTTCTTCAGTTAATGAAGCTTGGAATGATTCACGTTCAAACAAACGTAGCATATATGTTTTCAATTCTTTAGAACCCTGCCCATCAAGCTCAATACCAAAAGCAGGTAAACGCCATAGTAAAGGCGCAATATAACAATCAACTAAGCTATATTCTTCACTCATAAAGTAAGGTGCTTCATTTAAAATAGGCGCAATACTTAATAGGCTCTCTTTTAATTCTAAACGTGCTTTTTGTGCTTTATCAGCAGGACCAGAAAGTATAATTTTAGCTAGGCTATACCAATCATTTTCAACGCGATGCATCATCAAACGACTACGGCCTCGAGATACTGGATAAACTGGCATTAATGGTGGGTGTGGAAAACGCTCATCTAAATATTCGATGATGATTTTAGCTTCATATAATGCTAATTCACGATCGATTAAAGTAGGCACTGTTCCGTAAGGATTTAAGTCAATTAAATCTTCTGGCAAATTTGCTAAATCAACATAATTGATATCTACGCCAACGCCCTTTTCTGCTAATACTATACGTGTTTGATGACTATACATATCATCAGCATGGGAGAATAACGTCATCACTGAACGCTTATTTGCTGCTACGGCCATTGGGCCTCCTAATTTGTAAAATTACTTATTCAATAAAACGGACAATGGGGGCCAAAGCCCCCAATCAATATCTTGTCGTACCGAAGTACGACCTATTACTTCTAACTATTTAGTGTATATCTTTCCAATATTCTTTCTTAAGTAAGTAAGCAACAATGAAGAAGATGAATAAAAACAGTATTACATTTACACCCATACTTTTTCGTTCAAGCTTGCTTGGCTCACCAACATACTCTAAGAAATTTGTTAGATCACGAACTACAACATCATACTCAACCGCTGATAAGGTACCGCCCATTGCTGGTGATATATTACCATGTTTATCAATTGAGCTAACACCTTGCAGATCTTGCAATACATGTGGCATACCAACATCTTTAAATACTTTGTTATTTACGCCAAATGGACGTTCACTGTCCATATAAAACGAACGTAAGTAAGTATAGATCCAATCAGGGCTACGTAAACGAGCTTCAAGTGTTAAATCTGGTGGCGCTGTACCAAACCATTTTGCCGCTTCTTTTGTCGGCATGGTATTTGTTATAAGGTCACCCGATTTTTCACCGGTATACATGTAATTTGCAATACCATCAGCCTCTTCGATACCTAAATCTTTAAAGGTACGGTTATAACGTTGGTATTGTAATTGATGACAACCTAAACAATAGTTTATATAAGTTTTAAAACCATTCTTTAGTGACTCTTTATCGGTTAAGTCATTATTTGCGTGATCTAAATTACCACCTGATGACGCTAAGGCAGACATAGACACGATAGTAGCTAAACCAAAGGCTAACGCTTTAATTAAATTTTTCATTAGTGTGAAACCCTCTCTGGAACTGGCTTACATTTTTCATTCTTAGAATAGAACCAAAGTGCTACGAAGAAACCAAAGTAACCAAAACTTGCAATAGTACCAATCAAGTTAGCTGTTGGTGTTGCAGGTAAAGTACCTAAAATACCTAACGCGATAAAGCTGATTGAGAATTGAATTAAGTTAATTAAATGTAATTTAGAGCGGAATCTAACAGACTTAACTACACCACGATCAAACCATGGAACAAGGAACAATACGATAATGGCTGAGAACATACCAATAGCGCCTAATAGCTTGTCTGGAATAACACGTAAAATGGTATAGAAAGGACCGAAGTACCATACTGGTGCAATGTGCTCAGGTGTTTTCAAACCATTCGCTGGCTCAAAGTTTGGCGCTTCCATAAAGTAACCACCACCCTCAGGTGCGAAGAACATTACCCAACAGAATATAATCAAGAAGCCTGCAACACCCATAATATCTTTTACTGAATAATAAGGATGGAACGGGATAGCATCAACAATATCGTATTTTTCACTGTATTGTTTATGGAAAGTAAATTTGCTTAACTCTTCCGGTTGAATACTGCCTTTAGGCTTTTTAATATCAACACCGTCTGGGTTATTTGAACCCACTTCATGTAAAGCTAAGATATGTAAAAATACTAAAATAACCAATACTAATGGCATTGCAATTACATGCAGAGCAAAGAAACGGTTTAAGGTAGCGCCAGAGATAACATAATCACCACGAATCCATAGTGTTAAATCATCACCAATAACAGGGATTGCGCCAAATAAAGAAATAATTACCTGTGCACCCCAGTAAGACATGTTACCCCAAGGTAATAAATAGCCCATAAATGCTTCAGCCATTAACACCAAGAAGATCAACATACCGAAGATCCACAATAATTCACGTGGTTTTTGATACGAGCCATACATAAGGCCACGCATCATGTGTAAATAAACCACAACAAAGAATGCTGACGCACCAGTAGAATGCATGTAACGTAACAACCAACCGTAATCTACATCACGCATGATATATTCAACAGAAGCGAACGCACCAGCACCTGATGGTTCATAACTCATAGTTAACCATACACCTGTTAAAATTTGGTTTACAAGTACTAGCATGGCTAGTGAGCCAAAAAAGTACCAGAAGTTAAAGTTTTTTGGTGCAGGATATTGTGCCAAATGCTTATTCCAAGCATCGGTTAAAGGCAAACGCTTGTCCATCCAAGCCATAAAATTAGCTAACATTATGCTTCTCCCTGCCCAACACCAATTAATAAAGTGTCTTCGTTGGTAAATGAATGCTCAGGAACCACTAGATTTAATGGTGCAGGAACCCCTTGAAATACGCGGCCAGCCATATCAAATTTACTACCATGACAAGGACAGAAGAATCCATTAGAAACACCGTCAACATGCTGGTCAAAATCACCACCGTGATGGGTAGGAGCACAACCTAAATGGGTACATACACCTAACGCTACTAAAAATTCAGGTTTAATAGAGCGGTATGCATTAGTTGCATATTCTGGTTGTTGCGCTGCTTCAGAGTTAGGATCGCGAAGCTGGTCATCATGTTTTGCTAAACCGCTTAACGTTTCTTCCGTTCGACGGACTACATAAACAGGTTTACCACGCCATTCAGCACGGATTAATTGACCAGGCTGTATCTTACTTACATTGACTTCAACTGGAGCACCCGCAGCTTTCGCGCGAGCACTAGGATTCCAGGAACCAATGAAAGGCACAGCAACACCAGCTACACCAACACCACCAACGACGACTGTAGCCGCAGTTAGGAAGCGACGGCGGCCGTTATTTACAGGCACATTGCTCATTAACACTCTCCAATTCATAAAGATTACCAAACAAATATTCACTACAAAACGTATAAAAGCGTTTATAAACTTGCGTAGCTACTGTTATGTTTGATCAGATTTATACCAAAAGGCATATCGACAAAAAATTTTTACGATCATAAAGAAATAGCGGGTTTTTTACAAGGTAAAAAGGGGCTTAAGTACTGTAAAAATAGAAATATTTCGAAATAGTTGTAAATTATAGCTAAATAGTATGAAACAAATTTTTTCTGCTAATAGTAACTATAAATTGAAGGCATAAAAAAACCGACTTAATAGCCGGCTTTTTAAAATCGTAGAATATACGAAAAAATTGATTTTAACGTTTAGAAAACTGAGGTTTCTTACGTGCTTTATGTAAACCAACTTTCTTACGTTCAACTTTACGAGCATCACGAGTTACAAAACCAGCTACGCGTAAACTGCTACGTAATGTTTCATCAAACTCCATTAATGCACGAGTAATACCGTGACGAATTGCACCCGCTTGACCAGAATTACCACCGCCTTCTACAGAGATGTTAAAGTCAAACTTTTCTAACATTTCAACTAACTCTAATGGTTGACGAACAACCATACGAGCAGTTTCACGACCGAAGTACTCAGAAATGTCACGTTTGTTAATTGTGATTGCACCGTTACCAGCTTTCATGAACACACGAGCAGTTGAGCTCTTGCGACGACCAGTACCGTAATATTGATTATCAGCCATTGCTTACAGCTCCAAAAGTTGTGGTTGTTGTGCAGTATGCGCGTGCTCAGCACCTGCATACACTTTTAATTTGCGGAACATTTCGCGACCTAAAGGACCTTTAGGTAACATGCCCTTAACAGCAAATTCAAGTACGCGTGTTGGCGCTTTTTCAATTAGCTTTTCAAAGCTAATTTGCTTAAGGCCACCAGGGAATTCAGTATGCGAATAGTAAATTTTACCTTTCGCTTTGTTACCTGTTACACGTACTTTCTCAGCATTGATAACAACGATATAATCGCCAGTATCTACATGAGGAGTATATTCTGCTTTATGCTTACCGCGTAAACGGGTTGCAATTTCAGTAGCGATACGACCTAAAGTTTTATCTTCGGCGTCCACTAAGAACCATTCGCGTTGTACGCTTGCTGGTTTAGCTACAAAAGTTTTCATTAAAAAACCCAATATTAAATATGTTACTTAAATAACAAGTCAAAACTTTACTTAAGATAAGTTAGCTTTGCCTGTCGGTTAATAATAGACTACGCAATTACCCCTTCGAGTATCGAGTCTAACGCCCATTATTACTTAGTAAGCTACCTTAAAAGTAATAAAAAGACAGTTTGTAACGTAGGGAGCGCGGATTATACAGAAGTTCGCCAGTAATATCACCCCTATTACTAAATATTTTCAATAATAATGTAAAAAAATTTAGTACCTATTCTAGCGTATCCATAATGGGCCTTATTTCTATTGTGGTAACAAACAATATTTAAGCATAAAGTACTGCTTAACAATTCACTACATACTCTATTTCAATAAAAGAACTTGCTTATGCAGGCTAGCTAAACTCATGAAACAAAGCTTCCACTTGAAAGCCTATTTTTATAAAAGTTACCCATAAAAAAAGCGCCAATTGACGCTTTTTTTCGTTTGATGCCTTTCTACAAAGTAAAAAGTTAGATAAAAAGTAAACTTACTTCTTACTAAGTGCGCCAAAACGTTTGTTGAATTTATCAACACGACCACCAGTCTCAGCAGCTTTTTGCTTGCCTGTGTAGAATGGGTGACATGCAGAACATACGTCTAAATGAATGTCTTTTTTAGCCGTTGAACGAGTTTTGATAACATTGCCACAAGAACAAGTTGCTGTAAACTCAACGTAATTAGGATGAATGCCTTCTTTCATGGGAACCTCTATCTCTTTCGAGAAATTGGGCGTATCGCCACTTAGCCGTTTATTACTAATTTATTAGAAAACGCCAAGCACCATACGGTTGTAAAATTAATGGGGGCGAATAATAAAGGATCAAAACAACGACTGCAAGTAAAAGCAGTGGTAAATTGATTAAAAAAAGACTTATTAATAAAAGAACGGATTTACGATAAGATAGCCAGCACTAAAATATTAATCACTCTTATCTATCACGTGTCTGAACAAATAATATCCGCTCAAGCAACATTTACTCCGCGAGTAACTAAAAGTTATGTGCAAGTTGCTGTGCCGGTTCCCATGCGACAATTATTTACTTATCAAATTCCTGATAATATGCAACAGCAACCCATACAAATTGGAGAGCGCGTTGCAGTATCTTTTGGCGCAAGACAAGTGATCGCTATTGTGATCTCCGTTAGTGATGAATGTGAAATTGATGCAAAAAAAATAAAGCCTATTTCGAAGCGTCTCAATGATACGTTTCACGTAAGCGATTCATTAGTTAATTTTCTAACCTTATGTGCCAACTATTACCATCATCCAATTGGTGATGTCTTTCAACAAGCATTACCTAAACTATTACGCCAAGTTAAAAAAGTTGAAATAAAGCCACCAATGGTTTGGCATAGTGAAATCGCCACAGATGAAACACATAAACAGCTCGCTAAAATAGAAAAAAAAGCACCTAAACAATACGCGCTTTATCAATTAATAAACAAACATAAAGGTATCAGTTGGGCTGAATTACGAACCCTAGGCTATAGTAAAGCACAACTGAACGCACTGACCGCAAAAACATTAATCACTGAAAGCAAACAACTACCTCACCCATTTATTTGGCAAGAAAGCGCTTTGGCACAAGAAAATAAACAAGTACTTTCTACTGAGCAAGCAATCATTGTTGCAGCAATCAATCAATCACTTGAACAGTTTTCTTGTCATTTAATTGATGGTGTTACTGGTTCAGGAAAAACTGAAGTTTACTTACAGGCGATGGAAAATGTACTCGCTGATAATCGGCAAGTATTAGTTATCGTCCCTGAAATTGGGCTAACCCCACAAACTTTATTACGTTTTGAACAACGCTTTAATGTGCCAATTTGTTTACATCATTCCAACTTAAATGACACCGAACGTTTAGATACTTGGCTTAATGCACAACAAAGTAGTGCCGCCATAGTTATTGGAACGCGCTCGGCTATTTTTTCACCGCTTCATCAATTAGGGATGATTATCGTTGATGAAGAACACGATAGCTCCTTAAAACAACAAGACAGTTTTCGTTATCACGGGCGAGACATTGCTATTTTACGTGCTAGACAATTAAATATCCCTATCGTTCTAGGTAGTGCGACACCCAGTTTTGAATCGCTACAAAATGGGCTTTCTGGAAAATATCAATATCACCAGTTACACAAACGTGCTGGAAACAGCAGCAAAGCAAATATATCATTGATAGATGTTGCCAACCAACAAATGGAGTTTGGCCTTTCTGGAAGTTTAAAACATGAGGTTAAAAAAACACTCGCTCGCGGTGAGCAAGTACTAATATTTTTAAACCGTCGCGGTTATGCCCCTGCCATTAATTGCCAAGAATGTCACTGGCTGTGCGAATGTCAGCGTTGTGACAAGCCTTATACTTTTCATCAAAAACAGCAGCTCTTAATATGTCATCATTGCGGCAGCCAAAAGCGAGTGCCTAGACAATGTCCTAGTTGTGGCAGTGTTCGTATTGCACCTGTTGGCCAAGGCACGGAACAATTAGAACAACGAATCAGTGAAATATTTCCTGATGTTAGCGTGGTGAGAATTGATAGAGACAGCACCCGAAAAAAAGGCGAATTAACCAAGTTATTACAAGAAATCACCGAGAAAAAACACCAACTATTAATTGGTACACAAATGCTAGCCAAGGGTCATCACTTTCCTGATGTGACGTTAGTCGCAGTGCTTGATGGTGATGGCGCATTATTTAGCTTTGATTTTCGTGCCAGCGAACAAATGGCGCAGCTACTTATCCAGGTAGCGGGTCGTGCTGGCCGTGCGAGTAAACCAGGAAAAGTGCTTGTGCAGACAAGTTACCCCGATCACCCTTTATTACAAGATTTAGTCCACAACGGCTATCAACATTTTGCTAAACAAGCGTTAATTGAACGTAAACAAGCCCTATTACCCCCATTTAGCTTTCAAGCGCTGATCAGAGCTGAAGCCAATTACCCCAATTATCCTGAAAAGTTTTTACGAATTCTTACAGAACAAACATTGATAAACTGTGAATTTGCCGGCCCAGTGCCCGCCGCAATGGAAAAAAAGGCTGGGAAATTTCGTTACCATTTAATTCTGCAATCAAAATCAAGAAAAGAATTGCACGTTGCAATTTTACAGTTATTAACAGCCATACCAAATAACGAATTTCATCATAAAGTACGGTGGAGTTTAGATATTGATCCTATTGATTTAAACTGGTGAACCGTTAGAATAACAGTACTTTTCCGCGATTCTTCTGCTATTCATGTCAAATCAAGATTATATTGCCCGCACACCTGCAAAAAAGAAAAAAAATAACCCTTATAAAAAAAACACACCTCAACCTGCGGCTAAAATATCCGTTAAAGCCAAACTGATCGTTTTGGTAATTATCGTATTAATTACGGCTTTTGCTTATGGTTTATGGTTTTTAAAAACGAGTCCGAAAACTAAAGAGCCTATGCAAACAGTCATCACAACGCCGGCAACTAAAGAAAAAAACTTACCTGAGCCACCGAAAGAAAAATGGAGCTATGTTGAAAATTTAAAAACCAAAGAAATTGAAGTGGGTCAGTACGAAGTAACACAAAAAGGTCCCTATAGACTGCAGTGTGGATCATTCAAAACAACTGAGCGCGCAGAAACATTAAAAGCAACCATCGCTTTTGTAGGGCTTGAAGCTAGTATAAAAGAATCAATTGGTAGCAACGGTACTTGGTATAAAGTGATATTAGGTCCCTACTCTCGTAAACGATTAGCAGAGCAAGATAAGCATAAATTACGTAACAATAGTGTTAATCGTTGCCAAGTTCTCTTATGGAAATAATTTAGCTTTCTCCTTGAAAAGTCAGTAATGACCCCAATTTCAATTACATTAAAAAATATAATTTTTCGGATTGGAAGTTAATATGACTACTATCGTTTCAGTTAGACGCAATGGCAAAGTAGCCATTGGTGGTGATGGACAAGTATCACTGGGTAATACCGTAATGAAAGGTAACGCAAAGAAAGTACGCCGTTTATACAATAACAAAGTACTTGCTGGTTTTGCTGGTGGTACGGCCGATGCTTTTACCTTATTCGAGCGCTTTGAAAGTAAGCTGGAACAACATCAAGGTCACTTAACCAAAGCCGCTGTAGAATTAGCCAAAGATTGGCGTAGCGATCGGGCTTTGAGAAAACTTGAAGCACTACTTGCTGTCGCCGACGAAACAGCCTCATTAATAATTACCGGTAATGGCGATGTTGTTCAGCCCGAACATGATTTAATTGCTATTGGTAGCGGCGGCAATTTCGCCCAATCCGCAGCAACCGCCTTACTTGAAAACACCGACTTAAGTGCTAAAGAAATTGTAGAAAAATCATTAACTATCGCAGGTAGTATTTGTGTCTTTACTAACCACGAACAAACCATAGACGAGTTATAGTTAAAAATTACAAGTTACAAAATTATTGCCTTGGTGGAAAATCCAAGACGAAATGAGGATTAAAACATGTCAGATATGACACCACGTGAAATTGTTCACGAATTAGACAGCCACATCATTGGACAAAGTGATGCTAAACGTGCGGTTGCAATCGCTTTAAGAAACCGCTGGCGCCGAATGCAGCTAAATGAAGCTTTACGCAGCGAAGTAACCCCTAAAAATATTTTAATGATCGGGCCAACGGGTGTTGGTAAAACAGAAATTGCACGACGTTTAGCTAAATTAGCACGGGCACCTTTTATCAAAGTTGAAGCAACAAAATTCACAGAAGTGGGTTATGTTGGTAAAGAAGTTGAGACCATTATTCGAGATCTTGCCGATATGGCGATCAAAATGGTTAAAGAAGACGAAATGAGTCGCGTACAACATTTAGCCGAAGAAGCCGCTGAAGAACGCATTTTAGATGTACTATTGCCTCCTGCGCGTGATGGCTTTGGTAATGATGAAAAAAGTGAAGATAGCAATACTCGTCAAATTTTTCGCAAAAAATTACGAGAAGGAAAGTTAGACGACAAAGAAATCGAACTCGACTTAGCCGCACCTCAAGTCGGCGTTGAAATTATGGCCCCCCCAGGTATGGAAGACATGACTTCACAATTACAAAACATGTTCCAAAACATGTCGAGTGATAAAACGAATAAACGTAAACTGAAAATTAAAGATGCATTTAAGGCGCTACAAGAAGAAGAAGCGTCTAAAATAGTGAATAATGATGATATTAAACAAAAAGCCATTTACGCAGTAGAACAAAATGGCATTGTGTTTATTGATGAAATTGACAAAATTTGTAAACGTGCTGACAGTAATAGCGGCGGTGATGTTTCACGTGAAGGTGTACAGCGTGACTTACTTCCATTAGTAGAAGGTTCAACCGTTAGTACCAAGCATGGCATGATCAAAACCGATCATATTTTGTTCATCGCTTCAGGTGCATTTCAAATGGCTAAGCCATCAGATTTAATTCCTGAACTACAAGGTCGCTTACCTATTCGTGTTGAATTAAAAGCATTAACTTCTGATGACTTTGTTCGCATTTTAACTGAACCTTTTGCTTCATTAACAGAGCAATATATTGCTTTGTTAGCGACTGAAGGTGTAAATATTGAGTTTAGTGACGACGGCGTTCAAGCAATAGCGAATGCCGCTTGGCTAGTAAATGAATCCACCGAAAATATTGGTGCACGTAGACTACACACCATGATGGAACGATTAACGGAAGAGTTGTCTTTTCATGCTGATCAACGTTCGGGTGAAACAATACTTATTGACAAAAGCTATGTCGATAACACCTTGAGTGAAGTAGTGAAAGACGAAGATTTAAGCCGCTTTATTCTGTAGCCGAGTTGAGTTAAAAAGAAACCTTATGAATATTACCGGTTTTAAAATTAATAATACGGACAATAACCTTACTATTACCTTTGATAATAGTAAGGTTGCTCAGTTAAGTTTTGAATATCTACGCGTTTGCTCACCCGCCACAGATAATAAGCAACAAATGCTGGTTTCCCATAAAAAGTCAATAATATTATCAACAATAGAAAATGTTGGTAAGCACGGTTATCGCCTTGTTTTTGATGATCAACACAGTGCTATTTATTCTTCAGATTACCTCGAATTACTCATCAAAGAACACGATCAGCGTTGGCAACATTATTTAAGTGAACTAAAAGACTCAGGTCACTCGCGTGAAGCCACAATCAATATAACTCAATTATAAATAGCGTTATTATTTTTAAAGAGAGTTTTCCATAAAATACAAGTAGCGGTTTAAATTTCATCTTAACAAGTTATACTGTGATAGTTTTCTTACCTAATAAAAGAGCTTTGTTATGGAATATAATACCTCGCAATTGTGTGACACCTATGCAGACTTAATTGATGTTCTTGACCCTATTTTTAGCAACTATGGTGGCCGACATTCTTTTGGAGGTAAAGTTGTCACGATAAAATGTTTCGAAGGCACAGGGTTAATAGAACAAGTAGTTGCCACTAATGGTATAGGTAAAGTATTAGTTATTGACGGTGGCGGTTCAACAAGACGTGCATTGATAGACATCAACATTGCCGAAACAGCAGCAAACAATGGCTGGGAAGGTATTGTATGTTATGGCAGCGTTCGTGATGTAGACACCATAGAAGAAGTAGAGCTAGGAATTCAAGGGTTAGTGTCAATCCCTGTAGGTGCTAACGACAATGAATTTGGTGAAAGTGATATCGCAATAAACTTTGGTGGCGTTACGATATTACCAGACGATCATATTTATGCAGACAATACCGGAATTATATTATCTGCTGACCCATTAGATATAGAGTAACCCTGTAGATCTAAACTATGATGACTCACTAATGTCATCATTTACATCCAATTCCGTCAAAAACGTTAAACTAGGTGCAAAGAAAGCTGCTCCTGTTTCTGCTTGAGTGTATTTAAGTAAATGATCAACATTGCCATGTCCATCACCATGAATCATACTTTTCAACATCAAGGCAAACGGTTTCGGTGAATGACAATAAGACACAAAAAATAACCCTTGGCGCTTCATATCACCATAAGGCATGCTTTGCCTTAAAATCTCAATCGTTTTACCATTCTCATCTTTTAAATTGGTACGTTTAGTGTGAGCAGTTAAGGGTTTATCTGCACTTTCATATTCAATATTATCTACTTTTGTACGACCGTAAGTATCTTCCTGTTCTTTGTTTTTCAATGAATTCCATAAGGATAAGTTATGCTGATATCGTTGTGTATGTAAATAACTACCACCTGAAAAAGTAGCATCATCACAACTGCTCACCAAAGCAACGTCTCTGCGATGCATTCCTTTTGGATTTTCAGTTCCATCAACAAAACCCGTCAAATCACGGCCATCTAAAAAGCGAAATGCCTGTATTTGCTCAATCAATTCGACACTGTCAGCGAGTAGTTGGCAAACTTTAGAACAAACAATATGGTTAACATCCCCACGGTCACTTCGAATTTCAATATAAATATCAACATTAACACTCGGTGCGACTCGATCATCACTACTCATTGATGGGAAGGGCTCTAATAATACAGGGCGGGCTTGTGGATAAAATTCATCCCAATAATTAGCACCAATCGCAACCACTCCGGTTAAATTAGCTTCTGAATATTGTTCTGAATATTCTTCAAACAATGCCGGTAAGCGAGATAAAGCCGCTCGAATAAACGCATTTTTATCATCTAACGCATTAAACAGTAGGTAACTGCCATATAAATTAGGCTCAGCGCAAATACCAAATTGTTCTCTAGCCATTTGAAATTCCTAAAATTAAGGGGTTGAGTATATAGTTCTTATTGTACACAAAAAAAAGTATTCTGGTTACATCACCGATGACTATTCTATAGTAAAATTTGTGCATAAGAGAACGGGGTGTTCATAAACTACTCTTAATTTCATGAGTATGTTGAACTAAATTAATTTCATCGAGTAGACAATGGGCTAAATCTTCAACGGCATCAAGATGAGAGGATTTAATTCCACGTTCCAGTTCAAGGGCACATTGTGATAGTTCAGGATAGCCAAACATTGTTGCCGCGCCTGCTATTTTATGAGCTGCTCTCGCTAACCTTTCTTTATCCCGGTTGTCTCGATGCTGCAATATATCAATTTTATCTTGTGACAAGTTAGCGATAAATGATTGTCTAATGTCGGTTACATCAAAATTTTCCTGCTCTACTTGCGTTACTAATCGCTGAGGATAGTATTTTTCAATCGCAGCTAAAAATGCTTCTCTTTCTATCGGTTTTTTTAAATGGCCATCAAACCCCATCGCTAAATACTGTGAAATTTCATGAGACATAGCATTGGCGGTCAGTGCATAAATGGGATGAGTACAACCAAGTCCACGCAACTTTTTCAACGCTTCAATGCCATCCATTTCAGGCATCTGAATATCAAGCAAAGTTAAAGGAGGTTTATGCTTAATTGACAACGCAATGGCTTCTTTCCCATTACTGGCATTTAGCACTTCCAATCCTAAACTTGTTAACAACCTAGCAATTAAGCGGCGATTATCATCATGATCGTCAGCAAGCACAATTTCTCCACTGTAACGCTTTTCATTGAAAGCAGTGTAAAAGTCCTCATCAATATGATTTTCCAGCGACGTAGAAGGCGAATAAGTATCATCAAAGGGTAATTTAAAAACAAAGGTACTGCCTTGATCCAGTTCGCTGGTAACAATAATTTCTCCTAGCATTACTTTTGCCAATTGATCTGACAAAAACAACCCAAGCCCTGAGCCTGAAAAACGTCTATTAATACTACTTTCTGCTTGAGTAAAACTATTAAATATTTTTCCTTGTTGCGCTTCATTCATACCAATTCCGGTATCGGTTACCGTGAAAAATAAAGTTTTATCAATGATAGCAATATCTAAAGTTACCCAGCCTTCACTGGTAAACTTGATTGCATTAGAACAAAGGTTGATTAAAATTTGTTTTAACCTTAAGCCGTCAACATTAATCATAAAAGGGCTAGGTAATTGATGACTAATAGTAAATGATAATTTTTTACGTTGTGCCTCTTTGGTGAAAATATTATTTAAACTATCAACTATTTCGTGTAAATTTTGCTGCCTGTTTTCTAGCTCAAACTTATTGGCTTCAATTTTACTCAAGTCTAAAATATCATTGATCAATTGTAGTAAGTGCAAGCTATTATTATGAATAACTTTCACTTCTTTCTGTATATTAATATCATCAACATCACCATAAATAATCGCCTCTGACTGACCAATAACAGCGGTAAGAGGCGTTCTAATTTCATGGCTCATATTCGCTAAAAATTGGCTTTTAATCGTATTAGCGTCTTTTAACTCTTTTGTTAAAAACTCTAGGGCTTCTGTTCGCTTTTTAACTCGACTTTCTAACTCTTTAGTTAACTTCCTTTCAAGGTAACGGCGATAAAATAACAATAAGATAACCAATAAAAAAACAACTCCCAGTACAATCAATTGACGTTGCTGCTCGGCTTTAGTTGATTCTAATTGCTGAAGTTTTTTATTTTGCTGTAAGTTTTTTACTTGTTGAGTTAGTTGAGCCGATTCAAATTGTGCAATTTGTTCGTTAAGCGTTTCATTTGATAATTTCAGGTGAGCTTTTTGATATAATAATTGTGACGCTAATGCCTTTCCTGTTTTACGGTCTACGGCATAAATAAGTGACATTAACCCTAAGTTTTCATTGATTAATCGTTGGAAGCCCATTTTTTTTGCTATTGAATTGGATAATTCAACATTGGTCAAAGAGCGCTCGATATCACCTAGATGAAAAAAAACTTTAGCTAGCGTATGTAAACTACCGGCATAGGTCATTTGATGGCCTATTTTCTTACTGAGCTCAACCCCTTTGATTGCATAGTCATGTGCTTTTACTATATTGGATAATTCATAATTTATTTCCGCAAGGTTTTGAAATTGAGAAGCTGCATCAAATTGATTTCCATTTCTTTTGAAGTAATCTAACGCATTCAGCACATTATGTTCAGCCTTCTTATATTGACCCGAATGCTTAAGCGCTACCCCTAAAGCCGCAGACGCTTTAGCTACACCATAGTCATCGCCAATATCAATTTTATTCGCTAACACCTCGGTTAGCATGCTAATAGCTATATCTAAACGCCGTAAACTGAGATAAAGCGTGGCAAGATTATAGCGTATATCAATTTTATCCATGTCATCGCCATAGCGCTGATATAAAGGCTCTGCTAGCTGATAACTTTTAAGTGCTTCGAATGAATTACCCTGTTTAGTTTGCGCTAAGGCAATATTGTTCAATAGATTTGCTTGCTTAATCGCTATAACAGCGGAGAAAGGTTGTTTTTTGAAATAATCAAGTGCGCCTTGGTAAGCATGAACAGCTTCTTTGTATTGACCTTGAAAATAAAAAACAATACCACTTAATTTATCTAGACTGGCTTGTTGAAACAGTAACTTTTTTTGAATGGCTATTATTTTGGCTTTTTGAATAACACGTAATGCTTGATCAAATTCATTTAACGCTAAATAACTCTTACCTTGTAATGTCAGTATATTAATACGGTCTAAATCGACTAATTTTTTATCTTTAAGTAATTCATCTAACTGAGATATTAAGGCGACTTTATCCTGTTGCTGAGCAATTTTATCGAGTTTATCCGTTAACTCTTCATTTCGAGAAAAAGACTCAAACGAAAAGAAAGATATAAATAGTAAGATACGCCACATAAAAAACCTTGAACAAGCAATAATCTTCAAAAGGATTAATTGTTTAATCACTCCGAATTAAAACAAAACAGAACCTTGCAACACATTTATAGCATTTAAAAGTAGTGAAATCACTCGATCTTTATCAACACCCCTTAATATTAAAGTGAAGGCCTATGTTGTAATGGTAATGAGGGTTTTTAAATAGGCTTACCATACTTACTTGACCCCCTATTAAATACCAAAGCTAGTCAACAAATAATAAGCAAAAAAAAGCAGCGAAATCGCTGCTTTTTAGTAATCAATACGGGAATATTATTTACCCCGTTACTTTATGTAGAGTATTAACCTCTAGTGAACTCTGGATATGCTTCCATACCACAATCACTAATATCAACACCTTCGTACTCTTCTTCAGAACTTACACGAATACCAATAATCTTTTTCAACGCATACCATACAACAAAACTAGTACAGAATACCCAAACAAAGATAGTTGCCGCGCCAATTAACTGACCACTGAAGCTAGCACCTGAGTTTGTAATTGGAACAATAAGTAAACCAAAGAAACCAACTACACCATGTACAGAGATAGCACCTACAGGATCATCAATTTTAACTTTATCAAGTGCGATAATTGATAACACAACAATAACACCTGCGATAGCACCAAAAATAGTCGCTTGTAATGGCGAAGGAGTTGATGGCTCAGCAGTGATAGCAACCAAACCTGCTAACGCACCATTTAATGTCATGGTTAAATCAGCTTTCTTGTATAAAATTTTAGCAAAAACTAGTGCTGCAATTGCACCTGCTGCTGCTGCTGCGTTTGTGTTTAAAAAGACCATAGCAACTGAGTTCGCACTGTTGATGTCAGCAAGTTTTAATACTGCACCACCATTAACGCCCAACCAACCCATCCATAAGAGGAAAGTACCTAACGTAGCCATAGGCAAGTTAGCACCAGGGATTGCAGTTGTTTTACCGTCTTTAGTATATTTACCCTTACGAGCACCTAGTAATAATACACCTGCTAATGCTGCAGAAGCTCCTGCCATGTGAACAATACCAGAACCAGCAAAATCAGAAAAACCAAGGTCACCTAATGTATACATACCAAATACAGCATCACCATTCCAAGTCCAAGAACCTTCCATTGGGTAGATAAAGCCAGTTAGTACAACAGTGAAAGCTAAGAAAGCCCAAAGCTTCATACGCTCAGCAACTGCACCAGAAACAATTGACATAGCCGTAGCAACAAATACTACTTGGAAGAAGAAGTCTGATGCATTTGAATAAACTGCACCACCATCAAAACCAGCTTCAGCAGATTCAGCTAATACTGCGCCAACTAAGGCTTCAGCATCACTTGCACCGTCAAGCGCGATACCATTTAAAAATACACCGCCGCCGTACATGATGTCGTAACCGACAACTAAATACATAATACAAGCGATCGCATACAAGGCTACGTTCTTTGTTAAAATTTCAGTGGTATTTTTAGCTCTAACTAAACCTGCTTCTAACATAGAAAAGCCAGCAGCCATCCACATAACTAATGCACCGCAAATTAGGAAGTAAAAAGTATCCATTGCATATTGAAGTTGAAAAATATTCTGTTCCATAGTGTTTACCCCTTATAAAGCTTCTGAATCTTGCTCACCAGTACGAATACGTACTACTTGTGCAAGGTCATATACAAAGATTTTTCCGTCACCAATTTTTCCGGTGTAAGCTGCTTTTGTAATGGTTTCTACTAAGCGCTCAACAATATCGTCATTCACGGCGATTTCTAGTTTTACTTTCGGTAGAAAGTCGACCTGGTACTCAGCACCACGATATAATTCGGTATGCCCTTTTTGACGACCAAAACCTTTAACTTCACTAACGGTGATACCATCAACGCCAATTTCAGAAATGGCTTCGCGGACATCATCGAGTTTGAATGGCTTAATGATTGCGTTAACTATTTTCATATTAGACCTCTATTAATTTTATTGTTTTCATTAAATGATTTGAACATTACAATGCGATTCATATGCCAAAAATAATTAAACATTAAAATTCAATATCTTAGGAAGTTTACGCCAGCTAAAAAAATAGAATCGCACCAAATTAGCACAGTAATATTAAGGTATGGTTTTATTTGGTGCGCCTTTGATAGCTTCCATAAATTTCGACGCAATAAACTATGTACGAAGGGCCCTAGCTTGCCATTTATACTGACTTTTGCTCATAGAAAAGACGTTTTTAAGTGAAAAGGGGGGAGTTATTGTGAGGTATGGGTTATGGGAATGATTCCCAAAAATTAATCTTGCTGTAGATAAGAATGTTGCATGGTTTTTAGATACTGTACAGCACAACCTTTACCATTGGCTTTGGCATGATGGAGTGCTTTATCTGCTTGCAAATATAAGTCTGAGCTATTAATGGTATCAATCGACGTTGTCGATATTCCGATACTAACAGAAATATTCACTTGCTTTCTTTTTTTGCCTGCCCCGCCAACAAAAAATATATTTTTATTTACATTATTCACTAAACGCTGAGCTATATGTAAACATTGCTCGCTGTCTATCCTTGGTAATACACATAGAAACTCTTCACCGCCAACGCGGCCTATGACATCTTCAATTCTTATCGTATCTTTACCTATTTTAGCGACTTCACTAATCACTATATCGCCAAATGAATGTCCATAAAGATCATTCACCCCTTTAAAGTCATCAATGTCTATTAACATGATTGATATTTGGTTTTTTTCTAAATTGACTGCGCTGACAAGTTTATTAAGAAATTGAAACATGTAGCTACGATTATATAAGTCGGACAGGGGATCTCGAATTGACAACTCTACTATTTTTTGACTGTGACGCCGTTGAAAATATATAAACATCAAACCCAATACAATGAGTACAACAATGGAAGCGACTTTATAAGTTTGAATAGTTTTTGCTTGTTTTTGTTGTGTTAACTGTAATTGATTTACTTTAGTTCGTTGTTGGAGCAAAGGTATTTCAACATTTTTACTTTTAACTTCCAGTCTACCTCTCACCTGCGATAACCTATCAGAAGCGTTTTTCTTTAACAGCGCAATTTGACGCTCATTAAATTGTTTTAAGAACTGATAAGCTTGCTCACTATCACCTTTAGCATGTAATAATTTCGCTTTTATTTTAATTACTTCTAATTGCCCACGCTTACCTATTAATTCAGGTATGCTGGCCAAGCTAGCCTCAGCTTTGTCTAAAGCGGCTTTAGCAAGGCTTAACTTATTTTCATTAATAAAACACTGCGCCTGACGTGTAAAAAGCTCAGCCTTATGTTCAATTAAACCCGATATGGTCAATGCTTGTTCTATATAACCTAACGCCTGAGTACAGCCACCTTTACCAGCCAAACTCATCGCTATGCCATAAAGAGCGTAAAACTTACCATCAACATTTTCAGGACTATACTCAATGGCTTTTTGATAACGATAATAAAGCGCTAATGCTAAATCATATTTTTCCCAATACCGATAAGCCTCTGCTAAACCATATATTGCTTCAACTTCGTACGCAGGATAGGAAAACTGTTGATAGCTTGATATCGCTTTTTGATAATACTCAATCGATTGCTCATAATCTTGCAAATAACTGTAAATAGCTCCGTATACTTCATTGATCTTAGCAATGAGAAAATCATTTTTTGATGAAGAAGCTTCAACATAAGCTTGCTGTAAATGTTCATAATGCTCAGTGAAGCTAAGCGCATATGCGAGTTCTAGCTTAGCATTCACCGCCAAATCAGTATATTTATGTACGATAGCCGTTTGTTGAGCTTTTTCCAGTAAACTTTGAGATTTTTGATATTTTCCTTGTCGTTGCTGAATAATACCTTCAAAAATATTAAAGTTAATGGTGATACGAACAGGAGTTTTCTCATCAATAAGTAGTTGAGCTGTAGTAACCGTTTTTTGAAATGCATCAAAAAGATATAATGAGTTTTCAGCTTGAGCTTTGCGAAGTAACCACCACAATTTATACTTGGGTGTCATATCAGCTAACATATCAGATTGAGACTTGATTTTTTGATATGTCTTCCATGGCGTTTGATTTAGCTCATGCTCCATATTTTCTAATACTAAGCTATCATTTAATTGCATTGCGCTAGCAGCAACGCTAGTGCAAACAATAAATATCGCGACTATAGCTCTATAAACAAATGACAAAGCACTATATTCCTTAAAACGAAAAAGATTCATTAGTATTTGAACATACTTGCCTACATTAACACACATAACTACGCTCATTTGAAGTATATACCTTCACCGTGCATTTTTAATACAACCAAGTAAAAATACCCTTTTTAGTAAACTAGAGAGACGCTAAGACGAAGTAATCAGCTGATTAAATTCTTTAACTGAAAATCCTTTTAATAATTGGTCTCCTATCTTCAATGCTGGCACACCACGAAGCCGAGTCGCGGCAAACTCTTTTTGCCCTTTCGCCGTTTTTATATTACATAATCGAAAAGGTATATTTTGCAGCTCTAAATACTGCTTTGCACTTTTACAATGAGGACACTTATCCATGCTATAGAGAACGACTCGTTTCATCCGGCTACCTAGATAGGATTACAGTGAGATGAGATTATATAAATTCAATGGCTGTGCCTAATAATCATTTTTATGTAAAAAAATCGCATACTTATCATTACAATTATCACTATTTCCTTACTATTCAGCCTTGTAAAACTTCAATTAACTAATTAAGCTTATAAATAGTATTTCTACCAAACGGATTAAGTCTGGCGAAGTATTCAATAAATAAGTCCGCTTGATGTGACTATCGATTACTTGTCGATGCTAAGTCATAAAATTCCCATAAATTACAACTAGGCAGTTGGGACGTAAAAGACAACCACTAAAAGGCCGCTTACGTAACGCTCATTTGGAGAACACAGTATGAAAAAATTAATTATATTTATCGCTTTAATATTGGCTATTGGTGGTGGTGCCTTCTGGTTTCTCACCAGTGACAAACTTAACGAACTTATTGCAGAGCAAATAGAAGTACAAGGTAAAAAGTTTACTGAACAACAAGTCACCGTGGAAAAAGTAGACATGCAGCTATTAAGCGGTGCAGGCACTATCAATGGTTTAATACTAAATAACCCGGCCGGTTACACAACAACACCTTTATTTGCTTTAAACGAAGTTACCTTAGATATTAATATTGAAAGTTTAGCTGGAGTGCGTGATGGAAAAGCTAT
>JAWUXK010000106.1:0-9593 GCA_034111385.1 Colwellia sp. | reverse complement strand
TTAGTCGGATCGGACATTGCTACAAATAAAACTTTTCCCCGAAGAAATAAGGGTAAAGCATTATGTTTGGTTATTAGCTTTTCATTACGTACACCTTCAGGTATTAGGCTAGTATCAAAATTAGCTAATTGGATATAGGGATAGCCAAATCGATTAGAGAGGATTTTGGCAACTTCTTTGCCATCAAACTGTTTATCTTCGACCAGAAAACGAATAAAGGGTTTATTGCTACCAATATAATCGGAAGAAATGTCATCAATGCTTGTAAGAGGAACTAATTGTTCTTTAGATAAAGCGGATAAAACACTTGATTGTTGGTGATTTCCTTTCATGGCTTTTTAGCATAACCTTTTGAATAAAAACAATGAATATATTAAATTTTAGTGTAACGTAATTTATATAAAAGAACAAAAGATCATGTAATCTGATTTTAAATAAAGGGTGTTGATAAATTTTTTGGTCAATATTATTGATATCCAGAAAACAAAAAAGCTCCTTCCGGAGCTTTTTAATTTAATACATTTTCACTAAGTTTTAATTAACAAAGTTCGGTGTTAGCACATGTCGCTGTCCATGCAGTAATAGCTGCACCATTACCACCACCTACAGGGGTTAATGTATATGTATCAGTAGCTACAATACCACTATCTGCGTTAGGTGTAACAACTATTACACCATTATCTACAGCAACACTTGCAACTAACTTTGACGCTGTTGTGCCAGGTATTCCGTTTGTACCCAGATCACATGCAGCTAATGCATTTGTTAATGAGCATATTTCAATGCCAGACTTATAGGGTGAAGTCGCTAAAATCACTTCTGAGTAAGCTGCTTTTTTAGTATAGGTCTGGTAAGCAGGTAGTGCTACAGCGGCTAAAATACCGATAATCGCTACTACGATCATTAATTCAATAAGAGTAAAGCCTTTTTGGGCTTTGTTAGATATGTTGTTCATTGCGTTTAAGTTTTTCATAGTAATAGTTCCATCAATTTCTACGGGGGCTGTAGTTAATATGCTACATATTTTTATAAATGTAAAATAATGTAGCGTTTTATATTATTAATAGGTTTTTTATTTATACGTTAAAAGAAATTAACAACAATACGTTTAAAATCCTATTAACTTCTATTTATATAATTAATACTGTTTTAAATCATTATATAAATAATGCCCAATGCAAATAGACTGAAAATATTAGCGATTAACGAACTGTATGAATAGGTTCAATTAAACTAAATAAAATAAAGCTATTTACCTAAAAGCTTGTATAAATATAAACAAGTTAAAACACATGTAAAGGTTAAACGTAAAAAAAAAGCAATTAATTTGTTTGAAATTAATAAATTGGCGATTTTTTAGATAAACTTAAGGAAAGTGCTTATTTTTTGTTATCTCCTGCTTTTTAGATTAAGGATATCAATCTGAAAAATTGTTTTTTATTGGTCCCATGTGTTGTCAATCTAACTAAATTTTTCTTTGTTTACTTCTCTATTTTTAGCTAAATTTCTGCTACATTAGCCTTCCTCAAATTTTTCACTCTAAGGCTAAGTAAATGGCAGATCAAAAATTCGGTAAATTTGCCAAAGAAAGGCAATTTATCAAAGATAAGCAAATTGATGAATTAAAAACACCACCACATTCTCTTGAAGCTGAACAATCAGTGTTAGGCGGTTTGTTACTCGATAATGAAACATGGGATCGTGTTTCTGAAAAAACAGTCGCTGAAGATTTTTACAGCCGTTCTCACCGACTGATTTTTGAAACCATTGGTGCCTTAATTGAGCTAGGTGAGCCAGTCGATTTAATTACCTTGTCAGAAGCATTGGAAAATGATCAAAAGTTAGAGGATGCCGGAGGGTTTGTTTACCTTGCCGAGATGATGAAAAACACGCCAAGTGCGGCGAATATCACTGCTTATGCAGATATTGTTCGTGAACGGGCAGTCACGCGTGAAATGATCAGTGTGGCGAACGATATTGCTGAAGCGGGTTATGATACGCAGGGGCGTACGAGTGCTGAATTACTTGATTTTGCTGAAACCAAAGTGTTTGCCATTGCTGAAAAGCGCGCCAATAAATCAGAAGGCCCAGAAAGCATCCATTCCGTGTTAGAAAAAACGGTAGATCGCATTGAAAAGTTATGTTCCACCGATACAGGTGGTGTGACTGGTGTGCCTAGTGGGTTTACTGATTTAGATAAAATGACTGCAGGTTTGCAGCAATCAGATCTTATTATTGTTGCTGCACGTCCATCTATGGGTAAAACAACTTTTGCGATGAACTTGGCGGAACATGCGGCGATGACACAAGATAAGCCAGCATTAATATTCAGTTTAGAAATGCCTGCAGATCAAATCATGATGAGAATGTTGGCGTCTTTGGGACGAATTGACCAAACTAAAATTCGTACAGGGCAACTGGACGATGAAGATTGGGCTCGATTGTCTTCTACCATGGGGTTGTTAATTGAAAATGGTAAAATGTTTATTGATGATGCGGCTGGTTTGACACCGACGGAAGTACGCTCTAGAGCAAGGCGAATTCATCGTGATCATGGTGGTATTTCTATGATTATGATTGATTATCTACAGTTAATGCGTGCACCACAATTTTCTGATAATCGTACCCTCGAAATTTCAGAGATTTCACGTTCATTGAAAGCATTAGCGAAAGAGTTACAAGTACCAGTAGTTGCACTTTCTCAGCTAAATCGTGGCTTGGAGCAACGCTCAGATAAGCGACCCATTAACTCTGATTTACGTGAATCTGGTGCAATTGAGCAAGATGCTGATTTAATTATGTTTATTTATCGAGATGAAGTTTACCACGATGATAGTGAATATAAGGGCATGGCTGAAATTATCATTGGTAAACAGCGTAATGGACCGATAGGTCGCGTGCCGTTAACTTTCCAAGGGCAATACTCTCGTTTTGATAACTATGCTGGGCCACACGTTTTAGAAGAAGATTAGCGGCTATTTGGTGCTGAGTCGGTAAAATATAAATTATTAACAGCAGACTCTATTTGAGATCTTAATTGAAGTACGATTGAAAGCAGTACTTCAATGTTTATTAAAAAATAAACGCTTCATGTTTAATTTGTAATTCAAATATTAATCATCAAAGCTGAATTCAATATAGGCTCTGCCTGCATCACCTTTTAGTGCGATTATTACTATAGGACCTTTTGATTTATGGTGAATGGTATGATCTTTACCGGAAACAACAACAGGCGTTGCCATATCAAATTCAAAGCCTTTTTCACTCAGTAAGCGTTTAGCACCACCAGTAACCATATTGGTTATTTCACCTACTAAGTCTGTGATTTCTTCATTTATCTCATCTGGAGTTTCACCTACCATCCCTTTCATTGTGGCAAATGCTAGTGAAGCATCAAATGTAATTGATAATGAGCCCTTTGCTTCAGGGCTGACCATACCTATAAGCCCTGAAACATCACCATGGGCAACATTGTCCTTTTTAAGCTTTGGTTTTTCAGCTTTTAACTCTATTCTTGCCATAGTTGACATGACATTTAGCATTGATGATAAAAAAGGATTAATAAATTCTACTTTCATGAAGCTTTCCGTGTCGGGTCTATTTTGCAGTTATGTAATTTTGCACACATCTGTAACAAATGTAAATTAAACTGGGATAATTAATTAGTACTTGCTTAATTTTCTTACAAATTTTCACCTATGTCGATAATGGCAGCGTTTACTGATTAATCATAAGTGAGGGGGCCTTGTAAAGATTAGTTACAACAACTTTTTATTGGTTATTACAAGTTCTACAATGGCCATGTGCTTCAACAATTTGATGAATAATGGTGAAACCATTCGCATCAGCCATTGAACGAAGTGCTAAATCAAAATTGTTAGATTGGATTTCCTCAACATGGCCACATTGATCACAAATAAGTAACTGCACAGGGTGGTCACAATCACCAAAATGATGACACATCACAAAAGCATTAATAGACTCTATTTTATGAACAAAACCTTGTTTTGAGAGAAAATCTAATGCGCGGTAAATTGTTGCAGGCTTGGCTGCAGTATCAATTTTTTTTAGTTGGGCTAATAAATCATAGGCACCAACAGCCCCTTCATGTTTTGCCAACAATAAAAAAACTTGCTCACGCACTTTGGTAAAACGAGCGCCTTTTTTTTTGCATACTTGTTGCGCTTGCGCTAATAGTGTTTCAGATGAAGAAGCAGTCATGAAAATACTTTAAAGTCGATTATTAGTTATTTTGCTCAGTGTAGCATTATTCTATAGCACGACACCAAATCAAATAAATATTATTCGCCATTAGCTAATGAATACTTTATATTACCAAAATGATAGCGCTGTCATTATGGCGTTTTGTATTCTTAATTTATATTGAATTTTATCGTTATGTGGAAATGATATGACTCGTTATTTAGCGCTTGATGCCTTCAGAGGTATGACAATCGCCTTGATGATTTTAGTAAATACGCCTGGCTCTTGGTCACATGTTTATGCACCCTTATTACATGCTGAGTGGCATGGTTGTACACCAACAGATTTAGTGTTTCCTTTTTTCTTGTTTATTATTGGTTCAGCAATGTTTTTCTCTTTCAAAAAGAGTGACTTCTCTGCTACATCTGCGCAATTTGTACGAATTTTAAAGCGTGGCTTTATTATATTCTTTATTGGTTTTATGTTGAATGTTATTCCGTTTGATACATCCTTTGGTGAATTACGCATTATGGGCGTATTGCAACGTATTGGTATTGCTTATGCTATTGCTGCGAGTTTAGTTTTATTGTTAAATCGCCGAGGTGTATTGATTTTTTCCGCCATAATTCTATTAGCCTATTGGGGGCTTTTACTTAGTATTGGTGAGAATGCGTTAACGATTGAAGGCAATATTATTCGACAATTTGATTTAGCCATATTAGGGGCTAATCATATGTATACCATGCGTGGTGTAAATTTTGATCCTGAAGGTTTACTGAGTACCATCCCTGCGGTAGTAAACATGTTACTTGGTTTTGAATTAACACGTTATTTAACGAGCATAAAAGATAAAAAATCTAGTGTGATTAAATTGAGCATTCTAGGTGGTATCGCTATCGGATGCGGTGCCTTGTGGAGTTTGGTTTTACCGATTAATAAGTCATTATGGACAAGCTCTTACGTGATTTATACAACAGGATTTGCTTGCCTGCTATTGGCCGCTTTTATTTGGTTAATTGATATTAAAGGACAAAAGAGGCTTGTGTCGCCCTTGTTAGTTTATGGCACAAACCCTTTGTTTGTGTTTGTACTCTCATTTTTATTTGTTACGGTTTATTTGAATATACCTGTTGGAAGTAGCAGCTTATATGGATGGATGTACCAACAATTTACTCTGTTTGCTAAACCTACATTAGCTTCGTTTTTATTTGCTTTCAGTCATGTTGTTTTATTTTGGTTTGTTTCTTTGAAGCTATACCAACGTCAAATATTCATTAAAATATAGTCCTTTTTGCTTTGCTATTACCTTGGTGCGTTATTTGTTGTGATTTACCCTAGATGATTATTGATTAAATCTTATTTATCAGTGGTTTTATTGCTATGCTTAAGAATAGTTATTATTCAATCAGGATAGTGAAAAGGGCGTGAATAAAGTTACCTTGACGCAAAATGAGAATTTATCATTCAAAATTAGTTACCAATTGCTTCCGCAAGAACAGCAACGTATTGACCTGTACTTTTCTCTTCCAGATGAAATGGGGATTAGTCCAAGCACCTTAAATCCAGAAGATTACTTTTATAGCAATATCAAATGTCATAGTGCTTATTATTCTGCTCAAATACATTTACCTTTAGTACGCAGTCGTTTTATTAGTCAGCGTTTTATTGATGATAAAAAAGAAGCTCAAAGTGATTATCGCTTAAACCTTAATTTATACTCTTATCAGATGAAAATTGCCCTTGATGCTGATGTGAAACAAACGTTAAAACTGAAAAGTGCTGAAGAATTTTATCCTGCAGCAATTGAATTAGCGGTACAAATAAATGGCTTAACTAAAAAATTACGTCGTTATACTCCACCAGATAATCAACTCAGTTCTTTTTTTGAAAATGCGGATAACTATTTAAGTTGGCATGTTGAGCAATCTTTTTTGAAACTACTCTCAAAAGGGCCAAAAAGTAGTGAATTTTCAGCTGAACGCGAGTTTTTATTAGTATTATGCCGAGAAGAAAATAATTATCGTATCGATTGTAATTATAACTCACAAGTGACGCTAGATGATCCCAATAGAATCACCAATAAAATGCATTTACTACAGCGTTTAATTGAATATGGTGTAGTGTTTCAAAAGCAAACGCGCTATTTGGATGTAAACTTAAAGCGAATTGTTCGAGGCGGCGTTACGGCGGTAATGATGGCATTTGTGATGTTTTTAGTGCTTAATGCCCGTTCAAATTTTACTGAGATCACGTTAGCGTTAATTGCGCTTTTAGGCTTAATATATGGCTTACGTGAAACATTTAAAGACGATTTAACCAACCTTATTTGGCTTAAGTTTCAAAAAGGTAGGCCAAAATGGCAAAATTTATTTCGGCATAGCGCGAATAAAAAACGTATTCTTAGCCAAATTTTATGGTTGGAATATATATCGACCAAAGATATGCCTAAATCAGTTAATGAATTATTTCAACAGCGCAGGCAACAGAATAAACAAGCAGCAAGATTACTGCATTTTCGTTGTGATAATAAGGTACTCACGAAAGAGTTTTTACCAGGCTATGGTGAAATACAGCAACGTTTGTTCTTTAACTTAACCCCGTTTGTACGCTTTTTAAAAAAAGGGGAAGGCCGTTTATACAACTTAGATGGACAAAAAATATCGAGCCAAGCAGTTGAACGTCGTTATCAAGTTAATCTTATTTTACGTTGTGTAGATAAAAATGGTGAGCACTTACAACGTTTTAAAATCACCTTGAATCGTAGTGAAATAGTTAATATTGAGGCTATGGAGCTATAAGTTATTGATTTAAAGGTCTAGTAAGGCGTTACAGCACCTGTTGAATTCTAAGGAGAAGAGGATGTTAGAGCAAGAAGATTGCGGTTTAATAGTGGTTGATGTTCAAGGGAGTTTAGCCAGAATTGTTCAACACAGCGATTTACTGATTGATAATACAAGAAAGCTCATTCAATGTTGTGAACTGTTATCTCTTCCTGTTATATGGCTTGAGCAAAACCCTAAAGGTTTAGGGGCAACTGTTCCTGAGCTATCTGAACTGATGGGGGAATCCGCCATAAATGAAAAAATTCATTTTAATGCCTTATGTGAGGAGTCGATTAAAAAAGCGATTAAATCTACCAATAGAAAGCGATGGTTAGTGGCAGGAATAGAAGCGCATATCTGTGTTTATCAAACCGTATTAGGTTTGTTAAATGAAAAATATGAAGTAGAAGTGGTATCGGACTGTATTTCATCTCGGTTACAATCAAATATAGATTTAGCTTTGCTCAACATGAGAGAGCGTGGTGCCAATATCACCAGTTTAGAAATGTGTGTTTTTGAGCTGTTGAAAAGCGCTAAAGTTGATAGTTTTAGAGAAGTGCTATCCATCATAAAGTAACTGGTTTTTATTGCTTTATAATCAATAAAAACATTTCTCAGCCGTAACGTGAAAATTAATAAGAGTGTTATATGTACCCTATACAGTATACAGAGCCAGTTTTTCGCCCGCCAAGCGAATGGAAAAGTCTAATATTGCAAGTGACTAACGGTTGTTCATGGAATCGTTGCACTTTTTGTGAAATGTATACGGATGAAAATAAAAAATTTAAACCCAAAAAAATTGACTTGATTGAGCAAGAAATAAAATTGGTTGCTCAGTCAGGTTTGGCAACCTCTCGGGTTTTTCTGGCTGATGGCGATGCGATGATGTTGCCTTTTCAACGCTTGAAAGAAATATTATTATTAATCAAAGTGCACTTGCCTAATGTTAATCGTGTATCAAGTTATTGCTTGCCAAGAAATTTATCTAATAAAACCGTTGAGCAATTATCTGAGCTAAAAGATCTTGGTTTAAAGCTGCTGTATGTGGGCTGTGAAAGTGGTGACGACGAGGTGCTTGAAATAATTGATAAAGGTGAAACATACAATAGCTCATTAATTGCCCTTAATAAGATCAAACTATCTGGCATGAAAAGTTCGGTAATGATATTAAATGGCTTAGGCGGTCCTGAATTTTCAAAACAGCACGCGATTAACTCTGCTAGGTTAATGAATGAAGCTCAACCCGACTACCTATCTACCTTGGTGGTCAGTTTTCCTCTAGGTGAAGAACGTTTTGCTAAGGGCTTTACTGATCGTCAATATCAGCCGTTTCGCCTGTTAAGTCAGTTAGAACTATTTCAAGAAATGAAACTATTGTTATCGGAGCTTGAATTAGTGAAAACAGTTTTTAGATCTGATCATGCTTCAAATTACTTGGTATTGAAGGGCGTTTTAGGCAAAGATAAAGTGAAACTAGTAAATACAGTTCAACTGGCTCTAGAGCAATCGGAAAGTATTACTCTTCGACAAGAATGGCAAAGAGGGTTATAAGTGAACAACAACGTATATTTTTCTCTATGCGGTATCTCTAACAATATAAAAGACTCTATTAACTATGCGCTTTGATTATCGAATTGTTATTATTATCACCGCATTACTCTTTACTTTATCAACGAGTTTAACTGTTATTAATTATGTAGAGTCCTTAGATTCTACCCGTAAACAATTGAAAAACAGTTCATTACCTTTAACCGTTGATAATATTTACACTAAAATTCAAAAACAAATCATAGAGCCCAATTTAATTGCCTCTATGATGTCTAATGATACGTTCATGAAAGACTGGCTTTCTCATGAAGAAAGCGACATTGATCAAATAACCCAGTATTTAGCAGCCATTAAAAATAAATATCAAATATTTACCGCATTTCTGGTATCCGAAAAAAGTAAAAACTATTACACGGCTAATGGCCTTTTAGAGCAAGTAACACCTGATAATAAAAATAATGATTGGTATTTTAATTTTGTAAACCACGCTGAAATCAGTGAAATCAACATTGATTATAATAAGTTCATGGGAGAGTCATTAATTATGTTTATTAATCATAAAATATATGATGATGAACTGAATATGATTGGTGCAACAGGTATAGGGCTAAAAACATCGTATATTAATAATATGCTGAAATATTTTCGTCAGCGATATAATTTTACTGTTTATTTTGTTAATGCTTCAGGAGATGTTGTTATTTCTGAACAAGGGGTGAATAAACTTAAACAACTTAGCGAACATTCTGAGCTTAAAAAGCTAATCCCAGATATTTCCAATCAAGATAAACAGCTATTTGAGTACAGTGAGATGGGTGAATCGTATTTACTGACTAAAAAGTATATTTCAGAGTTAGATACTTATCTATTTGTTGAAGCTTCATATTCCGGTGAAAGTGAACACTGATTCCGGTTTTAGCGTGAACACGTAAATTCAACGTATTGGGCTAGACCTATTTTTAACTAAACTGTTCACACTCGTCAATTTCTAATTGTTTTTTTCTCATTGATTCCCCCTTT
>JAWUXK010000105.1:0-12094 GCA_034111385.1 Colwellia sp. | reverse complement strand
TACACAACGCTCATGGCCAGTACCTTGACGGAACTGGTATAAACCAGAAGGTAGACGCTTAGGACGAACTAGCTTGCCGCCACGGTTGAATACAACATCGCCTTCAGCCATGTCAGCTACGTCGATTTCTTCAACGTCTAGGTATGAGTTGTAGATGTCGCCAGAATCGCCAGGCTCTTTAACAACAGCGATTTCTTTAGTAAGACCAGCACCTTCAGAGTCAGTACGTGCAACGATTAAACCGTTATCGATACCTAGCTCTAAGAATGCATGACGTAATGCACGAATTTTAGAATGGAAATCAGCATGAGGAACAGTTACTTTACCATCTTGGTGACCACATTGCTTTTCATCAGCTACTTGGTTTTCGATTTGAAGTGCACAAGCACCCGCTTCAATCATTTGCTTAGCCATTAAGTAAGTCGCTTCAGCGTTACCAAAACCAGCATCGATATCAGCAACAATTGGCACTACGTGAGTTACGTGGTTGTCAATTTGATCTTGGATTGCAGCTTTATCACCTTCAGCAGCAGCATCTAGTTCGCGGAAAAGACCGCCTAGTTCACGTGCATCAGCTTGACGTAAGAATGTATAAAGTTCAGCAACCAAAGAAGCTACAGAAGTTTTTTCGTGCATAGATTGATCAGGAAGTGGACCAAACTCAGAACGTAGTGCAGCAACCATCCAACCTGAAAGGTATAAATAACGACGGTCTGTTTTACCATCAAAATGTTTCTTGATAGAAATCATTTTTTGTTGGCCAACAAAACCATGCCAGCAACCTAGAGATTGTGTGTATTGAGTATTGTCTGCATCGAATGCGGCCATGTCTGCATTCATAATATCTGCAGTATACTGGGCTATCTCTAGACCAGTTTTGAATTTATTCTGTAGACGCATACGAGCAATTGATTCTGGGTTAATTGGATCCCAAGAACTACCTGCCTTTGCTTTAATCGCTTGAACCGCTTCAATTGCACTCTGATAATTAGACATATCAATCTCCGTTTACTTTCGTTAGTAGTATTTAAAAAGCTAAATTAGCTTGGTTGGCGTAACACACTTTGTAAGCTGTCACACTAGATGACAAAAATAATAGTCTAACCTTCACACATTTAGGAAATATATAATTATGATTACCATCATTCACACGAGAAATACCAAGACTTTAGTTTAAACCAAATTAAACATTAAATAATAAAAACAGATAGTTACTAGTTATTGCTTATATTCAAATAAAAATTGGTAATAATAAAGATTGAATAATATATGAAATTCGCTTATATATGTTTTAATTATGCTTTTAGAGAGAGCCATCAAACTCATGAATATTTCGAAAATTGATTTAAATTTACTTATTTATCTAGATGTTTTACTGAGAGAGAAAAATGTTACCCGTGCGGCAAATCAACTAAATATTACCCAACCCGCAATGAGTAATGGCTTAAAGCGTTTAAGAAACTTGTTTAATGATCCGATTTTAGTTCGAACTTCTGACGGTATGGTACCAACAGAAAAAGCAAGAACACTATCACCTACGATCAGAAAGATATTACTTGAGTTAGAAGAAGCGCTGCAAAGCGAAGAAGAGTTTAATGAGAAAAATAGTACGCGTGTTTTTCGCATAATGGCAAGCGATTACGCCGCTTCAACATTATTACCTAGATTATTATTGCTACTGAATAAAAACGCGCCGAATGTTACGGTTGATATAATGACACCAAGTGACGTTACTTTTCATGATGTTGAAGCCGGTAAAATTGATATGGCTATAAACCGTTTTGATGAACTACCTCAATCATTTCATCAAAAATCTGTTTGGCGCGATTCATTTTCATGTTTGCTAAGTGCTGATAACCCAGTAGTGGAAAATTTTGATTTAAACTCATACCTCGCCGCTAAACACGTGTGGGTATCAAAAACAGGTTTTGGTGTTGGGGTTGGAATGGACCCAAATGATGTCCAAAAACTTGGTTGGGTAGATGAGTCATTAGCCAAAATAGGCAAAAAGCGTGACATTAAGGTTTTCACACGAAATTATCATGTTGCCATGCAATTGGCTTATGAGGATAATTTAATTGCTACATTACCTACAAAAGCAGCCATGTTGCATAAAAATGATAATACATACATTGTCATCAAACCGCCTTTTGATATTCCTGATATGGAGTTGAAAATGATCTGGAGTCCATTACTACATCATGATGCAAGTCATATATGGTTTAGGCAACTAGTCATCGAAGCTGCTAGACAAGTACAAATGATTGAATAAATAACAGCCCAATGTAAGCTAAGAGATGTGTGAATATGCTCACAATGCGTTTATTGTGATGATTATTTAGGTTTTGATTACTTTACCGAAAAATTATTTTCTTCCCATATTTAGTTGGCATATAGAAGATTATTAAATAATGCCGCTTATGTCCTGTTTAACAAGGTATATAAGTGGCATTATTTCATTTACATCCATAATTTTTTATCCGATGAATATATAGGTAATTCGCCTTTATAATACTACTGCTAGTTCTTGTTTTTGTACTACTTATTCGCTAGCAGCAAACCTCCCCATAAAAGAAATGCATAACTTCAACAGCAACATTCACAGAACTAATAATAGGTATTAATTTACTGCTATTGCTAGTTATGCTTATTCTGAATAGGATTACAATATCTAGTTATTTCATTCTAGCAATGAAAACTTTCATCAAGCTTTTACAAAGTACACTACAAGCAACGCAAGTGAGGAAAATATGACCCAAACAATTCAATTAGCAGGTTTAACTATAAATCAAAATCTACATGATTTTATTGAAAGTGAAGCGTTGCCAGGTACAGGAATTGTATCTGCAGATTTTTGGCAATCTTTTGCTAAAATCATTAACGACCTCTCGGGTGAAAATGCACAATTGCTTGCTAAACGAGATGACTTACAAGCACAAATAGATACTTGGCACAAAAATAACTTTGGTGACAAGTTTAGCTTTGATAACTACAAACAATTTTTAACTGATATCGGCTACCTAGCGCCTGTAGTCGATGATTTTTCTATCAGCACTGAAAACGTCGATGCAGAACTAGCAACTATTGCAGGTCCTCAACTCGTTGTACCTATTATGAATGCTCGCTTTGCCTTAAACGCTGTAAATGCACGTTGGGGTAGCTTATATGATGCTCTATACGGTACTGACGTGATTAGTAGTGATAATGGCGCAGAAAAATCAGCTAGTTACAATGCTGTTCGCGGCGCAAAAGTTATCAGTTACGCTAAAGAATTTTTAGATCAAGCTATTCCATTAGTTAATGGTAGCCATCAAGATGCAGTTGCTTACAATTTAAATGAACAGCAATTAACCGTGAGTTTAGCCAACGGCGAACAAAGCTCACTACAAGATAACAATGCCTTTGTTGGTTTTACTGGCAGTATCGATAAACCAAACACATTAGCTTTTAGACATAATGGTTTACACCTAGAACTTGTATTCGATGCCAATAGCGTTATCGGAAAATCAGAGCCTTCAACCCTTAGTGACATTTTATTAGAATCAGCACTTACCACTATCATGGATTGTGAAGATTCTGTAGCAGCTGTTGATGGTGACGATAAAGTAATCGCATACCGTAATTGGCTTGGACTAATGCAAGGCACTTTGACTGAAGAAGTTAATAAAAACGGTAAAGTATTCACTCGTGCAATGAATAGCGACCGCAATTATCAATCATTATCGGGCGACTCAGTACAACTTAAAGGCCGTAGTTTGATGTTCGTAAGAAATGTTGGTCACCTTATGACTAATAACGCCATCATCGACGCTCAAGGGCGTGAAGTTCCAGAAGGAATAATGGATGGCGTGATTACTTCTATGATTGCCCTACATGATTTAAAAGGTAATGGTGAACTAAGTAACAGTACTGAAGCATCCATATATATTGTTAAACCTAAAATGCACGGTCCTGATGAAGTTCAGTTTGCTGATACCTTATTTGCCCGTGTTGAAGATGCCTTATCACTTCCTCGCAATACCATTAAAATGGGTATTATGGATGAAGAAAGACGTACCAGTGTTAACTTGAAGAATTGTATCCACGCAGCGAAAGAACGTGTTGTTTTCATTAACACCGGCTTTTTAGACCGCACTGGTGATGAAATTCATACTTCAATGGCTGCAGGCCCAATGGCACGTAAAGCAGATATTAAGCTAACACCTTGGATTGGCGCTTATGAAGATAACAATGTAGATATTGGTTTAGCGTGTGGCTTTAGCCAAAAAGCGCAAATAGGTAAAGGTATGTGGCCGATTCCAGATCAAATGGCTAACATGATCGCTACAAAAATTAATCATGTAGAAGCGGGTGCAAATACAGCCTGGGTTCCTTCTCCAACGGCAGCAACACTTCACGCATTACATTACCATCGTATTGATGTATTCGGGTTACAAAAAGAATTAATGCAAAGAGAAAGCGCTAATTTAGATGATATTTTAACCATTCCATTAGCAACAGATACTAACTGGAGCGATACGGAAATATCAGAAGAACTAGACAATAATGCTCAAGGGATTCTAGGTTACGTTGTGCGTTGGATAGATCAAGGTGTTGGTTGTTCTAAAGTACCTGACATCAACGATGTTGGTCTAATGGAAGATAGAGCAACCTTACGTATTTCTAGCCAACATATGGCTAACTGGCTACAGCACGGCATTTGCACTAAAGAGCAAGTACAAGCAAGTTTAGAAAAAATGGCTAAAATTGTTGATGGTCAAAATGCAAGCGACCCAATCTATCAAGCAATGAGTAATGACTTTGCTAATAGCATTGCCTTTAAGGCTGCATCTGCTTTAGTATTTGCTGGTGCAGAACAACCAAGCGGTTACACTGAGCCATTATTACATCAATGTAGATTAGATAAGAAAAAAGAACTTATTAACAGCTAATAATAAGCTCTATATCACTGAGTTACTTAACGTTTAGTGATATAAGAACAAAGAAAGCAAATGATCAATAATCCTATTATCATTTGCTTTTTTGTTTCTAGTAATATGCTTTCTTTCTAATGGTACTTGTAATAATTCTTTAGATAAATATGTGTATTATATGATGCAGGAAATAGTTTAAAATTAAGTAAAGCTATTATGCCATTGAAATTTTGATAGAATATAACCGTTCTTCTAAACAGATAACTTCAACTTATTTGAAAGTAACGATGTAAAGCAAGGTAATACAAGTGAAAAAACTAATACCATTATTTGTAATAACGTTGATCACAGCCATATCTTGGTCTAGTTGTGCCCAGAATAAAATAACTAATGTGACAACAATGTATACCTTATCTTACCCGATAGCCGAATATTCGTTATTATCACCAATATTGACCGAAAGAGAAACCAACGACAGTTTACACTTCCCTCAAACTAAAGTTGTTAAAGAGAAAAACCGTTTTTTTGAACTATCGATTGTTTTTAATGAAAAGTTACAGCAGTTACTGGCGAAATTTACCCGTTCAAACAGTGAAAAAAGCGAACTTGTAAAAAATAGTATTCCTTCTTACAGCCAAAACCAACCAGCAGTTGAGGCATGTAAAACCAATACTTAACGAGATAGTATTTCTCTTCTTTCTACAATACGTTACTAACAACTTCGGCTAATGACAAAAACGTTGTTTCACGCATACTCGTTTTACGCCATACCATACCTATTTCTCGATAGACCTCCCCTTTCATAGGTCTAATCAACAATCCCTCTGGCTTACCAACCCCCTTATTTACCGCCATTTTAGGTAAAAAAGTAATGCCGTGGTGAAATGCTGTCATCTGAACTAATGTCGCTAAACTTGACGCTGAGAAGCTATTAATAAGACTCGCATCGACTAGTTTACACGCTGAAACTGCATGTTCAGTTAAACAATGCTCTTTATTAAGTAGGAAGACACTTTTCTCCGGTAGGCTATGATAGTCTAACGACGCTTGAAAACGATTTACTAACGTTTTTTCACCGGCAATATAGAAATCATCTTTCCCTAGTATTTTTGAACGAAAGCGCTTATTCACAATTGGAAAAGCTAATATCGCACAATCAATTTCACCTTGCTCTAACTGTAAGAGTAAATTTTCGGTGGTGTCTTCTCTCAGATATAATTCAAGGTTAGGCCGCTGCTTTTGACAAGCCTGAACTAAATCTGTGAGTAAAAAAGGGGCGATAGTGGGAATGCAGCCAATATTAACACTACCACTATTGTGGCAGCCTTGCTGCTGAGAAAAAACCGTAAATTCATTAGCATTAAGCAAAAGTTGTCGCGCTAGTTCAACAACTTGTTTGCCATGACTAGTAAAAATAAAACGTTTATGCTCTCGCTCCAATAATTGACAAGATAATTGTTGTTCTAATTTTAGAATTGCACTACTTAATGTGGATTGACTAACAAAACATGCCTCTGCTGCCTTATTAAAATGCTGATGCTTATCAAGTGCTAACAGATAATTTAAATGCTTTAAGTTAGGTAGTTTATTATTGAAAGTGCTATTGCTCATAAGATATTTTTTTAGATTAAGCGCTTAGTAATGTAATAACAATTTAAATCAAGATGCCTTTAAAATCAAAGAAAAGTACGATAAGGTTAAATAGATTTTATATTCTAACAACTAACGGGGAAAAATATGTCACAAGCTGCAGCACGCCATTTATTGGTTGACACTGAAGAACAGTGCTTAGCATTAAAAGCTGAAATTGAAGACGGAAAAGATTTTGCAGAAGTCGCTAAAGAACACTCAAACTGCCCTTCAAAAGCACAAGGGGGTGATTTAGGTACTTTCGGCCCAGGTCAAATGGTAGCAGAATTCGATAAAGTAGTATTTTCTGCGCCACTTAATGAAGTTCAAGGCCCAGTTAAAACTCAATTTGGTTATCACTTACTTGAAGTCACATCACGTAGTTAACGTAAAACTGTGATAGCTCAACAAAAAAAGCCGCAACAAGTGTTGCGGCTTTTTAGTGTTTTACATGCTGAGTTACTTAAGCAAAAATACCCTTCATCATCCAGAAGAACATAATTGATAAACCAGCACCAACCGGTAGCGTAATAACCCAAGAAACCACAATATTACGTACTACACCTAAGTTAATTGCGGCAATACCACGTGCCATCCCTACACCTAATACAGCTCCCACTAGGGTTTGTGTAGTTGATATAGGTAAGCCCGCACCTGAAGAAATAACAACGGTACAAGCTGCAGCTAATTCAGCTGCAAAACCACGACTTGGTGTTAAATGCGTTATACCAGTGCCGATAGTTGCAATAACTTTGTGGCCAAAAATAGCTAGGCCAGCAACAATACCAAAACCACCTAATGGTAAAATCCACCATGCTATTGTAGATTTAGCAGCAATTTGACCGCCATTATCAACAATACTAACCACCGCAGCTAAAGGCCCAATAGCATTAGCAACATCGTTTGAACCATGAGCGAAAGCCATGGCACAGGCAGTAACTATCATCAAAAGGGCAAATACTTTTTCAACATTAGCGTAGTGCGTTTTAAGTGCCGCTGATTCATCAAATTGAATACGGTTAATGAAAACCTTACCAATAAGCGCAACTATAATTGCCGTTACGATAGCATAGATAAAACCTTCAGCATTGCCAATGTGTAAATCAAGATGTTTAAGGCCTTTTTTAATGGTAACTAGCGCTAAAACAAAGCCCGCTAAAAACATATAAAGAGGCACCCAGCGTTTTGCTTGTTGTAACGGTTTATCTGTATCAAAAATAAGTTTTTGCGCGCTATTAAAGATAAGAAATGCAATAACACCCGAGATAAGCGGCGTAATAACCCAACTACCTACAATACCGCCTACTTTAGACCAAGTAACCGCATCAACACTCACGCCCATTGCAGCAAAACCAACAATAGCACCAACAATAGAATGCGTGGTAGACACAGGCCAACCTAATGCTGAAGCAATGAGTAACCAAGTGGCGGCAGCAAACAAGGCTGAAATCATACCAAAGACAAGTAGCTCTGGTGAGTCAATGAAGAAACTTGCATCAATAATACCTTTACGAATAGTCGAAGTAACTTCACCACCCGCCAAATAAGCCCCTGCAAATTCAAAAACCATTGCAATAATAATTGCTTGTTTAATTGTTAACGCTTTAGAGCCAACAGAAGTTCCCATGGCATTGGCTACATCATTAGCACCAATACCCCACGCCATAAACAAACCAACAACAGCGGCAATAATAACCAAGGTAGAGCCGGAGTTAAGTAAAATATCCATCAGTTAAGCCCTATTTTCTAGCTAAAAGGATTTCTAAACGTGCACCAACACGTTCAGCAAGATCGGCTAAATCACCAACCCAATCTATGATTTGATATAAAAACATTACATCAACCGGATTTAAATCATTTTCTAAAGCAAGTAAATCTTTACGTAACGCTATTTGAATTAAGTCAGTATCGTCTTCTATTTCATCTAATTGATTGATCATATTTTCAACCAATGCAACTTCACGACCACTAAACCCTGTTTCTAATAAGTCATCTAACTCGTTAATTGCTTCCGCGGCTTTTTCTGTCGCTTCAATACAACGTGCTAAATACACTGAAAATTGCTCTTGCAGTTTAGTCGGTATTTCTAATTTACGACCTAATACACGCCCTGCAATATCCTTGGATCGGTTAGCTATTTTATCTTGTTGAGTCAATAACTCGAGTAAATCAGCTCGATCTACTGGCATAAATAAACCACCAGGTAACTCTAAACGCAATTGGCGCTTTAACGCGTCAGCATCCTGCTCTAATTTAGATATTTTACGACGAATTTTCGCGGCTTCGCTCCAGTTTTGTTCATGACATGCAGTAAAAAAAGGAATAAGTTGATTACTACATTTAACAACCAAACGAATATGTTTTTCTAAAGGTTTAATAGGCGATTTTGCAAATACACCTAATATTGAATTTCTGGCCATAATGGGTCCCAGTTTATTATTTTTCAGGGCGGATAATAACGTATTTACATAGTAATGTTAACTTTACTAAATAAAATCCACTTAGAGGTTAATTTTTCGATGAAAATTATATGACAGTTATGTGACAGTTTTATTACAAATATGAGACAGTGAATAAAATGAGTGACTATTGCCGTTGATGAGATAATAAAGTTACATGGGGAGACATTTTAAAAGTACTCCCCTTGTACAAAAGATAAAATTAATCTTGTTTAGGTTCAAAACCTTCAATAGTAATGCCCGACAATCCGCCCGTGCCACCTTGATCGTTATTTCTCAATTTAATCATCAAGCGTAAATCATTTGGTGAATCGGCATGATGAATAGCATCCGCATAAGTAATCAAGCCTTGTTGATATACATTAAAGAGTGCTTGGTCAAAAGTTTGCATACCTAACTCATTAGATTTTTGCATCACTTCTTTAATACTGCCTATCTCACCTTTTTTAATCAGCTCACCAATGTAGGGGGAATTTAACAGTATTTCAATAACCGCAACACGGCCATGGCCATCTTTGGTAGGCACTAATTGCTGTGCAATAATACCACGGAGATTCAACGCTAAATCAAACAATAACTTTCCATGCTGATCAGCCGGTACTAAATGCATAATACGGTCAATAGCTTGGTTTGCATTATTAGCATGTAACGTTGCAATACATAAATGCCCCGTTTCGGCGAAGCTTAACGCATATTCCATCGTTTCTTTACTACGAATTTCACCAATTAAGATAACATCTGGCGCTTGTCGCAATGAGCTTTTAAGTGCGGCATCAAAGGATTCCGTGTCTAATCCAACTTCCCGCTGAGTGATCATGCATTTTGCATGTTCATGGACAAACTCAACAGGATCTTCAATAGTAAGAATATGCCCTCGAGAGTTCCTGTTTCGATAACCGATTAAGGACGCCATAGAGGTAGATTTACCTGTGCCCGTACCACCGACAAAAAGCAATAACCCCCTCTTTGACATTACAACATCTTTAAGTATTGAAGGTAAACCTAACTCTTCAAGGTCGGGAATATCAGTAACAATACGACGGATAACCATACCAGCCATATCCCTTTGCCAAAAAGCAGATATCCGGAATCGACCTATATCTTCAATCGATACCGCAAAGTTGCACTCTTTTTCTTCATCAAATTGACGAACCTGTTTTTCGTTCATTGCATTATAAACCAAGCCTAACGACTCTTCCGCTGATAATACATGCTCAGTTATAGGCTGTAATTCACCATTAATTTTTGCACTAACGGGTAATTTCGCAGTAACAAACATATCTGATGCACCGTCACTCACCATTTTTTCTAATAACTGATGAAAATTCATTGGGTATTCCTGTTCTTTTATTGCTAAATTTTAATTAAAAGCTATTAAATTGGTTTTTATCTACCGCTTTTTCCATCGCTGCGCTTTTAGAGATCATGCCGCGACTCACTAGATTTTGTAAGCATTGATCCATTGTTTGCATGCCATTAGACATACCTGTTTGAATCGCAGAATACATTTGCGCAATTTTATCCTCACGAATTAGATTACGTATCGCTGGTGTACCAATCATAATCTCATGAGCAGCCACTCGACCACCACCAACTTTTTTAATCAATGTTTGAGAGATTACCGCGCGAAGCGATTCAGACAACATAGATCGAACCATGGATTTTTCCGCTGCCGGAAATACATCAATAATACGATCAATTGTTTTTGGGGCAGATGTTGTATGTAATGTGCCAAACACTAAATGGCCAGTTTCTGCTGCTGTCATAGCAAGTCGAATAGTTTCTAGATCACGCATTTCACCCACGAGAATAACATCTGGATCTTCACGTAAAGCTGAACGTAATGCCGCTTCAAAACTTAGCGTATCTCGATGCACTTCTCGTTGGTTAATTAAACAAAGTTTATTTTCATGCACAAATTCAATCGGATCTTCAATGGTTAAAATGTGATCATTTTTAGAGTCATTAATATAATCAACCATTGCCGCTAAGGTGGTTGATTTACCAGAGCCTGTAGGGCCAGTTACTAACACTAAGCCACGTGGCGTGTCTGAGATTTCGCGGAAGATATCAGGACACCCCAGATCATCTAACGATAAAATTTTACTTGGGATAGTACGAAATACTGCCGCAGGCCCCCGGTTTTGATTGAAAGCATTCACCCTGAAACGTGCTAAGTTGGGTACTTCAAAAGAGAAATCGACCTCTAAGTTTTCTTCATATTCTTTACGTTGGCGATCATTCATAATATCGTAAACTAAGGCATTGACATCTTTCGCATCAAACGCAGGGATATTTAATTTACGTACATCGCCATCGACACGAATCAATGGTGGTGAACCCGTTGATAAATGTAAATCTGACGCGTCATGCTGCACACTAAATGCGAGTAGTTCGGTAATATCCATAAAAAATCCTCAGTTTATCTGTTAAAGTACTGTTTATTAAAATATATCTATCATCGTCTTAGAATCAACATTATTTTGCTAAAAAACATGAATAACATTAAAGAAAATATAGAAAACGTTAAACAACAAATTGCGAAAGCTCGCCATGCTATTAATGATACTAACGTCCAAAAAAGTAAAGCTTTGTTAACAACTAAACAAAATCCTGTCACTTTACTCGCAGTTAGTAAAACCAAACCTGCATCGGCAGTAGAACAGGCTTATCTGGCTGGACAAAATGATTTTGGCGAAAACTACCTACAAGAAGCAGTTGACAAAATAGCACAGTTATCACATTTACCAGCGCTTTGTTGGCACTTTATTGGGCCAATTCAATCTAATAAAACAAAGCAAATAGCGTAAAATTTCACTTGGGTTCATAGTGTTGACAGAGCTAAAGTTGCCATCCGCTTAAATACCCACTTTACTGAATATTTAAGTGAAACAAGCCATTCAAATTATTGCCAAGATACCGCGCTAAACATTTGTTTACAAGTCAATATTAGGGAAGAGTCAACAAAATCTGGCATCATGGCTGACGAGCTATTTTCTTTAGCTGAAGTTGTTGATAACTGTGATAAACTCACTTTGCGAGGCTTAATGGCTATTCCTGAAAAAAACCCAGGCGTGGCAAGTTACGAAAAAA
>JAWUXK010000104.1:0-24057 GCA_034111385.1 Colwellia sp. | reverse complement strand
TGATGCATCACTTTGTTCATCACGATATTTAACAATTAATGCACAAGCCATGCTTAAGCCTTGTGCTTCTGCCCATTCGCCTTTAACAGGGCGAGTGCCAGGAACAACCACGGCGCGCTCAGGAATTTCAGCGCCTTTTTCACGCATTTCTTGATTAACACAATCATATACCGGTACTGATTTAGATAAGGTTACGCCTGGTGCTAAAACCGCGCCTTTTTTCACAACAATACCTTCAACAATAACCACACCAGCACTTAAGAAGGCTTCATCTTCAATAATCACCGGACTAGCACCAATAGGCTCTAACACGCCGCCAATTTGTACTGCAGCACTAACGTGCACATTTTTACCTACTTGTGCACATGAACCAATTAATGCATGGCTATCAACCATAGTGCCACTATCAACAAAAGCACCAACATTGATATACGCAGGAGGCATAATAATAACGCCCGGAGCTACATGTGCGCCTGCACGTACTGATGAGCCACCTGGTACTAAACGTACGCCGTCTTCTGGAGTAAATTGACGAGCGGGTAAATTGTTTTTATCAACGAAACCTTGATAATTGCCTTCGAAGCTAATATTCACGCCAGCTTTAAATGCAGATAAAATGCCTTGCTTTACTTCAACATTAGCGTGCCAATTACCATTTTCATCTTGATTTGCCGCGCGTAATGCGCCTGTTTCTAACTGCGCTATGACATCTTGCCAGTTCATGCGATATTCCTATTTTCAATTGCTTCTATTAAGAAGCTTGGCTAAAAAAAGTCTGGTTAGTTTGTGCTAACCATTGGTTAATTTGTTCATCAATGGCCAATAACTTGGCGTTATCAGCTAATTCAATATGGGTTAACGGTGCGCGCAAAATCGGCGTGCTAATAGCTTTTTTCTCGTGCATCAATGCTTTAACGGCAATGGGATTTGCCACACTAAACAGTTCATCTACTGCATTGTTCCACACAGGAAACATTGTTTTAGTTTGTCCTAGTAAGCTAAGCTCAACATAGGTTTTAGTCGCTTCTGGCCAAACATTAGCACTTACCGACACCAAGCCTTTAACACCTGCAGGTACTAAATAAGGCACCATGGCATCTTCTCCTGTATACATGTCGATATTGGGGCAGTATTGGCTGTAATTCAAAAATTTATTCAAATCACCGCTGGCTTCTTTCATTGCCCAACAATTAGGGTGGTCTTGTAAGCTTTGTACCGTTGCTACTGGAATTTCAACACCACTACGTGATGGCACGTTATATAACATACAAGGAAATTTTGCCGCATCTAGCAAGGCTTTAAACCACTGAGTTTGACCTACTTCTCCCGGCTTAGCATAAAGCGGAGTACCGAGTAAGTAACTGTGAATATTCAGTTCATTACAGCGATTTATCCAGTTAATTTGCTCGGGTAAATTATACCCGCCAACGGCAACCATTAAAGGAGATTTTATTGATAACGTTTCTTGTAAGTTACAGATAAACTCAACAATAGAAAATTGCTCCTCAGTCGTTAAAGCAAGTCCTTCCCCTGTACTTCCTAGTAGTAAAAGTCCATTTCTAGCTTGCACTTGTGCTTTAGCTATATCAGCTAAACTATCAAAGTCTATACTGCCATCAGAATGAAATGGAGTGATTAATGCTGTCCATAATTGACAGTCGCTTACCGCTGTAACATTGGGTGTTACAGATGAATTATTTATAGATGTTTTTTGATTCATTGCTCTCGAACTCATTAGGTCTGCCAGTAGCAGATTGGTTCGGAGAACTTATAGGCATTTACTAAAAACCGAGAAAGCACTTTAACTGTACTCGCTGGTAATAACGTAAAGGCCAGAAGCTCTCCACTCATTAAGCTAATCAATTTACTAAAATTATTAGCCAACAGTGACAGTTGTCGGGATTCAGCCCATTCTTTCTAGATAAAGCCTAGTAAGTAAACAACCGATAAATACCAAATCAAATCAGCATTACCTCGGCGTTAATCCCCCTCATTATCATTCTCAAAGTTTGATCTTTGTGCGTTAGCTATATAACAATATAATAACGCAATGATAACTACCTGGTTAACGCTCCTCTTCTGGCCCCTTTGAAACTTCATGGCACAAAACCATCAAGTCAATAATAGGGACGGCGCTATTTAAGCATTTTTATGACTTTTTTGTCAATGCTAAGCAATTATAATTGTCGATTAAAGTGCGAATATCGTAGAATAGAATATTCTATCTTATTCAGTAGTCTTTCTCTTTATGTCAATGTCCAATATTAGCCAAGTGTTAATTCGCAATCACGAGCTATTATCAGCAAATTCACCACTTTTTATTAACTTGATTGAAGATGGCTTTATAGCCCACTATTTGGATGAATACCCTCAAGCAAAAATCACCTGCTTTAACACTAACTTTATTGATTACCTTGCCATAAATACCAAATATGACAATCAAATAACCACCCTTTTTACTAGCGAATATACCAGTGAAGTCAAACATGATTTAGTCATTATTAATTTCCCTAAAAGTAAGGATGAACTAGCCTTTACGCTAGCGATGATTGCTCCGTATTTACTTAACAATGCTAAAATATTGTTAGTCGGTGAGAAAAAAGGCGGTGTGCAATCATCGCCCAAGTTAACACAACACTTTCTAAGCAGTTGTCAGAAAATAGATGCTGCTCGTCATTGCTTACTATTCGGTGGAATACATACCACTGCCGAAGGTGAAAATAAAACCTTTAGTATCGATGACTGGTATAAAAACTATCAAATTAATATTGCTGGTATCGAACTAACTATCGCCTCCTTACCCGGCGTATTTAGCCAGAAGAAACTTGATGTGGGTACGGCATTATTATTAGATAACTTACCTGAAAATATGCAAGGTAATGTATTGGATTTTGGCTGTGGTGCAGGTGTGATTAGTTGTTTTATTGGAAAGAAGTTTTCAAATACCGACTTATCATTACTTGATGTTAGCGCATTAGCGATTGCCTCAGCGAAGAAAACCCTTAACTTAAATGGGTTAACCGGTAATGTTTTTGCTTCAAATAGTTTATCTCACGTTAAAGAAAATTATCAGCATATCGTTTCAAATCCGCCCTTTCACCAAGGAACAAAAACAAGCTATCAAGCCACTGAAGATTTTTTACGGGGTATAAAAAAACACTTAGTTACCTCACCATTAAAAAATAGCGATATAACCATAGTCGCCAATAGTTTTTTACAATATTTACCCATAATGCAGCAACATATAGGTAAAACTGAAACAATAGCAAGAAAACAAGGTTTTACTATTTACAACCACAAACATGGCTAAAAAAACTCAGGGATAACGCTGATATTATATGAATCATTTAAGGCTTTATACTTGAAATATCTATTTTTTTCAGCGATTGTTATCCGATGAACTCAAATACCCAACAGACACCCTGTCATCGATTTTTACTAACCCATATTTTGGGTGTTGCTACACTTGTGTTGCTAACGATGTTTTCCAGTATTATTTATATCACTGAAAAACAAGCGACAGAACAGTTAGTTCAGAGCACAACCACTTGGGCTGAGTCTTTAGCAAAAATAAGTATTCCCTATTTACGGCAAAATGAAGCAGATGCTCATCAAATGCTCAAAGCACAATTAAAGCAGTTCATCACTTTTCCTGACATTAATTACATTCACGTTTACAAAAAACAACAAGACAACCAAGTCACTTATTTTTCTGGTTTCAATAAAAATATCTATTTCTCTCCTATCCCCGATAAAATCGAAAGGATTAAACAGCTTAGTAAAGTAAACCACCAACAAAATTATATCGAGCTCATTATTAAAATAGAGCAAGATCAACATCTGTATGGTTATCTTTATATTCAATCCAGTAATAAAGCCCTTAAAGACTTTATATCAACATTAACATTTGTCGCTATAGCATTATTCATCGCAGGGTTGTTTTGTTTCAGCTTGTTATCGATTTATATTCATAAAAAAATAAATGAACCCATTAAAACCGTTATCGCATCAATACAAACAATATCTCAAAATAAAGATTTCAGCCTTAGATTAAATAAGCTTCCCTTTACTGAGCTAGATATTTTAGCGAGAACTATCAATATATTATTAAGTAGAATTGAAAGTCACACCCTCAAACAAAACGAAATTCATCAACAGTCATTACAACAAAACAATAATTTAACCGAAAAAGTACAAACCAGAACAAATGCCTTAAAACAGTCTAATCAAGAGCTACTTTCTACCCTAGAAAAATTACATCAATTTCAGGGGCAACTGGTTGAAACTGAGAAAATGGCATCTTTAGGTGACATGGTGGCTGGTATTGCACATGAAGTTAATACACCGATTGGCTTAGGTATCACCGCCTCAACATTATTAGATGATCGTTTAAAAGCAATAAAGTTTGCCTTTAATGAGAAAACATTAACATCAAGCCAATTGAAAAGATTTTTAGTTGATGGAGAAGAAAACATCGACATTATCTATCGAAATTTAGATCGTGCAGCCAGCTTAATTTCTAACTTTAAAAAAGTTGCTGTTGATCAATCCAATGCCGATATTCAAGAATTTGATATCAACAGCTTACTTGAAGAAATAACGCTAACGCTCAAGGCTAAAATAGATAAAGAAAACGTTGGCTTAACGATAAATTGTCCAAATAACTTACTCATTGAAAGTAAGCCTGGTGCCATTAGTCAAATTTTAATCAACCTGATGATGAATTCTATTATTCATGGTTTTGACCACCGCTCACAAGGTATGATTACTATTTCAATAAGCTACTTAAGTGAACAATTACATATTAGTTATCAAGATAACGGTATAGGTATTGATGAAAAAATAAAGTCAAAGGTGTTTGATCCTTTCATCACAACCAAACGTGGCAGTGGCGGCAGTGGTTTAGGCCTCCACTTAGTGTTCAACTTAGTAACGCAAGCGTTAAATGGTCATATAGCTTTTGAAAGTGATCATGAACAAGGTACAAAGTTCAATATCACCTTCCCTGTAACCTTAGTTTCAACCCCATAACCCACATGAATAAATAGTAGAAAATTAAGAGGTGACGTGCTTTAGTGTACGCTATTTCTTTAACCCTGACGGATATCAAGTTTTTGAAGTCGTTGATGTTCCGAGCATAGGTGTCATGTTGAAGCAACATGCTAATAACTTTTGATCATGGATATTAATTTATCTGGGAAAAGTATTTTGTTGCTTGATCGATATAAAAACATAATATAAACAACATCATAAATCCACCGACATTATAAAAAAAATTTTATTGTCATCAAAATTCACACATTTTTTTTACTCTCTTCCCATAACAGTAATGATTACTATTAAAAAATACGATAGAATGTGCGCCCTTGAATTTACTTGTTGCGTGGTTTTTTAGCTATCATCGCGCGACCTTAGTTAAGTAACTATAGCTTAAAGCGGAGTCGTAATGCCGACATCAATGCCTGATATTGCCAACCACACAACAGCCCAAACTGAGGGAACCCTAGACTGGGTTGGAATGAGCAATATTGAAATGCCAATAATGGTTGCCTCAAAAGGCGAAACTGAACGTATGGTTTCAGCCCATATTGATGCGTTTGTAAACTTAAAAGAAGCACAGGCTAAAGGCATTCACATGTCACGCCTATATTTGCTCATTGATGAATTATCAACGAGCAATATACTGAATTATCAAAGCCTAGTGACCTTACTCGATGGTTTTATTAGTAGTCATCATGATTTAAGTGATCAGGCAAAGGTAACCTTCAACTTTGATTACCATTTACGTAGAAAATCATTAATCAGTGGCAAAGAAGGCTGGAAAGCTTACCCTGTTACATTAAGTGGTCACTTCAACAAAGGTAAACTGACTATTGAAATGATCGTTGATGTCCCTTATTCATCAACTTGCCCATGCTCTGCAGCATTAGCACGTCAATTAATTCAGCAAGCATTTCAACAAAAATTTGCCGACAGTGAACTCAATATTGACGAAGTACATGAATGGCTTGGTACTACAGAAGGCGTGGTAGCAACACCACATTCCCAACGCTCTGTCGCTGAAGTGAAAGTGAAGTTAAATAGTAATGTTAGTGACTTCCCTATAACCGACCTAGTTGACTTAATTGAAGACTCATTGAAAACCCCAGTTCAAGCAGCGGTAAAACGTGAAGACGAACAAGAATTTGCCCGTCTTAATGGACAAAACTTAATGTTCTGTGAAGATGCTGCTCGTCGTTTGCAGTTCAGCATGAATAAAACAAATCAATATGATGATTTTTGGCTAAAAATAAATCATCTTGAATCACTACATGCTCATGATGCGGTTAGTATAACCACTAAAGGTATTATTGACGGTTACCAACCTTAACTGTTGTGATTTTATAGTAACGAGTGACAAAGCAGTTTTGCCACTCGTTTTTTTTCTTTTTCAGTACCGTTAGCTTGCCATTTTATATTAATTTTATTGCTTACTTTTCCCTCTTACCTGTTTTTTATTCTCATCTAAACAGAAGCCTTTAGTCTTAACTTTCAATACGCTACAAACCATTAAAATGTAATAAGTTTTCACTTTATTGCGATCTCATGTCAACCACTTAGCGACGAATAAAGTAAAAAACCAATAAAAACAACAACAAATATATTGGGTTGATTTTACAATATTTAAAGGGACATATAAAAGCGTACAAAACTTACGAGTAAATACTCTATTTTTATTGACCTTTTCACTCTAACTGGGTAGTGTTATTAATCCTCCTTGGTCGAAAATGGGATAGCTATGCATTTTTTTCATACCTTTATTCTTTACCTTTCTATTAACCAAGTGGCTTTTTATTAGGAGACAAGAATGCAGCTTTATGATCATAGCGTCCAAAGAGAAAATTGTGGCTTTGGCTTAATTGCACACCAGCAGGGTGAAGCGAGTCACAAACTCATTAAAACCGCTATTTCAGCCCTTGACCGTATGCAACATCGTGGCGGTATTGCTGCTGATGGTAAAACAGGCGACGGTTGTGGCTTATTATTACAAAAGCCCGACAGTTTTTTTCGTGCTGTCGCTGAAGACAATGGTTGGAAGCTTGGGAAAAAATATGCCGTTGGTATGATTTTTTTAAACCCTGATCCTGTTGCTGCTGCTCTATCGAAAAAAATATTAGAAGAAGAATTTACTAACGAAAGTTTAACCCTTGTCGGTTGGCGAACGGTACCTACAGATACTTCAGTTCTTGGCGATGCCGCTTTAGGTAATATGCCAACAATTGAGCAAGTCTTCGTTGATGCGCCTCCGGGTTGGCGTAACCGCGATTTAGAACGCCGCTTATATATGGCACGCCGTCGCGCTGAAAAACGCATTACCGATGACGTATTTTATATTGCGAGTTTATCTTGTTTGGTAACTATCTATAAAGGCCTCATGATGCCTATAGATTTATCTAACTTTTATTTAGATTTAGCCGATATTCGTATGCAAAGTGCCATTTGTGTTTTTCATCAACGCTTTTCAACGAATACCTCGCCACAATGGCACTTGGCACAACCGTTTAGATACCTTGCGCATAATGGTGAAATCAATACCATCACCGGTAACCGCCAGTGGTCTCGTGCTCGAACCTACCGATTTAAATCGCCATTATTACCTGATTTACAAGATGCGGCGCCTTTTGTTGGTCAAACAGGATCAGATTCATCCTCACTTGATAACATGTTAGAGCTACTGCTCGCTGGTGGTATGGACTTGTATCGCGCTATGCGTTTAATAATGCCTCCTGCATGGCAAAATAGTCCTTTAATGGATGATGAACTTCGCGCTTTTTATGAATTTAATTCGATGCACATGGAACCATGGGATGGCCCCGCGGGCGTTGTAATGACCAATGGCCGTCATGTTGCCTGTAACTTAGATAGAAATGGCTTACGCCCTGCCCGATATGTCATTACGCGCAACGGTTTTATCACCCTTGCTTCAGAAGTAGGCATTTGGGATTACGGTGAAGATGAAGTCGTCGAAAAAGGTCGTGTGGGTCCAGGCGAAATGTTGGCGATTGATACCTATACGGGTAAATTATTTAATTCAACCGACATAGATAACGAGTTAAAAGGCCGCCACCCATATAGGGATTGGTTAAGTAAAAACATACGTCATTTAACACCTTTTGATGAATTAAAAGATAACAAAATAGGCCAACGTGCTTTTTCTGATAAAGAAATAGCTCAATACCATAAAATGTTTAATTACAGTTATGAAGAAATTCATCAAGTAGTGAAGACATTAGCTGAAAATGGCCAAGAAGCGACCGGTTCTATGGGTGATGACACCCCAATGGCCGTACTTTCAAGTCAACCGCGTACGCTTTATGATTATTTCCGCCAACAATTTGCCCAAGTAACTAATCCACCTATCGATCCATTACGTGAGCGTTACGTGATGTCTTTAGGTACTTGTATTGGACGTGAACACAATGTATTTAGCGAAACGTCAGGTCATGCCGATCGCATGTTATTTTCAACTCCTGTACTGATGAATACTGGTTTAAAGCAATTACGCGAATTAGACCCTGAGCATTATCGCTCTGACACACTATCTTTGAATTATAATCCGGCAGAAGGCCTAGAAACCGCTATTATACGATTATGTGATGAAGCGGCAGACTTGGTTTGTAATCAAGGCACTGTAATTTTAGTGCTCTCTGATAGAAATATTGATAAAGATTTATTAGTAATACCTGCAGCAATGGCAGTCGGTGCTGTACATAAACGCTTAGTCGATAAACAGGCACGTTGTGATTCAAATATTATTGTTGAAACAGCGTCGGTTCGTGATTCTCATCAGTATGCTGTACTACTCGGTTTAGGCGCCACGGCCATTTATCCATACCTAGCTTTTGAAACCATTGAACAACTTTTAGAGCAAGGGCAAATTAATCTCAGCCCACATGATGCTATTGTTAATTACCGCGAAGGAATCAACAAAGGCTTACTGAAAATACTGTCTAAAATGGGTATCTCCACCATTGCGAGTTATCGTTGTGCTGGACTATTTGAAATTATTGGCTTAAACGACAACATAATGGAATTATGTTTTAGTGACTTGCCTAGCCGAATTAAAGGTGCTGATTTTAGCGACATAGAACAAGACAATATTAATTTGGCTCGTAAAGCATTTTTACCTCATCAAAAAATGAGCCATGGGGGTTTGTTAAAATATGTGCATGGTGGTGAATATCACGCCTTTAACCCTAATGTAGTGAACTATTTACAACGCGCAGTTCAAAATGGTGACTATGCTGATTACCGTAAATTTGCTGATGAAGTCAATGATCGCCCAATTGCCACCTTACGCGATTTATTAGCATTAAAAGATGATTGCGATCCGATAGCGCTTGATAGTGTTGAACCTGATAGTGAAATGTTTAAACGTTTTGACTCTGCAGCTATGTCAATCGGTGCATTAAGCCCTGAAGCACATGAAGCACTTGCGATTGCCATGAATCGTTTAGGTGGCAGCTCAAACTCAGGTGAAGGTGGTGAAGATGAGCGTCGCTTTGGTACCGTTAAGAATTCACGCATTAAGCAAATTGCTTCTGGCCGCTTTGGTGTAACGCCACATTACTTAGTGAATGCTGACGTATTGCAGATTAAAGTAGCGCAAGGGGCAAAACCTGGTGAAGGTGGTCAATTACCGGGAGATAAAGTAACTCCCTTAATTGCTAAATTGCGTTATTCAGTGCCTGGCGTTACGTTAATTTCACCGCCACCACATCATGATATTTATTCTATCGAAGATCTAGCCCAGCTAATCTTCGATTTAAAACAAGTAAATCCTAAAGCCGTTATTTCTGTGAAATTAGTTTCTGGCCCTGGTGTGGGTACTATTGCTGCCGGTGTTGCTAAGGCTTACGCCGATTTCATTACTATTTCAGGTTATGACGGTGGCACAGCGGCTAGTCCATTAACCTCAGTAAAATATGCAGGTTGTCCTTGGGAGCTTGGTTTAGCTGAAGCACATCAAGCGCTAGTCACTAATGGTTTACGTCATAAAGTACGCTTACAAGTTGATGGCGGCTTAAAAACCGGTGTCGATATTGTTAAAGCGGCCATTTTAGGTGCTGAAAGCTTTGGTTTTGGCACTGCGCCTATGGTTGCGCTTGGTTGTAAATTTTTACGAATTTGTCACTTAAACAATTGTGCTACGGGTGTGGCAACGCAAGATCAAGTATTACGTGATGAATTCTTCAAAGGTTTACCTGAGCAAGTGATGAATTACTTTAAATTTATTGCTCATGATGTACGCGAAATTTTGGCCAAACTCGGCGTTGAAAGCCTCACGGCACTGATCGGTCGTACTGATTTACTAACCCAGATAAGTGGTGTGAGTGCTAAGCAACAAAAATTAGATTTATCACCAATCATTGCGCCGGTAGTAGCAGGTGATAATACTGCACTTCATCAAACAGAGACGAACGATCCGTTTGATGAAGGTTTATTAAATAAGAAATTGGTTGCCGCAGCAAGCGATGCTGTTGCGCATAGTAAAGGCGGTGACTTTAGGTTTACCATTCAAAACACCGATCGCTCTGTTGGTGCGACGCTATCAGGTGAAATTGCCAAACATCATGGTGATCAAGGCATGTCTCCAACGCCAATCACGATACATTTAGCGGGTACTGCTGGACAAAGCTTTGGTGTTTGGAATGCTGGAGGGTTAAATCTTATTCTCACGGGTGATGCGAACGATTACGTTGGTAAAGGCATCACTGGCGGTAAGATAACGGTTAAGCCACCCAAAGGTGTTGACTATTTAAGTCATAAAACCATGATCATGGGTAATACCTGTTTATATGGTGCTACTGGCGGTAAGTTATATGCTTGTGGTCGTGCTGGCGAACGTTTTGCTGTTCGTAACTCAGGCTGTCACGCTGTAGTGGAAGGCACCGGTGATCACGCATGTGAATATATGACTGGCGGTATTGTGACGATATTAGGTGATATTGGCGTTAATTTTGGCGCAGGTATGACTGGTGGTTTTGCTTATGTGTTAGACGAAAAAGGTGATTTAGAGGCACGTTTGAACACTGAATCTATCGAGTTATTATCACTTGACGAGTTAAGTATTCATCAAGAGCATTTACGCGGCATTATTAACCAACACTTTGAAGAAACGGGCAGTTTACGTGCGCAAGAAATATTACATGATTTTGATAATTTTTCATCATTATTTAAGTTAATTAAACCGACTGCTACCGATGTTAAAACCTTATTAGGTCATCGTAGTCGTTCATCTGCAGAACTTCGCGTTCTGATCAACTAGTAGCAACCCAATGCTAGCAAATAGCGCGAATTAGGAAGAAACAGATATGAGTAAAAATGTTTATCAATTTATCGACGTAAAGCGTATTGATCCACCTAAAATGGATATCAACAAACGTAAGATTGACTTTGTTGAAATATACAAACCTTTAGGGCAAGTGCAAAGTGCTGGCCAAGCAGATCGCTGTTTAGATTGTGGTAACCCATACTGTGAATGGAAGTGCCCTGTGCATAACTATATTCCACAGTGGTTAGAATTAGTCACTGAAAATCGAATTTTCGAAGCGGCGGATCTATGTCACCAAACCAATAGTTTGCCTGAAATGTGTGGTCGTGTTTGCCCACAAGACAGGCTATGTGAAGGCTCATGTACTTTAAATGATGACTTTGGCGCTGTTACTATTGGTAATATCGAAAAATTTATTACCGACACTGCATTTGCTCAAGGCTGGAAACCTGATTTGTCAGGAGTAGAAAAAATAGGTAAACGCGTCGCAATTATAGGTGCAGGCCCTGCTGGTCTTTCTTGTGCTGACGTATTAACGCGAAATGGCGTTGATGCGGTAGTATTCGACCGACACTCGCAAATTGGTGGTTTATTAACGTTTGGCATTCCTTCTTTCAAATTAGAAAAAGAAGTTATTCAAACCCGCCGTGAAATATTTGAAGGCATGGGCATTGAGTTTCGTCTCAATGTAAACGTGGGTGTTGATATTAGCTTTGAAGAACTAAGCAAAGAATATGATGCTGTTTTTCTAGGCCTTGGCACTTATACCGACATGACAGGTGGTTTTGAGCATGAAGGTGCTGCGGGTGTATATAGCGCTTTAGACTTCTTGATTGGTAATACTCAAAAATTAATGGGTATCACTGATAATGCTAAAGAATATGTTAATTTTGATGACCAAAAAGTTATCGTTCTCGGTGGTGGTGATACTGCGATGGATTGTGTTCGCACATCCATCAGACAAGGTGCAACCGAAGTAACTTGTGCCTATCGCCGTGATGAAGCCAATATGCCCGGCTCACCACGCGAAGTACAAAATGCTAAAGAAGAAGGTGTTAACTTTGAATTTAACATTCAACCGTTAGATATTGCTACTGATGACACTGGCAAAGCAATTGGTGTTAAGTTTGTTAAAACCCAACTTGGCGCTGCTGATGCTAATGGTAGACGTAGCCCAGAGCCAATTGAAGGTTCTGAGTTTATTATGGAAGCAGATGCTGTTGTTATCGCCTTTGGCTTCTTACCTAGCCCACCACAATGGATGATAGATGCAGGTGTTGAGCTAGATTCACGTGGCCGTGTGGTTGCTGTAGAAAATAGTGACTTTGCTTTACAAACCAGTGAACAAAATATATTTGCTGGTGGTGATATGGTACTTGGCTCAGATTTAGTGGTTACAGCTGTTGATCAAGGCCGTAAAGCGGCCTTAGGTATTTTAGACTTCGTCACACAATAGTCACTTATTATAGAGCCATAAGCTGAAACCTTTTTAAAAGCCGATATTGTTTTAAAACAATATCGGCTTTTTTGACTGTAATAGACTGAATTAGAACTATTTTGACTATTATAAAAACATTCACAAAAAATCTATAACCCTATAAACGTGTAAATCTAGATATGTAGCAATTGAATCATACCAGAAACCTTTTTGTTAGTTGACCCACACTCCATTAGTTACTTGGCAATCTATAGCATCCAGTGCCATATGAATAATTAAACCAAGGCCAATTAGCCTTGTCTTTGGTATAAAGCAAAACGCGATATAAAGAACAATAAACCACAGTTGATGTAAGGGGTGAAAGCCAATACTGCAGCGATTGGGATCGTATATTGGGTTAGCGAATAAATGGTCTATATCTACCAACATTGTCACAATCAGCAAGAGATAGGCCGTTTTCCATATTTTTCGATAAAATAATCCAGTAACTAAGGCGGGAACGACAAAATGCAGAACTAAATGAAACATATACTTTTTCTCTAAAACTAGCGCTACAGCGCCAAAATAATATCACAAAGAAATAAAAAGCTGTTTACCCTGCATTTGATATTCGTTGGTAAACACAAAAATCTAGATCGTAAGCATTTTTGTCATCACTTGATCGTAATTCACTCCCCATTTTTTCCCAACAGCCATCATCATAACTTGGAAACTGAGTATCACCGTCAATGGTTGCGTGTATATGGGTAACATATAAACGATCTGCGCTAGGTAAACAGTGTTTATAGATTGCCCCACCACCAATCACCATTATTTCTTCTACTGGTTCACTGCCATCAGAGCCATCAACTAGTGCTAGTGCTTGCTCAACTGAAGTGACCGTATCAACTCCCTCTGCGCCTTTTCCTTGTGGTATGTAGGTTTCATCTCGCGAAATAACAATATTCCTACGCCCAGGTAATGGTCTACCAATTGACTCATAGGTTTTTCTTCCCATAATAATAGGTTTACCTAAAGTGACCTTTTTAAAATAGGCTAAATCAGCAGGCAAATGCCACGGCATAGTATTATCTTTTCCGATAACATTATTATCAGCGGTAGCAACGATCATGGATAGAATGGTCATGGGTTTCCAAAATTAAATTTTTAACGGTTAAGTGCATCAGGTGATCATAATAAATCACCCACCCTGTGTCGACCTTCTATTTCACCTATCCCTTTAGAGCAATTAGCGATGATGATAATGAGTGCTTTACTGAGCATACAAAGCATAACGTTTAAAAACAAAAAAGCACCAAACATGACGAATGGTGCTTTATAAAAATATAGCGAGTAACTGTTTTACTCTAAGCAGATACAGATTAGCTATCGATTGCTTTCTCTATCTTTGTACAAAAAATATTCACCGACAAATTATTGAGAAAAAACAGGCTATATTCCCTTAATACTTAACAGGTATAATACAATTCTTTAGAATTTGTATTGAATACCAGCAGCTAAGTAATCTTCATCTGTGTTAGAAGTTTTCATATCATAAGTGGTATAAAAAGCAAAAAGCTTAGTGTTTTTTGCTAACTTATAATCAACACCTGCTGTGAAACCTGTATTCTTTTCACTATCTTTATGGTCAGCAATTTGATACTGGCCTTTTAAGGTAGTAGCAGAACCAACTTTATATTTAGCAGAAACCATAATACCGTCCATTTCTGCACCTGTATCTACGTTCTCTTGGTTTTGAATAATTAAACCTAAAGTAACGCCTGATACTTTACCTTGAACTGTTGCACGAGTAGTATCATAGCCTTTAACTTCAGAATCCACGGCTACAGATGCATATATATCAGATTTTTTAAGCTTTTTATCACCATAAAAAACCGCAACAGATACACCATCTTCACCATCAACTTCATCTTCAGCTATATAAGTTACGCCTACACTGAAGTCGTTAAATTTAGGTGACTTATAAGAAATGGTGTCTGCCATACGGTTTTCACCTTTCCACAAATTTTTAATATCACCATTTAAATCACTAAATAAATCTACTTTACCTTGCGATTGTTTTAACATCGTGTCGTTTTTACCCAATAACACTTCACCAAAACCGCCTTTTAAGCCGATATATTGGTTACGTGCTTTAAATACATCGCCATCACCATCAATATCAACTTCAAATTCAGCTTTATAAACAACTTCTAGGTCATCATTTAGTTTTTGAGTCCCTTTAAAGCCAATGCGTGAAGCATTACTTTTAACTTCAGTAAAGCTACCATCACCCTCATCTGATGATTGTACAGAAACATCGGCACGGCCATAAATTTCAATATTAGGTAGCGTTATTTCAGCAGCGAATGTTGGTACAGCAATAATTGAGCATATTGTTAGTGCTAGTGTATTTTTAACTAATTTCATGTTTTAAAGCCTTTTTTATAAGTAAAATATTTTGTTAAATTAAATTAATAACAAGTTCTAAATTCATTGGTGGCTATGCTATTATTTTTTTATTACACGAATATGACAAAGCAAAATATTTACAAAAATGTTTTTTATGCTCATATTGCTTTCAGCTAGCCTGCGAAAAACCATCTAAAATTACCATAATAATGATTAACTTAACCTACCGGAACTTGATTAAATAATATGATAATAACGAGTATTTCACGGAAACTCCTTACTAAAGTACTCTCTGTTTATTTCATTTTAACGGTGACAGTTACAGGTATTCAAATTGTTGCCGAATATTTTAATACTAAAAATCATATAAATAGCGAGCTATTGACGTTAGAAAAAACAATCAGTGGTAGTTTAACGCGTGCTATTTGGGAATTAAATATGCAGCAAACTATCGATATTGCTGAAGGTTTAGTTGCCATTCCAATGATAAAAGGAATAACCGTAATTGATGAAGGCAATAATATTATTACTCAATTAGGTGAAGTGATTTCTCCTGAACAATTAAAGATGGACAGTGATAATACACCATCGGGTGAAGCGCAAAGAATCAGTTCCCGCTCTGAAGGACTATTTGGTCATTCATTCCCCTTAGTTTTTGAGTTTTCAGGTCGCGCTACTTCCGTAGGACACGTGACATTATTATCAAGCGATTCTGTAATATTTAGCCGAATAAAGGTCGGAATTTACTTTCTCATTGGCAATGCCATCGTTAAAACCGCTTTTTTAGTTTTTCTATTTACTTTAGCATTCAATAAATTGCTAACCGCTCCCTTACAAGAACTAACCGAACAAATTAATCAAGTGGATTTAGATGATCCTGCGGCACATAAGTTATACGCAATGAATTACGAGAAAAACGAATTAAACCTTCTTGGCGATGCTTATAACAATTTGATCGATGCGTTAATAGACTTTAAAGATAAATTAGCGATTTCACAGGTAGAAACAAACGAAGTCAAAGAGCAACTAGACGAACAAAACCTTCAACTTGAGCAAGAAGTCGCACGTAAAACCTCTTCATTAAGTAGCACTATGCTCAAAATGGAGATTCAACAAAGAGAATTACTTAAACAAAAACAAACATTGCAAGACGAAAACAATCGTCGCCGTAGTACCGAAAAAACGTTAATGACGACGAATAAAGATTTACAGAACTCAATTTTAGAATTAAATAAAGCGAAAGAGCGTCTTTTAGAATCGGAAAAAATGACTTCTCTGGGTATGCTTAGCGCTGAAGTTTCACATGAAATAAATACACCTATTGGGATAAGCATTACTTCAGCGAGTTATTTATTAGATTTATTGCTTCGATTAAAACAAGATTTTAACCAACAAAAATTATCAAAACAAAGTATAGAAAGCTTTATTGAGCATGCTCACGAAAGTACTGACTTACTGATCTATAACTTAAATAGGGCTTCGGACTTAATAACAAGCTTTAAACAAGTCGCTGTCGATCAAACGAGTGATAAAATTCGTCTTATTGTTATGTCAGAATATATAGATGAAATAATTCACTCATTGCACCCTAAATTAAAGAAAAGCAACCACAGTATTAAAGTTGATTGTGATAAAAACATTGAAATTTCCAGCCATCCTGGGGCTATAGCGCAAGTAATCATTAACTTAATTATTAATTCAATATTTCACGGCTTTGAAAATATAAACCGTGGAGAAATAACAATTAATATTAGCTTACACCAACAAACCTTACATTTAGATTATGCCGATAATGGCCATGGGTTAACAGAGGATGGGATAGAGAATTTATTTTTACCCTTTTATACAACCAAGGTTAATCAAGGGGGAACCGGGTTAGGCACACATATTATTCATAACTTAGTTGTTGATACGCTTAACGGCAGTATTGAAGTAATCAACAAAAATAATCCTGGTTTAAGTTATCATATTGAATTTCCCGATATGCGTTACCTGTAAGCACATAATTACGGTGTCATAGAATACCTTTGCATGCGGATTGAAGTTGTTGGAGTGTATGCTTTTCAGGTATCATAGCTTTTTTAAAAAACAGCTTACAAAAGCTATCAATGCCTAGGATGCAATTTATGTGGTTTAAGAACCTATACTTTTTCGCTTTCACTCGACCTTTTGAGTTGACAGAAGAGGCGTTAGAAAAACACCTTTGCGAACATCTTTTTACCCCCTGTGGCTCAACTGAATTAGCACATTTTGGCTGGGTAAATGCACTTGGGAAACATGGGCATTCAAGTGTTCATTGCGCTAACGACAACTTTTTGATTTGTGCTCGTAAAGAAGAGAAAATACTACCCGCACCTGTTATTAAAGAGATGATTGAAGAAAAAATCAACTTACTTGAGCAAGAACAAGGTCGCGGTGCTACTAAAAAAGAAAAAGAGCAATTTAAAGAAGATATTATTTTCGAATTATTACCACGCGCTTTCTCACGTATTTCGGATACCCACGCTTATATTAGCCCAAAAGACAATATAATCGTGATCAACTCAAGCTCTCGAGGTAAAGCAGAAGATCTTCTTGCACTATTAAGAAAAGTGCTAGGAACATTGCCTGTCACCAGTTTAGAGCCAGATGTTGCTGCTGATGAAACCATGACAGACTGGTTAATTAAGAAAAATTTAGGTCCAAAGTTTCAGTTAGGAATGGAAGCAGAATTTAACGCGATGGGCGATGATGGTGCTGTTATTCGTGTAAAAAACCAAGACCTTGATAGCGATGAAATTAAATCTCATTTAGATGCCGACAAATACATGGTTAAAGCCGCAATGGAATGGGATGAATCTTTGTCTTTTATTCTATGTGATGATTTAGCAATTAAACGCATTAAATTTTTTGATGTTATACAAGAACAAAATGATGATATTGATACTGACGATATCATTGCAAAATTAGATGCTGATTTCGCCTTGATGGCCGGTGAATTAAACCGTTTCATTCATGACTTATTAGCTGAATTTTCATTAAAAACCACTGATTTATTAGAAAAAGATTAACCTTTTTGGAGCCTTAAAAATGTCAATAATTAACATGACTGATCTAGATTTAGCCGGACAACGTGTGCTTATACGTGAAGATTTAAACGTACCTGTGCAAGAAGGTGAAATCACCTCAGATGCGCGTTTACAAGCAGCCTTACCTACCATAAAACTTGCTTTAGAAGCTGGTGCAAAAGTAATGGTAATGTCGCATTTAGGTCGCCCAACGGAAGGTGAATACGATGCAAAATATTCACTACAACCTGTTGCTGATTATCTAACAGCAGCCCTTAATTGCCCTGTACGCCTAGTAAAAGATTACTTATCCGGTGTTGAAGTTGCTGCTGGCGAATTAGTTATTTTCGAAAATGTTCGTTTTAATCAAGGCGAAAAGAAGAATAATGACGAGTTAGCACAACAACTAGCCAACCTTTGTGATATTTTTGTCATGGACGCTTTCGGAACAGCCCATCGCGCCCAAGCCAGTACTCATGGTGTAGCTAAATATGCACCTATCGCTTGTGCTGGTCCATTGCTAGTGGGTGAATTAGATGCTTTAGGTAAAGCATTAGATAACCCTGCTCGTCCTCTTGTTGCAATTGTTGGTGGTTCAAAGGTATCCACTAAACTTACCGTTTTGGATTCATTATCTAAAATCGCTGACACTATTGTTGTGGGTGGTGGTATTTCAAATACATTTGTTGCGGCAGCGGGTAATGAAGTAGGTAAATCATTGTATGAAGCTGATTTAATTCCAGAAGCTCAACGATTATGTTCACAAACCCAAGTAATTTTTGCTGACGACGTTACCGTAACCCGTGACGGATTTAGCGATTGGAAGCATGATTCAGTGACCGAAATAAAATCAGCTGCTGAAGTTGATCCACTTGACGACATTATTGATTATGGCCCAGAAACCGCGCAGAAGGTTGCCGAAATTATCAAGTCAGCTGGCACTATCTTATGGAATGGCCCTGTAGGCGTATTTGAAATGGATGCTTTTGCAAAAGGTACTGAAGTGCTTTCTCATGCTATTGCTGATAGCGCTGCATTTTCAATTGCTGGTGGTGGTGATACCTTAGCTGCTGTTGATAAATATAATATTAAAGACAAAGTGTCGTATGTCTCTACTGGTGGCGGTGCCTTTTTAGAGTTCTTAGAAGGCAAAAAACTACCTGCTGTTGAAATATTAGAACAAAGAGCAAGTAAACAGTAACAAGTTTTTTGTTCGTTTCTATAGTCCCCTAAGCGCTTAAAAATACTGATTACGGTATCTTGAAGTGATTTAGGGGGTTTAGCGCTATATCAATCATATTCTTTGCAACTTCCGACATTAAAACTTTAGAAAACAACCGGTTTTTAGCGGTAAAAACGATACTAATGAATCTGGTTAACTTTCACACATAAAAACAAAAACCTCATAAAAACAGCTATTTTTCATCAAGTTTATCTATGAGTTTAGTTAGAAAAACTTACATTCCCCACCGAGCCTTCAAAACTATAACTTTCACTGCAAGAAATGTTTAAACTCTGATATAATTTCGTAATTGAAGTAGAAAATTTTCATTGTATTAAACAAAACATTTAATTGACTAATCTAGGAGTAACCAATGGCTTTAATTTCAATGCGTCAAATGCTTGATCATGCTGCAGAGTTTGAATATGGAATCCCAGCATTTAATGTAAATAATTTAGAGCAAGTGCGCGCAATTATGATTGCAGCAGATAAAACGGATAGCCCTGTTATTTTACAAGGCTCTGCAGGTGCTCGTAAATATGCCGGAGCCCCATTTTTACGCCATTTAATTTTAGCTGCAATTGAAGAGTTTCCTCATATTCCTGTAGTTATGCATCAAGATCACGGTACCTCACCTAGTGTATGTCAGCGCTCTATTCAACTGGGTTTCTCATCAGTAATGATGGATGGTTCATTAATGGACGATGGTAAAACACCTAGTAGTTATGAATATAATGTCGACGTAACACGCAGAACCGTTGAAATGGCGCATGCTTGTGGTGTATCGGTTGAAGGTGAGTTGGGCTGTTTAGGCTCATTAGAAACAGGTGAAGCTGGCGAAGAAGATGGTATTGGCGCAGTAGGTAAATTAACAATGGAACAAATGTTAACCAACCCTGAAGAAGCGGCTGATTTTGTACAAAAAACTCAAGTAGATGCCTTAGCGATTGCCTGTGGTACCTCACACGGAGCTTATAAATTTACTCGCCCACCAACAGATGATATTTTAGCCATTGATCGAATCAAAGCTATTCATAACCGTATCCCTAATACTCATTTAGTTATGCATGGTTCATCGTCTGTACCACAAGAATGGTTAGCTATTATTAATGAATATGGTGGCAATATCCCAGAAACTTATGGTGTACCGGTTGAGCAAATTCAAGAAGGTATTAAAAACGGTGTTCGTAAAGTCAATATTGATACTGATTTACGATTAGCTTCAACAGGCGCAACCAGACGCTTTCTAGCACATAACCCTAGTGAATTTGATCCGCGTAAATTTTTAGCAGAAACAACTAAAGCAATGTCTGAAATTTGTATTGCGCGTTATGAAGCGTTCAACACTGCAGGTAATGCCAGTAAAATAAAGCCCATTAGCCTTGATACCATGTTTGATCTTTATCAATCGGGTAAATTAAATGCGCTAATAAAGTAATATATAACTAAGCATATTCGAACCATCTAGATGTTTTGTACTGATAGGTGGTTCTTTTCTTTTTACTTTCATACACAAATCCTCTTTAAAATAAATATAAACTATTTATAATGTTCTCCTTTAAAAATTGTGATTTACCCCTAGCCGTTATAATACCTCGCTTGTATATCCGCTTAGAAATCAATTATTTTTTCTTCGACTACAATAACTTAACGCCATCCAGTTAAGGTTTACCAAGTTAAATTTGAGATTAAAATGCTTCGATTTTTAGTACTTACATTGTTTTCTTTCTCCACGGTTAGTGTTTGCGCACAAGTCAGTGACAGTCAAAATGAAAATAAGCAGGCTTCTATAAGTGCAGAAAAAATCCGTTCACAGGCGACTGCTACTGACATTTTATCTAGCCTACAAAAAAATGTACTCACACAAACTAACAAAATAAAACCAATACTGGTTGCCTCAGCTGAGCTAGGTTTTTTATACAAAACGGGTAATACTCATAGCGCTGATATAAAAACGGGACTTGACATACGTGCAGAAAAAGACCGCTGGTTAAGTCTGTTAAACATAGATTTATTGATAAAAAAAGCCGATAAAGCTGATGCGGATACCGGTGATATACATTTTAAAACTACCGATCAAAAATGGACGGTAGCTTCTCAAACTAACTACACCTTTGACAGTAGTGATAAACACTATATATATGGTAATGTTTGGTATGAAGAAAATGATTTTAGTAGTTTTCTCAAACAAAGCTCTATTTCTACTGGTTGGGGTAAACACTGGTATAAAGCAGAGAAAGCGTCACTTTGGGGAGATATTGGGCCTGGTTTTAAGCGTGATGAATTTAGAGCTACAGCAAATGAAGCATCCAACACAATAACCTCATGGATTATTCAGGTTCAAGCTATATACATAAGAACATTAGGTGAAAGTGTCGAATTTAAACAACACCTAAGTGCCAAGCAAGCAATAAAGACAGGCGAGAATAGTATTTATAAAGCACAAACTTCCATAACAACTAAGCTAATTTCATCATTACAACTTAAATTTACTTTTACGCTTAACTATAATAGTGATGTTGAAGAGCATAAAGAAAACTTAGATACGCAAACCGCAGTCACACTGGTATATAGTTTTTAAACCAACCTTATATTTAACAATAAAATTACACCTGATATAATCCTCCGGAATTAACATATCAAATATAAAAAAGGGTCCCCATGGTTCGTAAATCCACATTAACAGCGTTATTCCTATTACCTGTTGTATCATACGCGGTATCAGCCGAAGATAAATCACCTTACACAGCATCAGCTGAGCTAGGTTTTTTATATAAAACCGGCAATACAAAAAGTGCTGATATTAAAGCTGGTTTTAATCTTAAGCATGAAAAAGCTAAGTGGAGATCTTCATTAGCCTTCAATATTCTAGCTAAAAAATTAGAAAAGGAAGATGGCTCTGGCAACGATGAGTTCGTAACCACCGATAATAAGTGGGATATCGTTACTCAAACCAACTACACCATAGGTGAAGAGGGTAAAAACTATCTTTACGGCAACCTTGCTCATGAACAAGATAAATTTAGTGGTTTTAAATCACAAAGTTCTTTTTCTGCCGGTTGGGGGCGCCAGTTACTTAAAACTGAAACCTCTTCGTTCTTTGCTGATATTGGCCCGGGTGTAAAATATGATGTTACCCGTGCAACTTCAGACAGTAACACTAGCCTTATCGTACAAGCTCAAGCGCTTTATACCCATAAACTCAATGAACATGTAGAATTTAAACAACACCTTATTGCTAAACAAGCGACTAAGTCAGGTGATAATAGTGTTTATAAATCTGAGACCTCTGTAACGGCTCAGTTAATTGACTCACTACAGCTGAAATTCGCTTTACGTATAGATTATGATACTGAAGTTGAGCCTGAATATGAAAAAACCAATACAGAAACCTCAATGACACTAATTTATAATTTCTAATCTATTTTTATACTACTGTTATTTTACTCTCAATATAATGACAATAGCAGTAGTATCCTCCCAATTATTCCCACCTTCGATTTATATCTAGCTATAAATAGCTTTCTATTTTCTCTTTTCTACAAGCCAAGAAAACAAAAAAGCTAGAGTTTTAATAACTCTAGCTTTTATATTTGTTTAGAGTTTTTACAAACTCTAATTAATTCTTAACAAATCAACGATTAGTTGAACTGGTTAGAAGTGTTTTTCGCGCCGCCTGCTTTAAGAGCATTCTCACCAGCAAAGTATTCTTTGTGGTCATCACCCATGTCAGAACCTGACATGTTTTGATGTTTAACACATGCGATACCTTGACGAATCTCTTCACGTTGAACTTTCTTAACATAACCAAGCATACCTTGCTCACCGAAGTACTCTTTAGCTAGGTTGTCTACAGACAACGCAGTAGTGTGGTAAGTAGGTAGAGTGATTAAGTGATGGAATACGTTAGCTTCACGTGCAGTATCTGCTTGGAAAGTACGAATGCGTTCATCAGCAACTGCAGACAATTCAGTTTCGTCATATTCAGCTTTCATTAAGTCAGCACGAACGTATGCCGATACATCTTGACCCGCTTCAACCATTGCGTCATATGTTTGCTGACGGAAGTTAAGTGTCCAGTTAAAAGATGGAGAGTTGTTATAAACAAGTTTCGCAGTTGGATGAACTTTACGAACGTCATCCATCATGCCAGCAATTTCGTGTACTGTTGGAACTGCAGTTTCAATCCATAGTAAATCTGCACCTGCATTCAATGCACCGATACAATCAAATACACAACGTTCATGACCAGTACCTTGACGGAATTGGTATAAACCTGAAGGTAAACGCTTAGGACGAACTAATTTACCGTCACGGTTAAAGCATACATCGCCTTCTTCCATATCAGCTACGTTAATTTCTTCAACGTCTAAGAAAGAGTTATAGATATCACCAGAATCGCCTGGCTCTTTAACAACAGCAATTTCTTTTGTAAGACCAGCACCTTCAGAATCAGTACGAGCAACGATAAGACCGTTGTCGATTCCTAGTTCTAAGAATGCATGACGTAATGCACGAATCTTAGAATGGAAATCAGCATGAGGCACAGTTACTTTACCATCTTGATGACCACATTGTTTCTCATCAGCTACTTGGTTTTCAATTTGAAGTGCACAAGCACCGGCTTCAATCATTTGCTTAGCCA
>JAWUXK010000103.1:0-19861 GCA_034111385.1 Colwellia sp. | reverse complement strand
TGAATTTGATTCTTTTCTTATCGATGATGACCCAGCAGAAGAACTAAAAACTGATGAAAATGAAGTTCTAGTTGATAACCAACTAGATCAAAGTGATCTTGACGATTTATTGGGTAATCTTGATGAAGAATTAGCCGTTGAAGACGAAGCAACCTCAAATATCGAAGAAGTAGATATTGATGATGCTTTGCTTGTTTCAATGGAGGCTGATGAAAAGTCTGTAAACGACAACAATGAGCAAGCAGATATTACTGATCCTGATGACATTGATGCATTGCTTGATTCCATAGGAGACGATGAAGACCCTCTAACAGATGATAATGACCAAACAGATGTCACTGATCCCGATGACATTGATGCATTGCTTGATTCCATTGGGGGAGATGAAGCGCCATCAACAGATGATACTGCCCAAACAGAAATAACTGACCCCGATGATATTGATGCATTAGTTGATACCATGTCGGTTGATGAAGCGCCTATAGCTGCGGAAGCACCATCAGCAGATGATAATGCCCAAACAGAAATAACCGATCCCGATGATATTGATGCACTACTTGATTCCATGGGGGGAGATGAAGCACCTTTAGCCGAAGAAGTGCCATCAACAGCAGACGATAATGCTCAAACAGAAATAACCGACCCTGATGACATTGATGCACTACTTGATTCCATGTCGGTAGATGAAGCGCCTGTAGCAGAAGACACACCATCAACAGACGATACTGCTCAAGCTGAAATAACCGATCCCGATGACATTGATGCATTACTTGATAACATGTCGGTAGATGAAGCGCCTGTAGCTGAAGAAACGCCATCAACAGATGATAGTGACCAAACAGAAATAACCGATCCCGATGACATCGACGCATTACTTGATACCATGTCGGTAGATGAAGCGCCTGTAGTCGAAAAAGCACCAAATAAGGCTAAAATTGAAAGTCTGACTGAGGAATATATCGCTCCGCTTATCGCCACTGATTTTGATGATATATTGGCTAATTCTGCAGAGAAAGAGCAAAGCAGAACTGATGCTTCAAAAAACGACTTTTCTAATGATGAATTTGATATTGATGCACTCCTTGAAGATGTTGAAAATCTCACAACAGAGCCAGATGCGATAAAAGAAACAAAGTTAGATATTGGTGATGACCTAGCTGACGGAGCGTTTGATGAAGACACGCTTGCTGAATTATTAAATGAGCAAGAAATAGAACATGCTATTGAGTTAACACCTGATTTCTCTGATCAAAATGTTCTTGCGGATTTACTTAACGATGAACATGTAGATAAGAGTCAAGTATCAGAAGCAACTGAAATAAATGATATTCAAGAATTAGACAGTTTAGATTTTGATGAGTTATTAGCAAATATTGAAGAAGAGTCTGTTGTTGCTGGTGAGTCAGTTGATTTTAATGAAAACTTAACTGCGAATGATGATCTTGAATTGGCAGGTTTTAATAATATTGACTCAAATCTTTCTACGGTTGATAGTGAGCCAGTCAATGAAAATGAGAAAGATTTTGTCTCTGTCGACTCTTTACTATCAGAAAGTCAATATGAAGTGAGCGATAATGAGCCTTATGATAAAGCTAATATTGATGTGGGGTTAAATGAATTCCCAGAATTTACAGATGGGATTAAGCAAGTTGACGTAGATATTGATGAAAATGGTATGGCAGCAAAGCTCGATTTAGCTAAAGTTTATATTGAAATTGGCGATCAAGACAATGCTCACGCGATCTTGCAAGAAGTTATTAAGCAAGGAGACCCTCAGCAACAGATTACAGCGCAAAATATGTTAGACAACTTGTAGTCTCGTTAGGATATGAATGCAAAGGCATTGAAGCGAGATATGATAAGTTTAACAAGCGTTGGCATAGCGTAGAAAATAATAGATAATGCGCCTCTTAAATAGGTAGGTTGGATATAAGTCCATCAAAGCTGCGTTTGAAGGGGTTTACATGCGTTATGCGTTAGGTGTTGAATATGATGGTAGAAATTACTGTGGTTGGCAGCGACAAAAAAATGTTATAGGTGTTCAGCAAAAAGTTGAACAAGCATTATCAAAGATTGCAGATGAACCTATAGAAGTTATTTGCGCTGGCCGCACGGATACAGGTGTAAATGCAACTAATCAGGTTGTTCACTTCGATACCACTAAAGTTCGTAAAGATATCGCATGGACCTTAGGTGTAAATACTCACTTACCTGATGATATCGCGATTACGTGGGTTAAAGCGGTTGACGAAGAATTTCATGCACGTTTTAGTGCAACCGCTAGACGATATCGCTATATTATTTATAACAACAGGTTACGTCCAGCGATTCTTAGTTATGGTATTAGCCATCACCATTATCCTCTGAATGAAAAGTTAATGCAGCAAGGGGCTCAACATCTTATTGGAAAAAATGATTTTACTTCATTTCGTACGGTCCATTGTCAATCACATTCCCCAATCCGAACTATTTTTCATTGCGAGATAACCCGTCAAGGCGATTATATTATTGTTGATGTTAAGGCTAATGCATTTTTACATCATATGGTGCGAAATATTGTTGGAAGTCTAATGAGAGTTGGACAAGCACAAGAATCTCCTGTTTGGATAAAAGAAGTGCTAGTGCATAAAAACCGCTGTTTAGCGGGTGTAACTGCTCCTCCTGAAGGTTTATATTTTGTTGAAGTTGATTATCCGAAACAATTTAATCTACCTAAAAGACCTTTTGGTCCACTTTTTTTAAATTAATTCAAAAATTAGGAATAAAAACTACAGGCCAGACCAGTTTTTTATATTAACTGCAGGCTAAAGTATGTTCTAATTAACTGTTAAATTAGCATTCTTTTTTTAGTTAACTATAAAAGTGAAAATTCTCACTAATAAGTTGATATGTATTCCTTGCAATAGGCAAAAATAAAATTATGAGCTGGATAGAAAAAATTCTCCCAAAAGCAAACTCTACTCAAAAACGCAATATCCCTGAAGGCGTTTGGAGTAAGTGCTCTGCATGTAATGCAGTATTATATAAAGTTGAACTAGAGCGCCAAATCTCTGTTTGTCCAAAATGTGATCATCACATGCGCATTAGTGCTCGTAAGCGTATTGATAGTTTTCTTGACCAAGATAACAGGCAAGAGCTTGGTGAAGAGTTTGAAGCACAAGATATTTTAAAATTCAAAGATTCTAAACGATACAAAGATAGATTGAGTGCTGCAAATAAAAAAACGGGTGAAAAAGATGCATTAGTTGTAATGAAAGGTGAGCTTCATGGCATGCCTGTGGTAGTTGCAGCCTTTGAATTTTCATTTTTAGGCGGCTCAATGGCCTCTGTTGTTGGTGCGCGTTTTGTAAAAGGTGTTGAATACTGTTTGGAAAATAATTTACCTTTTATTTGTTTCTCCGCTAGTGGTGGTGCACGTATGCAAGAAGCTCTATTCTCGTTAATGCAAATGGCTAAAACTAGCGCCGCATTAGCTAAAATGAGCGAAAAAGGCTTACCTTACGTGTCTGTAATGACCGATCCAACGATGGGTGGGGTTTCTGCAAGTTTGGCTATGTTAGGTGATATTAACGTTGCTGAGCCAAAAGCATTAATTGGTTTTGCCGGCCCACGTGTTATTGAACAAACAGTGAGAGAAAAGTTACCTGAAGGATTTCAGCGTAGTGAATTTTTACTGGAAAAAGGTGCTATTGATATGATTATAGATCGCCGCAACATGCGTGAAACTTTAGCGCGCATGTTAGGAAAGTTTATGGGACAAGTTAGCCCACTTTCTGAAAGTTAAGTAAACATAAATACAGAGCAATAAATGTTAGAAAATACTTCAAGCCACTCTAAAGATTGTAAAGATCTTAACGAGTGGCTTTGTTATTTAGAAAACCTTCACAATACCGAGATAGACCTGGGATTATCGCGTATTGGGCAAGTTGGTAAACGATTAAATATCAATTTTGACTTCGCTCGCGTAATAACCGTTGCTGGCACAAATGGCAAAGGAACCACTTGTGCCTTTTTGGAAAATGCACTACTTGAAGAGCACATGAATGAACAATCGTTAAGTGTTGCAGTATATTCTTCACCTCATATTGAACGTTTCAATGAAAGGCTGAGAATAAATAAAGTTGATGTTGGTGATCAAGATTTTATTAAAGCTTTTGAACAAATCGAACGAGCAAGAGCAGAAATTTCGTTAAGCTATTATGAATATACTACGTTAGCGGCTTTCATCATTTTAATGGAGATGAAGCCAAATGTGATTATTCTTGAAGTCGGGCTTGGTGGAAGACTTGATGCAACAAATATTATTGATGCTGATGTCGCGGTTGTTACGACCATTGATTTGGATCATCAGGCCTTTTTAGGCAATGATAGAGAAACTATCGGCTTTGAAAAAGCGGGTGTTTTTCGTGCCAACCAACATATTGTTATTGGTGATATTAATTCTCCTAATTCTGTCATTAAATATGCTGAAGATATCAATCATGCTATTGCCAATGTAATTACTGAAGAAGCAAGAAATAAAATAAAAATACGTGAACAAGATTTTACAGTGCTTGAGCAGGAAGGTGATAGAGAACAAGGCTTATGGCAATGGAACTATAATGCTTTTAATGATGAATCGATTTCGTTACCTGACTTAGTTAGTCCTCATATCCCTAGAGATAATGTTTGCACGGCACTTATGGTATTAACGCAACTTGGTGTTGTGTTAACAACCGAGAAAGTAAATGCCTTAATAGAAAAAACTAAAGTTGCAGGTCGAACTGAATTATTTAGCAATAATGAAGTAGATGAGTGTGATGTTATGTTTGATGTTGGTCATAATCCACATGCAGGGCGATACTTAGCAAAAAAAATAGCACAATTGAAACAGCAGAATCAATATCACCGCGTCATCGCTGTTGTTGCCATGTTAGCAGACAAAGACATCAGTAATACTTTACAGCCTTTTAATGATCTTATTGATGATTGGTATATAGCACAGTTATCGGTTCCAAGAGCAGCATCAATAGACATTATGAAAGGTGAGTTAGCTAAGTTTACTAATTCAATCAATTGCTTTGACAATATCACTCAAGCCTTTAGAATAGCGAATAAAAACGCGCAGCCGACCGATTTAATTCTTATTTTTGGTTCTTTTTATACAGTTGCTGAAATTAGGCGATTATTAGTTTAAGTTGGGTTAAGTTAATTTTAGCGCATATCTTATTTTCTTGGAGTGTCACTTGTCTACACCGTTTCAAAATCGCCTTGTTGGTACTGTTATGGTTGCAGCTGCAGTCATTATATTTTTACCTGATTTACTCGATGGTAAAAAGAAATCGAATAGAACTGACTTTGAGCAAATACCCCAAATTCCTGCTTTTACGGGAGAAATGACTCAAAAGCCTTTTCCAGAAACAAAGCTCGTTCTAAAAAAGAAAGAGAGCGTTTCTAACGAACAAGCACAAGATGCACTATTGAAAAAAGACACAGCTGCTCAGAGTAATATACAAAATAGCAGTAAAGGCAGCCTTCAAGTAAAAGATAATCAAAAGATAAAAACGGATATTGTAAAAACAAAAATTACTCCGGCAACTAAAACCGCAATAATAATCGCTAATAACACTAACAATACCAAAATAACATCCCCAATCACTAAACCTATATTAGGGCAACAACCGCCGAAAGCAGTTAATAAAGAAGCGTGGGTAATTCAACTTGGTAGCTTTAAGCATAAAAGTAATGTTGCGGAGCTAGTGGCTAAACTAAAACAAAATGGCTATACCGCTTTTACTAAGCCAATTAAGACCAAACAGGGTGTTTTAACTAAGGTTTTTGTAGGCCCTGGGTTAATTAAAGCGACGCTGATGAAAAAGATACCAGCATTGAAAAAGTTAACGAATGTACAGGGAAAAATAGCACGTTTTTACCCAGTAAAATAATTCATTTTTGTTAAAAAAAGGTAAGTATTTTTACTTTTATTCTGGTAGAATGCGCGCCTCTAATCAATGAGAAATTCAAAACATGGTTTGGATAGATTACGCCATTTTGGCAGTTATAGGTATATCAACATTAATTAGCTTGGTACGCGGCTTTGTAAAAGAAGCGGTATCACTGGTTATTTGGATCAGTGCCTTTTTTATTGCTAGTACTTTTTACGCTAATTTAGCCAACCTTCTTACTAATATTTCCGATCAAACCTTGCGAAACGCTGCGGCGATTGCGATCTTGTTTATCACTACCTTAATACTGGGAGCTATTGTTAATTACCTTATTGGTCAATTAGTAAGTAAAACCGGTTTATCAGGTACAGATCGTGTTCTAGGGCTAGTATTTGGTGCTTTACGTGGCGTGTTAATTATCAGCGCTGTGCTATTCTTTATGGATGCTTTCACGGGAGCAGCAACAAGTAATTGGTGGAAAAGCTCACAACTAATACCTGAATTTAGGTTGGTTGTTGAGTGGTTTTTTGAGTATCTCAAGCAATCATCAAGTTTTCTAACTTAGTCTGTTTATTTGATTAAAGTTAACTAAGTTTCAAGCGGAGAAAAATTCATGTGTGGTATTGTTGGTATTGTCGGTAAAACCCCGGTTAATCAGTATTTATACGACGGATTAACAGTGTTACAGCATCGAGGACAAGATGCTGCCGGTATTGTAACTATTCATAACAATACATTTCGCCTTAGAAAAGGCAATGGTTTAGTAAAAGATGTTTTTCATACCCGCCATATGTTGCGTCTGCAAGGTACGATCGGTATTGGACATGTACGTTACCCAACAGCAGGTACGTCAAGTTCATCTGAAGCTCAACCTTTTTATGCTAACTCACCTTACGGGATATCTTTAGCTCATAATGGAAACTTAACCAATGCTGAAGAGTTAAAGGTTTGGTTGAATACTGAAGCGCGTCGTCATGTAAATACAACTTCTGATTCTGAATTACTATTGAATATTTTGGGTCACGAGTTACAACAAACAAGCCAAGTAGTATTAACACCTGATGATGTATTTACTGCTGTTGCTAATGTACATAAGCGCGTACGAGGTGCTTATGCAACAGTAGCGTTAATTGTTGGTTATGGCATGGTTGCTTTTCGTGATCCAAATGGTATTCGTCCGTTAGTTTTTGGTAAGCGTGAAACTGAAAGCGGATTTGAATATATGATTGCTTCTGAGTCCGTAGCTCTTGATGCTTGTTCATTTGAATTTGTTCGTGATGTAGCGCCTGGTGAAGCTATATTTTTCTCTGAAGATGGTCAGCTTCATAGCCGACAATGCTCAGAAAACCCTGTATATAACCCGTGTATTTTTGAATTTGTATACTTTGCTCGTCCAGATTCCACTATTGATAAAATGTCGGTATATGCATCTCGCGTAGAAATGGGTACTAAACTGGGACAAAAAATTGCTCAAGAATGGAGTGATGTGGAGATTGATGTCGTTGTCCCTATCCCTGAAACATCCTGCGATATTGCCTTGCAAATAGCACTGGAATTGGACGTACCTTATCGACAGGGGTTTGTGAAAAATCGCTACATAGGTCGAACTTTTATTATGCCTGGGCAAGAGCAACGTAAAAAATCTGTACGTCAAAAACTTAATGCTATTGGAACTGAGTTTAAAGGTAAAAGTGTGCTGCTAGTTGATGATTCGGTCGTTCGCGGCACAACATCAGAGCAAATCATCGAAATGGCCCGCTCTGCCGGAGCTAAAAAGGTTTATTTTGCTTCAGCTGCACCTGAAGTACGTTTCCCTAACGTTTATGGTATCGATATGCCAAGTGCTAATGAGTTAATTGCTCATGGGCGTGATGTCGATGATATATGTACTCTAATTGGCGCGGATAAACTGATTTTTCAATCTATTGATGATTTAGTTGCTGCCGTTAGCTCAGGAAACCCAGAGATCAAAGGCTTTGATACCTCTGTCTTTAATGGTCACTATATCACCAATGATATTGATAATGCTTATTTAGAAAAGCTAGATGCCATGAGAAATAATAGCTCTAAAGAACAGTCAGATAAAAATGCAGATTCTGTAATTGATATGTATAACGAAGGCGCAGAATAATAATATTTAGCTACAGGTTAAAAGTAATTAATTTTGTAAGTTCGATAAAAAAATAGCGAGTTATTTTTAACTCGCTATTTTTATTTTAAGTAAGTGTAAATCACTCATTTTAATTAAGACACGTACTCTGGCACAAAACCCATTGTCCACATTATTGCACTAAATGCCATTATGGATACCAGTAATACTAAGCCACAAGTTACTACTGAGCTTGAATATATAAAGGCTTTCCCTTCAGGAATGTTCATCATAATAGGTACACCAGAATATAATAAATATACTGAATAAGTTAAACCTGCTAGTCCTGCTAAGGTAACAAACCAAAGTACAGGAAATAATGTTGTGATTCCAATCATTAACATGGGTGTAGCAGTATAAGCTGCCAACTCTAATGACTGTATAAAGCTAGGCTTAGCATCAAAAGTTTTAGCCATCCAGTGAATCAAATAAGCTAAGGCAAATACGCCTAAAACTAAAGCAAAATACATAGCAACAGACATCACTTGCGCACTAGATTGACTGATTCTAATGGGATCACCAACTCCGATAGTCCACCCTATATGTGCTGCAGCATAATAGCTACAAATAGCAGGAATCAATGCTACTATTAATATATGCATAAGGCTGTATGATAAAGTTTCGTGACGTTTTTCAATTGTTTGCCACTCATCTTTCGGATGAGCGTATAATCCCCAAATATGGTTTAATATCATAATAATTTCCTCTAGCAGTCCCCAATAAATTATTTAGTTTTGTTATTCTTTTTCGCTAAATAAACGTTCGGTAGTAATAATTATTTTATACCGATACCTTATTTATGGAATATGCCTGAGCATTCGTCAAGGCTTGTTTGAAAAACAAGGGTAAAAACATGAAAATAATTTTTTTTTATATTCATATTAAGTAAAAAAAACATCTATTATGTTTTTATAGTATAAAAATAATAATCATTACTATTTGGTTTTAGTGCTATTTATTAGAGTTAACTCACTTTAATTCGTACTACTTTCATTATCTCAACATCAAAACCGGCAATTTTTTCATTATCGGGGTAATAAGTTATATTAACCCTATTACCCTTTAGGCTTTTATAACGTTTTTTGCGTTTGTATTTAAAGGGGACATCAACGCCATCAAGCATTAATATATTAAGTTGCCAATCATCCGATTCACGTTGGACATGAGAAATCACCTTGATATTTTCTGTATGAGTCAACGTTGGGTGACGCTGAGTAAGGCTAGCAGTAACTTTGTTTTTTTTCGATAATGTCATGCTTTCACTGTATAAATAAAAAATAAAAGAATTATTCGTACTATAATAACTAGATGAATGTAAATTAGATAGAATAGCAAACGTACGAATTAGCATAATGTCTTTAACTCTATACCGCTATGTACCGAATCATTGCCATTTATATAAGGAAGTTTTAAACAGTGGTTGAAGAGAAAGTTAAATCAATAATTGATAGTTTATCAACTTCAGCATCGGATAACTTTACCGATATCATCTGCTTATCTTTAGCAGAAGCAATAAAAGCAGATTTTGTTTTTATTGCTAAATTGAACTCTGAGCGGACAGTTGCAACTACTATATCATTAGCTAATGATGGAGTTATCGGTGATAACTTCTCTTATGATTTACAAGACACACCTTGTCATAAGCTTAGCGAAGGTGATGTTTGTTGTCATTCCTCTCACGTACAGAAAATATATCCTAACGATCAACTATTAATTGATATGGGTATTGCAGGCTATGTTGGCGTGCCTTTAAAAAATAGCAAAGGTGAAACTTATGCTATTTTAGTCGCTTTGTACCGAAAAAAAATTGAAAATGAAGTTGAAGTAGTTTCTTTGTTTATGTTGTTCAGTGGCATGATCATAAAGGAGATGGAAAAACAGGAATTGATAGATGAACTTCGTACTAGAAATAAAATTATAGAAGAGAGTAGTGATGCAATTATTGTTTGTGATAAGCATCGCAAGATTAAAAGTATAAATAAGGCTTTTATCCGGATTACTGGTTACAGTTTTAAAGAGGTTGAAGGAGAACTTCCAACGACTATTGCAGCTGAGGTACATGATAAATATTTCTTTAATAATATGTGGCAGAATATCTTTGATAACGGTATTTGGTCAGGGGAAGTTTGGGGTAAAAAGAAAAATGGTGAAACTTTTCCAGGGTATATGTCTATAAATGCTATTTTTGATGAAGATAATAACATTGCCCATTATGTTGTGTTTTTCTTTGATATATCAAAGCAGAAACAAGCAGAAGAAGAGATATATAGACAAGCACGTTATGATTTATTAACGGGTATTGCTAATCGCTCTTTTTTTATGGAAAAACTGTCGCTAGCTGTTAATTCGTTTTCTCATAATGAACCAATGGGCTTATTGTTTATGGATCTTGATTTGTTTAAAGAGATTAATGATGTTTATGGGCATGATTTTGGTGACGAGTTATTAATAAAAGCAGCTAATCGATTAAAGTCATTAACTAAAAATACTGACATTGTTGCACGTATCAGTGGAGATGGTTTTGCTATTTTATTAAGTAATGTTGTTAGTGATGAAATAATCAACAATATAATTTCAAGAGTTTTTTCAGGCTTTGGTGAGCCATTTATCATTCATGGTACATCAATTCGGTGTACGCTTAGTATGGGGGTTGTTCTTTTTAGAGGTGATAGCGATGATGCAAGTACGATAATTAAAAAAGCAGAATATGCAATGTGTCATGCGAAAGATAATGGGCGTAATTCATTTAATTATTTTACCCAAAATATGCAAAAAGATGTTCATCGACAATTGTTTTTGAAAAAAGCCTTATCCGAAGCCTTATCCACTAATTCACTACAGGTATTCTTCCAACCAATAGTTTCAGTTATAGAGAAAAAAGTTAATAAGTTCGAAGCATTAGTTCGCTGGCAAAATGAAGGGCAATGGATTTCGCCAGAGGAATTTATTCCCATCGCTGAAGAGTTTTCATTGATTAGATTACTTGGCGAGTTTGTTTTAGGTGAGACTTGCCGTCAACTAAAAAAATTAAAATCTCAAGGTTATAAAAATATAGTTTTTAATGTAAATCGTTCAGTGTATGAAATTCCATTAAATAAAAGTGAAAACGATCAATGGCTTATTATTATTGAACAATATGGACTTAAGCCCAGTGATATTTGTTTTGAATTAACAGAAAGTGCGTTAGCGCCGGATAAGCGCAATAATGAACTGCTTTTTAATCAGTTAAGAGAAGCTGGTTGTGCTATTGCACTTGATGATTTCGGTACTGGGTACTCATCGTTAAGTTATTTACGTCGTTTTCCTGTTGATTATATAAAAATTGATAAATCTTTTATTAGCGACTTGAGTACAAATAAAGATGACACCGTGTTAGTTTCTACAATCATTGCTATGTCTAAATCACTAGGAAAAAAAGTTGTTGCAGAAGGCGTTGAAACTAAAGAACAGTTACAACAACTAACAGAGTTAGAATGTGATTATATTCAAGGTTATTACTTCTCTAAACCTTTACCTAGTGAGCTCATAGTTAGTTATCTCAATGGTTTTAAATATTAATACCTTACTTGAAATTTCACTTGTCAGTAATTCTGTTATACTCTTTTTATTTATTCTGTCCCCTATTATTTAGCTTCAAATGAGATTTACAATTGGCTTTAGAAAAGTAAAACATGACGACGTAGATTTTTTATTAAGACTGCGAAAAAAGTCAATGTCTGAACATTTAGCTAAAGCTAAAATAAAGTTAAACAATGAACAACACTTAGAGCGAATCAAAGATCATTTCTATGATTCCCACATTATCCTACGAAATCGTAAACCTATTGGTGTTTTAAAAGTAGGGGTGATTACGTTAAACGATACAACAAAAAGCCTTCATATTCGACAATTACAAATATTGCCAGAATTTCAAGGAGAAGGAATTGGAAGTAAGGTGTTAACGGTTTTAAAAAAAAGAGCATTACAACTTCAGTTGCCAATCACCCTTAATGTATTATTACATAATCCTGCAAGAGGGCTTTATTTACGCCATGGTTTTCAGATTGAAGGAAAAAATAAGTTAGAGTTCCAGATGCGTTGTCCACTTGGCGTGATTGCTGCCTGAGTGCCTTTACTGTTAAAAGATAAGCCCTTTACTTTTGACTAAACTCTTATTAATACGTGACGGGGTAATGCTCCCATTAACTAAAGGCTGAGTTGCTGTCACAAGCATTTCTATAACTTGATGAAGAGACGATAAATTCAATGAAGACAGATCGTCAGTGGTTTGATGATAGTGTTTATCTTGATCCAGTTGAGCGCTACTAAAACTATGCGCAGGAACACCTAATCTTGCTAAAGTGGCATTATCTGAGCGATAGAATAAGCCTTGCTCAGGGTAGGGATCCTTATATATCTTTTTACCCGATGTAGTTAATGCTTTGTTTAATTGAGCGCCTAAAGTAGAGCGATCCATTCCTGTCATCCATAGCGTTCCAGGACCAAACTTTGATGCTTTGCCAACCATTTCAATGTTAATCATTGCTGCAATAGATTGTGGGTCAAATTGCTTTGAAAAATACCTAGATCCAAAACCGCCAATTTCTTCAGCACTAAAAGCAGCAAATATCAGCGTACGATCATTATTTCCTTGGTTAGCGTAGTATTCTGCCAAATTTAGTATAGCCGTTGTTCCTGAGGCATTATCATCAGCGCCATTATAAATAACATCACTTTGATTTTCTTCTGCACCCAAATGATCATAATGAGCTGAAAAAAGTATAATTTCTTTTGGCTTGGTTTTACCTTCTAATACTCCAACAACGTTCATAAATTCATTTTTACTCACGGTACTAGAACCTGTAACGCTCAGACTATTCAATTTGTCTGTAGTAATTTCCGATAGAGCGATAACGATTACTCCACCTGAATTATTGTTGGCATTTTGTTGCGCTAGTCTTGTTGTTCCTTGTTGTAAATAGTCTTGATAGCGCTCAAAGAGTGCTTTATGGCTAGGGTTTACTAAAACCAGATGTTCTCCTCCTTGGTGATTTAGTTTACTCACAATAGCGTGCATATCATCACTTTGACTAACGTTGTGTATTTCAAAGTTTTTGCTATCAGTAATATCACGCATGTTCCATGAAAAGTTAACTTGTGTGCTAGCCATTGCTAAATCTTTAGAGGGAACATTTTCTCCATTTATTACCAAATTTAACCTTTGGGGAGTAATGTTAATGACTTGATATTTTTGTAGGTAATTAGTCTTTGATACGCCATTTGCGCCGACTAAGCCATTTTCTCGAAAACGTTGAGCAATATAGTTAGCCGCTATACGAATTTCAGGCGAATAGTTATGCCTACCCTTTAAAATGTCACTCGCTAAATAGGTCACATCCTTAGTTACTTGTGCTAACGAAATAGTGTTTTTCTCTGCATAAGTAACACTGGTAATCGTTAAGCTAAGTGTCAATATAAGTACTTTTACTAAAAAAATAGCAAGGCATATATTCATGTTTTTCAAATTGAGCTCATTTTATAGGTTATAGCCTATTAATTTAGGGTTTTAACGTGTTTGTTTCTATCAGCAATGTTTCATCACCACAGCTTAGCCATAGTTGATCGTCTTGGATACTGCATTGCAGCTCCATGTTTCTACTGAGTAATTTTACTAAAGCATCAGTGGTACTTGTGTCAAACTGTTCAATGCTCAGTTTAGGGTGTTTTTGTAAAGAATTTTGTACCTGTGACCACCAAGTATTTGCACTTGAACCATAACAATAGAGTTTTACTTTTGCTGATTGATTACACGCTTTTTTGATGCGTTTTTCGTCTATTTGTCCCAATTCAATCCAAAGAGCGATTTCATCACTGTAATTTATTTGCCAGATGGCAGCTTCATCTTCGTCACTAACACCTTTGCCAAATTTTAAATCGGGATGCGCATTTAACACGTAACAGATCAAACGTATCATCAGCCTTTGGTCTGTTTCTGAAGGATGTTGTGCCAATGTGAGTTGTAGTGAATCATAATAATTACGATCCATATTGGCCAGTTCAATGTTTACTTTATAAATTGTAGCTTTTAGTGCCATAAGAAGAATGTCATCTTAGTTATTTCCCATTAATGAAAAGTCATAATAACAATAACTGAAGTGCTTGCCACTTCATTTATGGAATGAATATCTAGGATAACAACTATTAATTAAGTAAATAGTTAAAAAAATGTTATGTTGATAGCTTCGAAAGTCAAACTACCTCAAGATGTGAGCTTAATAATGTCAATTCAATCTTTTATACCACCACAACGTACGTTAATGGGCCCTGGTCCTTCTGATGTAAGCCCTCGTGTATTATCTGCCTTAGCAAGACCAACCGTTGGTCATTTAGATCCTACTTTCATTGGTATGATGGATGAAGTTAAGTCACTGTTACAATATGCATTTCAAACTAAAAACACTTATACCATGGCTATTTCTGCACCTGGCTCTGCCGGTATGGAAGCTTGTTTTGTTAACTTAATTACACCAAATGATACGGTTGTTGTTTGTCGTAATGGTGTTTTTGGCGCGCGTATGATTGAAAACGTAGAGCGTATTGGTGCAAAAGCCGTGGTGGTTGAAGGTACTTGGGGAAGAGCGGTTGATCCAAAAGCCTTAGAAGATACTTTAGAACAAACACCAGAAGCTACTTTTGTGGCTTTTGTACATGCTGAAACCTCAACCGGTGCATTATCTGATGCTAAAACCCTTTGTGAAATCGCACGCAAACATGACTGTTTAACCATTGTAGATGCCGTAACTTCATTGGGCGGTGTTGAATTAAGAGTTGATGACTGGGGTATAGATGCAATCTACTCTGGCAGCCAAAAGTGCTTATCTTGTGTACCTGGTTTATCACCGGTGAGTTTTAGTGATCGCGCTGCTGAAATAATTAAAACTAGAGAAGCGCCAGTTCAAAGTTGGTTTTTAGATCAATCACTTGTTATGGGCTATTGGTCAGGTGAAGGAAAACGTAGTTATCATCATACCGCACCAGTAAACTCTTTATATGCATTACATGAGTCTTTAGTAATGCTTCAGAACGAAGGCTTAGAAAACAGCTGGGCACGTCATAAAGCACAGCATGAAAAATTAGCTTCTGGTTTAGAGGCGTTAGGAATTAGCTTTGTTGTACCAGAAAATGAAAGGTTGCCACAGTTAAATACCGTTCATATTCCTGAAGGTGTTGACGATGCAAAAGTACGTCAATTTTTATTAAATGAATACAATTTAGAAATAGGCGCAGGTCTAGGGCAATTTGCGGGTTCGGCATGGCGAATTGGTTTAATGGGTTATGCTGCGCGCAATGAAAATGTTCTTTTATGTTTAGCTGCGCTTAAAGAGGCATTAGCTCAATAAGCGTTTCTAATCTCTAAGAATATATCAACAAAAGCGCTACCAAGAGCCAATATTTTCCATACTTGACCATGGCTCTTGTGGTGCTAAAGCATCCCCTTTTTGTAATAATTCAATGGAAACATTGTCCGGTGATTTAACAAACGCCATTCTTCCGCAACGTGGTGGACGGTTAATAGTCACGCCAGCAGCTTGCAGTTTTTGACAAGTTTGGTAAATGTCTTCTACTTCAAAGGCCAGATGACCAAAATTACGGCCACTAGTATATTCTTCTTCAGAGCCCCAATTGTAGGTTAACTCAATTTCCGCTTCCCCTTCACCTGTTGCCAAAAAAATTAGAGTAAATTTTCCTGCAGGTACATCTCGTCGTCTTATTTCAATCAACCCTAGTGTATTGATGTAAAAGTTCAGTGATTGTTCAAGATCTTTAACTCGAATCATAGTATGTAAAAATTTCATTGATATTCCTTAACTTGAAGTTAAACTATTTAAGTTTCTACGTTACCCATATTATCACCCGTAGTAAGTTTTGTGCGATTTCTAGAGCGAAAAATATTTGGGTCTACCGATATAGTTGTAGAATTTCTTAATGGTTCAATTACTTCGTTAAAAGTGTCGCTAGGGTTAGTATTCCAGACTCTAATGGACTTTTCTTACGATAAACAATCGATAACTGAACATGTTTGGGGCCATAACTCACCGGACTGATTGACAGTGAATCTTCATATCGACTGCCAATTACCATATTTTTCCCAATGATGGTGTAGCCTAAACCAGCAGAAATGCACCCTAGAACTCCATCGGCACTACTCATGATCATTAATTCATCACTCCCTCGACTAGCTTCCTGTCTCCAAAAAAGGGCGTGTTTTCTATAACCACAACCTTCATCTCGTACAAACAATACCGGGTCATGGTTACCCTCTAGCGGTGTTACCATCACTAGTTCCTCTTGAACAACGGGGATTACTTCAAGATCTTTATGTTTGGGGGCGTTTCCTATAGCTGCGCAATCAACCTTATTATTCAAAACAGAAAAGACTAGTTGGTCACTTGTATCCGTAAATATTTTTGCTTTAATTTCTGAGTTATTCTGTTTAAGTTTTTTCAGGGCTAGGGGCATATGAACAGCTGCAAAGGTTTCCGGCATGCCTATTCGTAATTCGTAACAGCCCTTATTACTCAAAATATCGGATGTTGCTTGATATTCCAATTGCAAAATTTTATCTGCATATCCATAAAGCTTTTGTCCGTTTGGTGTTAATTGTAATTTGCGACCAATTAAATTGAATAGCTTTGTATCCAATTCTTTTTCTAATTTTTTAATTCGGTTGGTGATGTTTGACTGCACCGTATGCAATTTATCAGCCGCAGCTTTAATGCCTCCTTCATCAACAACAGTTTTAAACGTTTTGAGTGTTAAAATTTCCATACAGTTCTCATAATAAGAATCTTTTATTCTAAATAATTCAATTTTTAAGATTAACAGAACAGGGTAAACTTTGTTAATACTATTTCAATAACAAGGTAATGAACATGTTAACGGAGCTGACAAAATTTCGTGTATATTTTGCAGGAATCTGCAGTTTAATTGTGACTGTTGGTGTGGCTCGTTTTTCATATAGCCTGTTAATACCGATAATGCAGGATGGTGCAGCTTTAACTGACTCAGGCGCTGGCTGGTTAGCTACAACAAACTTTATGGGGTATATGTCAGGGGTTTTTATTGCTGCTAGCATGCATAACTTACAGCATAAATACCAATTACATCGTTTATACCTGATATTGAGTGTGGTCACCTCAGCGGCAATGGTGTTGACTACTGATATGATTACTTGGGCTGTATTAAGATATATTGCTGGCGCCTGTGCATCAGGGGGCTTTATTATTGCTTCAGGTCTGATTTTAAAGTGGTTGGTTAAAAATAATCACCGAGCTGAGTTAGGCATACACTTTGCTGGTGCAGGTGTGGGCATCATTATTACATCATTACTAGTAGAAGTTATGCTAACTATATCGGCCAACTGGCAGCAACAGTGGTTAGCTTTAGCTGTTATCGCTGCAATAGTTGCCATTCCTGCATGGTTATGGATGCCTCGTCCTTTGGTAAATGGCCAAGCGGAAGGTACTGCTAAAGATACCCCACCAAGTAAACTCTTCAAGTCATTAATGATGTTGGCTTATTTTTGTGCAGGTTATGGTTATGCGGTTAGCTCTACGTTTATTGTAGATCTTGTTGAAGGTACTGAAGGTCTTCAAGGACAAGGTGGTCTTGCTTTTATATTGGTTGGATTGGCAGCTACTCCCGCAGCGTTAATATGGGATCGAATAGCAAGGAAAACGGGTTACCTTAAAGCGTTATTAGCCGCATATATTCTAAATGCGGTAGGAATCATTCTCCCTGCATTAAATGATACCTTACCTATTGTTATTATAAGTGCGCTACTCTTTGGTGGGACTTTTATCGCGTGTGTTAGCCTAGTATTAACGATGGCGGGTAAGTTTTATCCAAGTAACCCCGCTAAGTTTATGGGGAAAATGACCCTTGCTTATGGTGCCGCACAAATTGTTGCACCGGTAACGACGGGATATCTTGTAGAAGCTTTTAGTAGCTACGATATAGGATTATACCTGTCTGCTGCTGTAGTGATGATTGGCACGCTATTTTTACTTGGGTTGCTTAACATTGAAACAAGCGCAGAGGAGAAGAAAAACATCTAGACAGACGCTAAGCCTCTATCGGTAAAGAATGATATTTTATTTCAACGCTGGGATTAATCTGTTTTATCTTTGAAGTCACATAAATCTTCAATAATACATGATCCACATTTTGGCTTACGCGCAGTACAGGTATAACGGCCGTGTAATATGAACCAATGATGTAAATTGAACATAAACTCTGTTTTGTTAGGTGTGTTTTTTATAATGGCTTGTTCTGTTTGCTCAACCGTTTTTCCTTTGGCATAACCCGTTCGGTTTGCAAGGCGTTGGATATGAGTATCCACCGCTAAAAAGTATTTACCTTCATTATCTTTTAGCCAACCGAAAGCTGTATTTAGAACAACATTTGCTGTTTTTCTGCCAACCCCTGGTAGTGCTTCTAAAGCGGCTCTATTTTCAGGTACTTCACCGCCGTGTAAATCCACTAACATTTGACAAGTTTTTATCGTATTTTTTGCCTTGGTATTATAGAGACCAATTGTTTTAACATAGGAGATTAAGCCATCAAGACCTAAATCTAAAATGGCTTGTGGTGTGTTGGCTACAGGGTAAAGTTTTGCTGTTGCTTTATTGACGCCCACATCGGTTGATTGTGCTGAAAGTAATACGGCAATCAGTAACTCAAATGGTGAGTTAAAGTTTAATTCTGTTGTCGGTTCTGGATTATTTTCACGAAGTCTAGTTAGCATTTCTATACGTTTATCTTTGTTCATTTATATTCTTCACCATGTTGTGCTTCGTGATTTTTTAATCGTTTTTTTGCAATTCGCTATAGTTTAGAGAACACTCGCTACTGTGTACCTATGATTCAAAGTTAACCCTAACGCGTTCGATGACCTTATCTGATTCCTTAGGTTGGCGCTGCTTAATAAAGGCGTCAATGGCATTTTTAAGGGCAATAATAAAGCCCATAGCAATAAATGCCCCAGGAGGTAAAATGGCCAACAAGAATTGACTATCCAATTGAAAAACTTCAATACGTAAAACGCTGGCCCAATCGCCAAGTAATAAGTCCGCGCCGTCAAAGAGTGTTCCTTGCCCTAAAACTTCTCGAACGGCACCTAATACAATAAGCACCAAAGCAAAGCCTATTCCCATCATTAAGCCATCAAAGCTTGCTTGTTTTACTGGGTTTTTAGAAGCATAAGCTTCAGCACGACCGATAATTGCGCAGTTGGTTACAATTAAAGGTAAAAATATCCCCAACGATTCATATATGCCGTAAGTATAAGCATTCATTAATAATTGTACACAGGTCACAAAAGCGGCAATAATTAATACAAAAATAGGAATTCGAATTTCTTTAGGCACCCAATGACGAATAGCGGATACAGTGGCATTTGAACACACGAGAACTAATAAAGTGGCAAGCCCCAAACCTAACGCATTCGTTATGGTAGCCGTTACGGCTAGCAACGGGCAAAGGCCTAATAATTGCACTAAGCCAGGGTTGTTTTTCCATAAGCCTTGTATTGCTAATTCTTTATACTCGGCTTTGAGTGCCTGTTTGGCTAACTCCTGTTCCGCTTTATCAGGTGACACTCCGTCTATTAAATCGGTATCAGCACTTGTTGTTGGTAATGCAGACTCTGTTTTAGTGCTCATTGTTTGCCTCACTTGCTATTTGAGCTCTCTCATTTTCGTTTAGACATATATTCGGGCGTGTTAACAGTGAATGTTTGTTGTCTTTA
>JAWUXK010000102.1:0-33507 GCA_034111385.1 Colwellia sp. | reverse complement strand
TCCATTTCAGCTAATACCGCTAAACTTTCTTTAACCCATTGATCATAAATATTATCCCAAGCACGTTCTGCATTCGCTTGATGAATTTCTATTGCTTTTTCTTCAAACGGATAAGCAATTTCTTCCAGAACAAATTCGTATTCTTCAAGCGCTAACTCATCAAGGTTTTTAGGACGCTCTGACTGCATCACATCCTCGGCTAAGTTCCGATATATCTGCCCTATAGAATAATTTGCTTGTGGCACAAACTCAGCCAACTGCCACTGAAAGACGAGCTGGTAATAATGTATCGCTTCTTTCATGGCGACTTGTTTTTGTTTTAAGCTCTTATTTAATGGCACCTTTAACTTGGTTTGATTAAAGGTTTGCTGATGAGCATGCCCTAAGTTAAATGCGGCATACGATGCTAAATATCTTGAACGTGCTATGTTCGCTGACGATATTTTTTTCTGTTTTTGGTGAAAATGAATAAGTTTTCGATACCAGAAATAGCGCTTATTAGGCTCTTTGGTTTCCCGGTAAAACTCACTCATTTTAAAACGAACTTCTTGTGCAACAGCAAAAGGATCAGGGTATTGATGCGCATAAGTTCTGAAATTGATAATAGCATTAGCAAGATCACCCGCCTTTAAAAAGTATTCTGCGGCTGTGTATTGTGATTCGCGTTTTAATTCAATATCTTTTTCGTTAGTCACCATCACTAATAATTGTTGAGCGGCTTGCGACCAATCAGCCAAATTCTCATAACTTAATGCTAATTTAGCGGGAATAGTTGAAGCATATTGATGTAAAGGAAATTGTTGTTGAAATTGTTTTAATACCCTAATGGCTCTAGACCAATGCTTCCCTGATAACAGTAAATTAGCTGCATCAAATTCAGCATTGGCACGATAGGTAGAATTAGGTACCAGCTTACCTAAACGCAAGTAATGTGTGATGGCTAATTCATTAGTCAGTTCGGTAGCTAACGCTTTGTTAGACTTCGCCTGCTCATATATAGAAGAAGCAACTAACTCATTTAACACTTCTTTTTTCTCTTCTTCATTAACAAAATTTAAGGCTAGTAAATAGTCTTGTTCTGCTTGGCTATAGTGCTTAAATTTATAACGAATATTAGCTTTTAATTGACTAACAATAGCTAGCTGTTTCAACGCAATACTGTCAAGCGATGTTAACGCATGTTTTTGTAACTGAGGTTGTGATAACTGATCCTTTTCTGATGTAGACACTTTATAAGCATTCATAACAAAATCACTGTATCGAATGACATCATCAAGATGATTTTGTTCAAATGCGTATTCTGCTGCTTTTACGGCAATAAGTGCTGCGCGTCTATCATTACCGTAATTTTCAAGAAATAAATCGGTTAATTGTTGGCGTTCAATTAACAGGTGTTGATACACATCATTAGCTAAATTCACTATTTTGGATTCATTATCAGCCGCTTGTGTCAGTGGCAAAGTAAAAGGCGTTATTAATTCTTTAATCGTCACAATGGCAGCGTAGGCAGACTCTTTTCGAACTTGAGATATTGATAAATTATCTAACGCTACATTTTCTTCTTGGTCTTTGGTGTTGATTTCTTTCTGATTAATATACACGGGTGAATAGGCAAGCATTTTATAAATTTTCAGTGCTTTTTCATATTGCTGCGCTTCAAAATTAGCTTCGGCATATAAGAAGTATTCTTGAGTAGCTAAGTTAGGTTTATCTATGTTTTCTCGACCTTTGGGAATATTTTGACCATTACTATATTCCACTATATCTAGGTATTTCTTTAACCATAACGCAGTTGTTCTAAAAGCATTTACTCTTGCTTTTTCATCTTCTAACTCTTGCGCATATGCATATAGTTTAAGGCTTTTAGCTAAGCTAAAGGCGAATAAATGCGGTAACACATACGCTTTATCATTCTGATGTGCTTGCTGCCAAAAAGTTGAAGTTAACCCATAATATTCAACAAATCGCTCTTTAATGGCTTTCACTTTTGACAGTTGATTTTTCTGTTGATGTATGTCGATTAAAGCCAATGAAAAATTAGCTGCCCATAGTGAATGAGGTGCATAATTTAAATAAGCTTGATAGGTTAATATAGCGTCATGGGCTAAGCCTTTTTCTAACAAAAAGTCAGCAAGATTTTTAAATAATATATGTTCAAACGTTACTGTTACCATGGGCATAGATTGTTGACGCTTAATTAGCGCTACTAAACTTTTTGCTTGTTGCTGTTGACTGAGTGAAATACTCAATACCCGTTGAGTATCCATCGCTAAACTTTTAAAAGAAGTAGAAACGTGATCAAAACCCAAATTAGTCAAACTTTCCCTAGCCGCCACCGTATTGCGATAATTAGCTTTAGCAATTTGGTTTAACACCTCAAAAAAGTTATCATCAGCTTCGGGTAAACGATTAAGCTTAAAAAGACTCCAGCCTGACATATACACACTGTTTAAACGATAGTGTTCATTATTATCTGCGGTAAGAACGGCTTGGTAGGCTTGATACGCTAACGGATATTGCTGTAAGTTATAATACAGTTCCCCACGTCGAAATTGTAATTCAGCATAATGCTTAGTATTCGGGTAATTCTTTAACAACGATTCAATCGTTAAAATACTGGCTTTGCCTTTACCTAATAAATCATACGTTTTTGCCAACTGGTACTGAATGTCTTCATTCTCAGGTCGGTTTGGAAAAGTTGATAGCAAGTTTTTATATTGCTTAACTAACTGAACGAGCACTTCTTTATTTTCTAACGTTTCACTTTGTTCATATGTTTCAATATCTAGTTGCACCATACGATGTTGTATTTGAGCACGTACTTGTCTGTCTGGCTCTAACGTTAGAATAGAGCGATAAATTTTTGCTAATTTATCTGTACGTTGCTGACGAGATAATAGCCGTACCTTTAAGGTATCAGCTAACGTATCAGTATTTCCTTGTTGAGATGTGATGGATTCATTGACTAAGCTTGCCAACGTATTTCCACTTACCTCACGTTTTTCATCACTATCGGTTACCGAGCAACTTGCAATAACTATTGAAATTGCCACAACCGACCAGCGGGTGCCATAGCGTTTAATAAAGCTCATCATTACAACGCTTCCTGTTGGTTAAGCTTTTCGATAATATTTGCCATTGCTCGTTGGTTAAATAACAAAAACTCAGTTATTTTTATGTGTTCATTTTCAATGAATAGGTTAATGTTAGCTAACAACTTGCTGTTAATTCGTGTTTTTAATTGATTAGCTTTACTCTGTGACGAAGTTGTTTTATTCGCTATTAAGGCATGTTTAGCGCTTAGTAAAGGCAAGGGACTGTGTTGAGCAAGTAACTCATCAACCTGCTTATATTGTTGTAAGGTATTATTATAAGTGCGTTCCAACACGTTCAATGATTGCCGTGTTTGCCAATAACGAGTGGAAAATTCTTGTTGTAATTGCCACGCTAATACCCCTTCAACACGAGATAAACGATGTTGATACGCCTGTATTGAAGGACTTCCTTGGGAATTGTCTTCAATAAAAGCTAGTGCGCTTTGACTTTTTTCGATACGCGTTAATAGTTTTTTCTTCGTTTTATCGGCAAATAATTTACCGTCACCTAACGACTTAGCTTTACCTAACAAAATAGCTAATTGATCTTTTTTATCTAGCAATTTTGAAAGTAATTGTTCGTAGTTCGTACTTTTGTGCTTGTCACGAATAGTAGTTTGTCGAGCCACATTTAACTCAATAGTGCTCGCTAACCAATGACTTTTATTTTGCTGTGCTTGCAATTGCTTAGCTAGCTTCTCAACCGATTGTAATTGTTGATACAAGTTAGCTATATCAGTTTGACGTAATGACAAAGTCAGCCAAAACTCATTAATACTGTTATCGCTACTAACCTTATCGGTAGTATTATTAACTTCCACGCCTTCGTTACTTTCATTTAAAGCTCTATAAAAAAACAACAGATCTTTTTGAGCTGTTAATGCTTTAGAAAATTCCGAAAGCTCATGTTGCTTCGTTTGGTAATACTCTTCAATTTGTAAGTAACGATTGAGTGCTTTGTTTAATTGATTTTGCGCAGTATATTGCTGTGCACTTAACACCCATGATTGTTGGGTAAAATTAGCATAAGGATATTGTGTTATTAAGGTATTTAATATTACCTCTGCAATATTATATTGTTGTAATTTAAACGCTGAATAACCAAATAAAAATAACGCTTGTTCAGTAAACGGAGTATCTTTAGGGAATTTTTCAAGTTGCTGATAACTTTGTTGAAATAAACCTTGTTCAATATAGAGTTGCGCTAATAATAATTGTGCATAATGATTAATACCGTTTTGCTCAAGCTGCTTTAATCCTGTTAATAATTGATTACCTGAAGTTTTGTCGGCAAATAATTGTTGCCAAAAGTTCCCTTTTTCTTCTTGCCATGTAAATACCTGTAGACGCTTTAATTTTCCTTCTGCCGAGGCAAATTCTTGTTGATTCATTTCTCTCAATGCTTCATTCAATAAAATATAAGCAGTTGAATTATGCTGAGTTACAAGTCCATTATTACTTTCACTGATCAAGCTTTCTAATCGTGTTTTACTTACCTTGTCTAGCATAAACTTGTCAGTATCAGGCTTTTGTGGCCATGCGATAAGCTGTTGCATGACATAATATTGTGCCTGGTATTGCTCAGGTAAAGACGTTATGTTCGCTAGAACCGTTTGTGCAGCAGATAAGTTTTGCTCTGCTATTTTTTGCGCTGCAAGTTCTAGAAAAACAATAACCTTTAATGCTTCTTTTTTTAGGTTACTTTCTATCGTGCTGTGATCTGACTTTTGCATCAAAATGTTATCATCAGAGGTTTTTGCCAGGTCTGTTGTTAATGATAATTTTTCTAATAACACTTGTGCGTCTTGATGTAGCCCTTGCGATATTTGTAAACCCGCGGTAAATAGTGATTCATGAACTGGCGTTTTTGAGAAGTAATCTTGATTAATAGTAAGTTGTCTAAGGGCTTCATCGGGTTTGTTTTGGAAATAAAAATATAACGCTTGGCGATAAAATTTTTCAGATAGCTGACTTGGCAGTAATTGAGTTGGTTTAGACAATTGTTCTTTTGCATAAACTTTATCAGCAGTCAAAAAGCTAAACAATAAAACCATCAAACAACAAGTGGTTGCTAAAAAATAACGATAAATCAATGATGAAATTAACATTGATCTTGTCACTTTTTTACGTACATTAACTGCGTGGATAATGTAGTTAAAAAATAATCGTTTAGTCACAGTAAGCTGCATATAACCTTAAAGACTCCACTCTTCAACATGCACATCAGCTTGAAGGTTTCTAGTATTATCTTCCACCTTAAGCTCAATCATTACGGCATCATCTTCTTTTTCAAACAAATGTGTTATAGCTCTTTTTACTGTGCGTTGTTCTTGGTCTAAACCAATAAAAATTGCGGTAATTTGGTGCTGACCCATTTTTAAATTACCTTTAAATAAACGCTGAATCCCCCCTTGCTCTAAAGATTCACGCTGCCTTTTGGTATATAAAAATCCAGCAACGTCTTCATTATTAAGCTTCAGTTCAACACTGTCTAAAGTAAAAAATCGTCCTATATCTACTGAGACAAAAACGGATACTTGAGTACTAGCAGGAAATAACAAATCTTCTTCCAAAATAAATAGTTCACGATTTAACGTCATGACTTCTTTTTTTAGTTGCTCTATGTCATTTGCGATACTGTTATCTACTGTAGAGACGCTTTTTAGCGCTGCACTATCTTTTGTAGTTTCATTTGCAAAAAACTCTTCTGAAAGTGCTTGGTGGCTCATCATTATCGTACTGAAAAATACAGTGCAAGTAATCACACGCCTAATGGCACAACTAAAGGACTTAATCTTATTTTTTATCTTCATTTGCTCAACTCTTTCATTGGGTAACCACATAGATAAAGTAACTTCTTAAAAATAAACACTCATAAAAGCACGTATCACATCAGCATTAAAACCATATAAAGGCTCTTCGCCAATAGGGGCATCAAGAGTTCGATCTCTAAAATTATGGTAGTCAAAGGTAATATGATCCCATTGCAAAGTTGCTTCAGATATCATCCCATTGAAAAAGAATTGCTTGGGAATTTTATAGGTGAGACCGAGGCCAATGGTGACATCGTCAAAATCACTTAACTCTTTATCTCTGGCTAAGAAATTTTGTGCATCTTTATGTGAAAATAAGTCACTGTAAAAATTAGCCTGTGTTTGTTGATAAGTTCGGTACTTTAATTCCAATAGAAAGTTCTCACCAAAGGGATGACGGTAAGTAACTTCCATTTCGTGGGCTTCAATATCCCAACTATCAGTGAAGTAGCGATAATGCCCAAAAAGTGCCGCCCGATAAGGTAAGTAATAGCTTGTTGATAATTTAACAGCAAACGAATTACGGGTATTAGGATAAACCTCAGTCTGTGAACCAAAACCCGCATCTGACGTGGGGTCAAGATAACGTACCGTTCGATAAGGATTATTCAAATACCCTTCATCAACTACGCCCTCTATATTTATACCTGCGGTTAACGTAGGTGTTAATATTTGATTAAGTCCTGTTCGCACTCGGTATTGCTTACTTTTTTCTAAAAAGTTCTCATCACCATTACGCATCACATCATTATCACCATAACTAATCCCTAAATTAACATTCGTTAAGTCACCAAAGGTGTCGTGTGAAAGATTAAAACTTAACGATTTAGCTAAAAAGTCATCCTCATCACTTTGACCAATAGCGAATGACAAAACAGTTTTGTCGTGTAGATACTCTAGTCCTAATGATCCTTCTTGACGTTCTTCGGTATAAGGGCTGGCATTACTTAACACATCAACAGATGCCGAAGAGATGGTATCAACATAATAAAAAGCAGATAGTGCAATCGACTCATTAACTTTTTTTCTCAGTAAGAATGCAGGGCCATCTATTTTCATACCACCACCTTCATAGCTATGGTACAAAACATCTGCTTTATCAGCTTCTAACACTGCTGCGTGTAAGTTTAGTGAATGAGCCATCAATATAATGATCATGAAAAATGATAATGGTTTCATTTTTGAAGGTACCCGTTTAATTACAACCACAACCACCGCCTCCTACACCTTCTACACCACGAGCAGACTCTCTAGCCTCAAAAACATGTGCCGCATGTTTATTTGCAATTACATGTCGATTTTTATTCATGATGGGATCCGATAGCTTTTGTCTTTCATAAGGTTTAACCCAAGGTTTAACCCCCATTTGTGCGCAACTTGATAGCTGTAGTACAGCAATAATCAACAAAAATTTAAGTAATAGAGCATTCATAGTTTTTGCAAACCTTAAGCTGTTTATTCACGAATTAGTTTTTTAATGGCTTTAGCGTATTTTTTTTCGTAACCGTCTTTGTAGCCACGAAATACATATCTCACCTGCCCGCTTCGATCGACAATCACTGTCGTAGGCATAGCATCCACTTGATAAAGTGCCGACAGAGTATTTTTTTCATCAAATAAAATGGGAAAATCAACCTTAACCTTGCTGATAAAATCACGCCCTGCTTGGTTTTCTTGTTCAACATTTATTCCCCATACTTGTACACCGAGATCGGTATATTTATCATGGAAATTTTGCAAAATAGGCATTTCTTTTCGACAGGGTCCGCACCAAGATGCCCAAAAATTAATAACCGTAATATTACCGCGCTGCTCATTAAGGTTTAAATTTTCGCCTGATAAACTCTTCAAGGTAAAATCAGGCGCGGTGGTATTAACTAACCCTGCAGCTGAACTCTTATTTGACGTAAAAATCATTAAAGTGAATACAATAGAAACCAACAACACTCCTTGAATAAGTGGGGTAACATAATATTTAGAAGTATGATTAAGTCGTGTGAACAAAATAGATTTCCTTATAGTGCATTAAGCAAGCAGTAACACGTTGAGTGTATTGGTTAAAAATATACGGCAATGCCAGTATTCACATTTAAATTATGGGTAGTTTTAGTTTCACCCGTTATTTTTGTATTGAAAATATAATCCGAAACGCCGAGGTCCCACGCAACCCAATCATTGAGAAATACTCGATAGTTGGTCGAAATATTTACTGTAAAATTATCATCACCGGCAAACTCAGTAGTACCCGCACCAAGCTCAACAGAAAACACACTATTAAAAGCTAAATCTTTGCCAATAAAAATTTCACCTGGCATTAAGTTATAGCCAACATTCAAACCGTAATACGTTAACTCTCGTTCATCGTTGGTCAGCAAAGGTGATGTATTGGAAAGTTTTTCAAAACTTGTTAAACCTGCTTCCGCAACACCATATCGTGCTTTAACATAAAAATATTCGGTAATGTGATACGCTAAATGTGCACTCACCCAACCGCTACTTTCAAAATCTTCAATACTTAGCAAACCCGCCTGTACACCAATTTCAAAGTTTTCAGTATCAAGTACATCGTCGAATACTGCTTTACGCTCAACAATAGGTTTTATATCCACCTCACGTTGCGTGGATTCTTCCCCAAAACTTGTATAACTTGTACACCCTAAACAGGTGATTAATAATGTTCTTAAAAGCATAAATTGGTACTTACCTTTGATTAATTATACGGTTTAATAGTGCTGCTTAATGATTGTTCTTAACAATCTCGTTAGTAAAATAGCGTTAAAAATCCTATTAAAAAAACACGCTGAAACCCATTTTCCACAGTTTAATGTCTTCATTTTCATCTCTGTCGGTTAACACTAATGAATACTTATATTCTGCTCTTAATACAAAATTACGCGCCAAATAATATTTAACACCAACGGCGGTACTCACTAAGGTATTTTCACGCGTTTTAGTGTCCGCTAATACGCTATGGGGCTCGGTATGAATCTGTCCTACTCCAACAGAAAAGTAGGGGCTGACGGTATAATCAGGAAAAGGCTGGCTCAGTACGCTTACTTCGTAAATATTACTGTCCGATATTTCTCCTTGTGATTTAGCTAACGATATTTCTGCACTGATCACTGGGCTAAAAACATAACCTAGACCTATGTTGTAAAAATTAGCGCCGTTAAAATCACCAAACATTACGCTGCCTTCCCATGTACGTTGTTGGTAGTCGTCATATTCAATTTCACTTAAGCTCACTTTTTCACCCAAATGACTTACTTGAAATAAAGCGTTTTGGTGAAACCAACCTTGACCGCCGCGCTTGTCTTCTACTTTGATCCAGCTCGTACGTTTGATGAGTACGGTAACTAGATCGTTTTTTTCAATAACATTTATTATTGGATATCCATTACCAGGCCCTGAGTGCAAATCTACATAAGGCACTTCAATTAATAACTGCTGCGCGTCTGCTTTAACATGGGCAGATTCAGCAAAAATATGAGCCGAGACGAATACCAAGCTAAAAACTACAGCTGAGCATAAAGTGTGATAGAATTTTCGGTTCATTAATTGGCCTTTTTTCTGCATTTTATCGATATCTGTTCTTTCATTTTTTATCTTTTTTCATAATAATTTCAACGATAATAGTTTCAGCGACATTAGGGTTGTTGATAAAAAGGTGTGTTGTAATATTGCCCGCCAATATCTAACCACTCACTTAATAACTTAAGCTCACTAGGTGATAGCATGTTTTTATGATCGTCTCGTTCAAATACATCAAAAAAACGGTTACTAGCACGTGCGCCACCCGAAGACATTACTCGTGCCACAGGCACTGTTGTTAGTTGTGGAATTGGCATGTTGTCATCACCTAAAATCAATTCCCCCTCGTTATCGATTTCAAAAATAACGTTGCCATTTTCATCAGTTACTTCCACTAATTTAGTCGTTAGAATTCCATCAATGATTTCCTGTTCAATATCGTTAAAAAACAACTCGCGATAACTGACAAGGTGCGCGGGTTGATCCGAAGGTATGGCAGACAGATCTAGCTGACCCGCGGGTACTTGAGCAATGCTGTCGCTATCTAGCGGCTGATGGCAAGAAACACAGGTATTGTCTTTTACGAGTTCACTAGTGACTTCATCAACAATTTGTCGGCTAAGTTGCCACAGTGGCGCAATATGCTCTTCATAATTAATTTGCAAACGACAATAAGCTAACCAGTTGTCAAAACACTCACTGCCACTAGGAGCCGGTGTTGCTAATAAACTATAAAGATATTCTATTGAGTCATTAACTGGTGAGAGTGCACTATCCGACCAAATATCTTGGAATACCAAATCTCTTGATAGCTCAGGTAAACCTAGCACTTGTTCAAGTGCTTCTGCCATCGTTTGTCCCATGTCGGGTATGATAGTATCCGATGTATTTGGGTAGGGGACTCCACCCGACACAGCGCCACTATTGATACTTAAAGGCTCAGCATCACCTCTGCCATGAGGCGCGGTACTATTTGCAGTATGACAGCCGTTACATTCAAGTGTTTCACCTGCTTTGACCGTTATCCATTGGCGATGACGGCCACCAATACGTTGGCCATTTACATCTAAAACACTTAAAGCAAAAGGTACATTGGCAGGAACCTTAACTTTAACTGAACCATCCGGTTGTATAGGGCTATACCCGATAATTTCTCGCATCAATTGCTGATTGCTTCGACCAAAATCGGTATTTAAAACCTCTCTAACCTCATCTGAAGGCATAGGTACGCCACGCAAAACACGAATAAATCGGGCGGGCCTTTGGGCTGCAGTAAACTGGCTAGGATCTTTTAATTGATGAATACCCTGCTCTGTTGTGTCTACGCCAGAAAAGTCATACACACTACGAATATGTATAGCCCCTGCTTGTTGATTAAATAGTTCAGTATCAAGCTGATTACCCACTATTTTGTCGGCAATAAATTCATCGTTGAAATCACTTGCTTGTAAAATAGCAGCTTCAGTTAACATTACATTTTCACTACTTGGACTAGCAACTAATTGTTGAGTGTTTTTAGTTTGATTGTATAGCCAAAGTTCATATGCAGGCGTTGCGGCGACTAACGTTTCATCTTGCTTTTGCTCATCCGTTAATTGACTACACGCGAGAATACGCTCGTCTATTTCAACACGACATAAATCTAAACTTAATAAATACCGATCACTGGCATCAGGCAATGGATAGATATGACTTAAACGACCCGCAGAGTTAAGTTCATCAGAAAAATTATAGTTAAAATCATGTGACGCAAATAAAGTTGATATTGCTGAATCGCCAGCAAAGGCATTTATATCGATGGGCTGTTCTTCATCAATAAAATCAGTAATATTAATAGTAACGGGGCGTTTTTGATAGGTATTGTCACTGTCGGCTGACAACATTAAAAGAATATCGCCACTGGGTAATTGCTGAGGTTTAACCAGCGAAATTTCAAAATTCTCGTCTTCAATATTAAGTTGTTGTGAATGCCAACCGAACACTAGTTGATTTTCTGTGCCATCTGGATGCATCTGATATAGGTTGATTTTATTCACCCCACCCATAGCATCCCAACGACTGTAAAGAATTTTACCGTTTTGCAGAACTAATGGATAAAAGTCATGGCTGAGGTTATACGTCAGTTGCTTTATTGACGAGCCATCTGCTTGCATCACATGAATATTGAACGTAGCAGTATCTTGACGTTCATTTTGCCCTTGGTATTGAGATTTACCTTCATCTAATAAAATAGCTTTGGATAATCGTTGGCGGTTTGAAGCAAAAATAATGCGGCCGTCAGGCAAAAAAGAGGCCATTAAGTCATCACCTTGTTCGGCAATGTTGTCATCAATAATTAAACGTTCAAGCTTATTGGTTGATTGAGCATAATGCCAAATATTCCATTTAGGTTGTTCATTTTCATCTGCACCCGGAAGTTCAGGTGCACGAATCGAAACGAGAAACTCCTGCCCATCTTCAGAAACACTGATATCGCGAATATCTATTCGGTTATCCTGGTTAGTACCACTTTCATCGTTGTCTAGTATCGGAAATAATTCATGGGTTAAACTGATTGCTGGAGATTCAGCAAAAGCATTATCTTTAATAAGTAGATTGGCACCCGGATTAAAAGCAACAGGATCGGTCAGAGAAAAACTCGCCATTTCAGGCTCGTCATCTTCATTATTGATGAAAAGATTACGTTCGATATATACCACTGGGTATTCAACAAGTACAGGATCACTTTTTGACCCACTGCCTGAATCTGACGTACCTGAATTACATCCCGTAAGTAAAAAAAACACCAACAGAAATCCGCTACAACTTATCTTCGGTTTCATTAAAACATTCCAAAATTTATAAAATCAAACAAAATGGAGTGTGCTTATTTGATTTTTTGAAACATTAATGGCTAAAAAACACAATGTCCACTTTTTTTACACAGAAATACAAAATAGTTTACTTTTTAAACAAAAGCACCCTATTTCACTGTATCCAAACGGCAACAGTGTCAGTTTATTTTACAAAAACTGCGAAAATCAGTTTATTTTTGGTTTTAAATAAACTATAAGTTACTCAGTTTTTCTCTGATTCACGTTAAAATCAGTCAAGGTTACCAATTAAATAGTTTTGTAGCCGCGTTCTTTTAATTTAAAACTGGTCATAAGAAAATCCAGTTTTCTACATCTTCAAGGAGGTCGTATGAGGGTGTTAATTTGGCACAAAACTGTTCGTCTATTTGAACAAAATCTAGCCAATATATTCGTCAATAAATTAGTCATGAAACAAATGAAAAAATGGCTACTATTTCTGACATCTCTATTTTTTATTTTACCTAGTTTGGCGGGTAACCTAGAACAAGCTAAAAGGCTACATGAACGTATTGCGGGTGTTCCTGCTAATGCAGAAATCCTGAATACTATGGCAGCGTTACTCAATAATAATAACGCCATTGATGCTGCCTATGTTGCGATGGACTCGCCAGACTTTTATAGAACCACTTTAAAATTATTCGCGACTCCTTGGACAAACAAAGACCAAGATATATTTCTGCCCTTAAATGACTACAGTGCCACCATTATTGGCGTGGTAAGAGACGACATAGATTTTAGACAAATTTTACAAGCCGATATAACTTACGTTGGCGATGATAGTTTAAATTTACCTGATGTTAGCACCAGTAATAACCTGCACTATCAAAGCCTAGATGAGGGATTTGTCGATTTATCAAGCCAGTTAGTACAGATACCGCAATCCTCTGTTACTGGATTACCCAGTGATGCTACTGCCGGAGTATTAACCAGCAGAGCAGCAGCAAAAGCATTTTTCTATTTAGGCACGAATAGAGCTATGTTGCGATTTACTTTAATGAATCATTTATGTACTGATTTAGAGCCACTTAAAGATAATACCTTACCGCCTGACCGAATTAGACAAGATGTCAGTAGAAGCCCTGGCGGCGATAGCAGACTATTCCTAAACAATTGTATTGCATGCCATAATGCCATGGATCCGCTCGCCCAAGCATTCGCTTATTATGAATATGATTTCGATCGAGATAATGATCCAAACGGAGAAAATGGCCAACTTATTTATAATGCTTCCGGTCAAATAAACAGCATAACGGGTACCCGCGTTCAAACAAAATATCACCATAACAACACCACTTTTCCTTATGGTTTTATTACCACAGATGACAAATGGGAAAACTATTGGCGATCAGGTATAAATAGAAAGCTAGGTTGGAATAACACCCTATCGGGAAAAGGACAAGGTGCTAAATCTTTGGGTGAAGAACTATCAAATAGCGAAGCATTTGCACAATGCCAAGTAAAAAAAGTCTTTAAAAATGTCTGCTTAAGAGAGCCAGAAAGCCAAGATGATTTAAACGCGATCACCACAACAACCGCATCATTTAAACAGAATGCTTTTCAACTTAAACGTGTATTTGCCGAAATCGGCACCTACTGTATGGGAGAATAAGTATGAAACACTTAACGATTATTGTTAGTTTAGCTATTTTATTGTTAACCGCTTGTGGCGAAAGTACCGTTGAAAGTAATCCACCCGTACAGAAAGAAATATTGTCGAATGTTTATAATGGTCCTGCTCCTCAAACGGAAGACATTCAACGCTACAAAACGAATCTATGGGATAACATATCTGGCAGTGACAATTGCGGAGGATGTCATAGAATAGACAATCAAGCCCCCTATTTTTCCCGCCATGATGATGTAAATGCAGCCTATGCTGACACATTACCCTTAGTGAATTTATCAACACCTGCTGAATCACGTTTAGTGGCTAAAGTGTCTTCTGGCCATAATTGTTGGTTAGCGAGTGATCAAGCTTGTGCTGAAACCATGACACAATGGATAAAACTATGGGCTGATGAACAAGTCAGTATTGCCAATAAGGTTGAATTAAAAGCGCCACCAATTAAAGGCGCTGGTGCCAGTAAAAGCTATCCTGAATCGGCAAGCTTATTTAACGACTATGTTTATCCATTGACACAAACCTACTGCGCTAATTGCCATTCCCCTTCAGCCAGTTCCCCCCAAGCACCATTTTTTGCTCGTCAAGATATAGAGCAAGCCTATATAGCGGCACAACAAGTTATCAACATTGATAACCCAGAACAATCGCGTTTGGTTATTCGTTTAGGATCTGAATTTCATAATTGTTGGAGTAATTGCCAAGATAACAGTAATGACATGTTAACCGCCATTACCGCAATGAGTGATGAAATTGACACAAATACCATTGCAGACGAAATGATCATTTCAAAAGCCCTAAAACTAACCGATGGTGTTGTTGCTTCAAGTGGTGGTCGTTTTGAAACGGATGTGATTGCGCTATATCAGTTTAAAACGGGCAACAGTAATACCGCTTATGATACTTCAGGTATCAGCCCCGCTGCGAATTTAACGTTAAGTGGTGATTATGAATGGTTAGGTAGTTGGGGGATTCAATTAAATAATGGTAAAGCACAAGCCAGTACCGCATCGAGTAAAAAGTTGCATGATTTAATTACCACAACCGGCAAGTTTTCGGTAGAGGCTTGGGTAACACCAAGTAATGTTGTTCAAGAAGGCCCTGCGCGTATTATTAGTTATTCTGCCAGTGAAAGCCAACGTAACTTTACCTTAGGACAAACCCAATATAACTATGATTTTATGTTACGTACACAACAAACGTCAGCGAATGGCGAGCCCGCACTAAGTACACCTGATGCTAGCGAAGTACTACAAGCGACCTTACAGCATGTTGTACTGACCTATGATGCGACCAATGGGAGACAAATTTACGTCAATGGTAATTTAATTGATATAACCGACGAGGAAGTTTCGCCATTATCATCATGGGACGATAGCTTTGCCTTAATTTTAGGCCAAGAAGCAACCAATAATAATGTTTGGCAAGGGAGTGTCCGATTATTAGCGATTTATAATAACGTCTTAAGCCAAGAACAAATTCAGCAAAATTACGATATTGGCGTAGGCGAAAAGTTCTTTTTATTATTCTCTATCAGCGAGCAAGTAAACCTTGAGAATACCTTTATTGTTTTTGAAGTAAGTCAATTCGACAACTACAGTTATTTATTTAACAGTCCATCACTGGTTAATTTAGACAATAATCCTTTACCCGAATCACTGACTATTTCAGGCATAAAATTAGGCTTAAATGGTAAAGAAAGTTTTCAAGGTCAAGCCTTTAGTAATGTAGAGACAACCATCCCTTCATCGCAAAATATTAGTGACCCTTTTCCAATTTCAACACTGGGTACCATTATCGGTATCGATAAAGGTTCACAAAATGATGAGTTTTTTCTTTCTTTTGAACAATTGGGAGAGTTTGACAATATCACTATACCTGGTGAAATTATTATTACCCCGCCAGTACCCGCAGAAACGACCACGTCTGACATAGGCATAAAAAACTTTGCTGAAATTAATGCAACTATGAGCGCATTAACAGGTGTTGCGCCCCAAACAAGTAAAGTAAGCAATGTTTATCAATTAGTACAACGACAACTACCCAGTATTGATAATATTGAAACCTTTATTTCGGCTCAGCAAATGGGGATTACTCAATTGGCAATCGGCTATTGTGATAGTGCTATTGAAGACAATATCCTTGTAAGTTCCTGGTTCCCTAACGTTGATTTAACTAAAACTCCAGATGATGTTTTTAGTGTCAGTAATCGCGCGCAATTTATAACGCCATTAATCGACAAATTAATGCCCTTAGACGTAGCGACTCAACCTGAAAAAAATGGTGTTATGACTGAAATTAGTGACCTTATCACACGATTATCAACATGCGATGGCGCCTGCGAAAGTGATAGAAGTAAAACAATCGCTAAAGCATCATGCACAGCAATATTAGCCAGCGCGGTTACCTTAGTTCAATGATTGATATCAATTTTATATTGAGAATCATAGAGTCAGTAAAAGGGTAGTAAAAGCTAAATGGCTTTGTGCATTTTACTTGCACATAGTCTAATAATTTAATTGGATGTTACTTATGAAAAAACCGTCACACTTGCAGCTAAATAGTCCGTTACTTTTTGGTAACCATAGTAAACCAAGAACACGTAGAGACTTTATCGCCTCGGGCTTAAGAGCTGGGGGTGGTATGTTAGCCGGCCTTTCTCTTACTAGCCTTTTTGCGGCACCGAATAAAGCCAATGCTGCTCTATCATCAGATTTAGAGGCGTTAAGAAGTGCTTGTGGTATTAATGTCCAAGGGGCAGGAAAAATACCTTTTATCGCCTTTGATTTAGCCGGTGGTGCCAACATTGCCGGCTCTAACGTGCTTGTCGGTGGTTTAGGGGGGCAACAAGATTTCCTATCAACCGCAGGTTATAACAAATTAGGTCTACCCGGAGACATGACACCTTCTATTGCTAACCCTAACACGGATATTTCTGATTTTATTAATACTGATCTAGGCTTAGCCTTTCATTCAGACTCCGCATTTTTACGCGGTATTTTAGAGAAAGTATCCTCAGAAACCGCTGCCAAAATCAATGGTGCAGTTATACCTAGTCGTTCAGATAATGATACTGGCAATAATCCACATAATCCCATGTATGCTATATCTCATGCTGGAGCTGATGGTTCATTAATGCCATTAATTGGTTCTAGAAATACCGACTCGGGTGGTAATTCTATGGCCTCTGCCACCTTTTTAGATTTAAACAAACGCCCCACTAAAATTGACCGCCCTTCTGATGCAACAGGCTTAGTTGATGTTGGCGATTTATTTAACTTATTATCGCAAAAAGATGCGGTAACCGTGATGGAAAGTATTCAGCGGGTGAGTGCACAAAAAATGTCGCAAGTTAATACCCAAGTGACTCGTGACGATGTTATCAAAGATTTAATCAATTGTGGTTATGTCAAAAGTGCTGATATTGCAGATCGTTTTGGTGACCCTTCAACCCTTAACCCCGTTGCTGATCCTGATATTGTTGGCCCAGCAGGCATATTTAACATTGCAGAATTTGATAGCGAACGAGAGTTTCAAAAAACGGCCTCTATTATGAAACTTGTTATTAACGGTTATTCAGGCGCCGGCACAATAACCATGGGCGGCTTTGATTACCATACAGGCGAACGTGGCACAGGTGAGTTAAGAGATTTACGTGCTGGGCGCTGCATGGGCGCTTGTTTAGAATACGCCGCAAGACAAAATACGCCACTAATGATGTATGTCTTTAGTGATGGCTCTGTTGCGAGTAATGGCAGAATAGATGACTCCGTTGAAGGTCGTGGTAAAGGTGAATGGACCGGGGATAATTCATCAACTGGTGCGGCGTTTATTCTGGTATTTAACCCTAATGGCAAACCGCAACTAATGGGGAGCACTGAAGATCAAATGGCGAGAAATCAACAAATAGGGTTTATGCGATCAGATGCTTCTGTCGATACCGCGTCAGCACCTTCAGCGAATAACGTGAATTTACTTGTTGAAACCGTATTATTAAATTACCTAGCGCTACATGGCGAGCAAGGACAGTTTAACAGTTTAGTACCGGGACAAGGGCTAGGGAATTCAACCATGTTAGACTCATTAACCGCGTTTCAACCCATTGTTACCGGAACGCTGAATCAAACGTAATGTAAGAATCGTTGATTCATATTTTAACAAGCAGTAGCATTCTTTGTAGCTGCCTGTTAAGCCTATTTAAATTACTGCGTTAAGCCTTTTGAAAAATGTAATTTCTGATTTTTGTCGATAATTATCACTTCATAACCCGCTAAAGAATCAATCATTTTCATCGCGGGTTTTAACCCTAAAACAAATAATGTTGTAGAAAGCGCATCCACCATAGTCGGGTCTTTACCTATTACCGAGACACTGATCACTTCTTTCGCTGACTTGCCTGTTTTAGGATTTAAAATATGATGATAACGCTCGCCGTTTTCAATAAAATAACGTTCATAGTCACCCGAAGTTGAAATTGCTTCATTTACTAAAGGCAAATGCACTGCAGCTTTCTGCTCTGCCCTAGGGTGTTTAATACCGACAACCCAAGGTTGACCGCGTTTATCGCCTAATAACCCAGTATCGCCACCGGCACTGACTAAACCATTTTCAACCCCCGATTTCGCTAATATATTTAAACAGTTTTTTACCGCATAACCTTTAGCAATACCGCCTAAATCTATTTTCATTCCTTCAATTGCGAAAAAGATAGTTTTATTGACTTGATCAAGCACAATACCTTGGTAGTTAATTTTATTTAAGTTTTGTATGATTGCTTTTTCATTCGGTTTAATTTTGTCGCGATAGTGATACTGATAACCCACTGAAGCGTAAGTGATATCAAAAGCACCATGACTTAGACGAGAAATGCTGTCGGCTTTTATTAATAAGTTAAAGAGTTCGTCACTAATTTTGAAGGGCTGTTTAGCTGCGTTAAGGTTTACTTGCGATAACTCACTACTTTCAATATACGGGCTCATGGACTGATTAATGCGCTCCATTTCATCTTCAACTGCACGAATTAAAAAAGCAGCTTTTTTTGTATCTTGATGCCAGAAATGAACTTTGGCTTGAGTGCCCATCACCTCAAAATTTTTCTCATGCCATTGCGCATTCGCTGTAAAAGTTGGAATGAGGAATATGAAAAAAAATAATGAGAAGTAATTCATGAAGCATTAAGCCTTGTAGAATAAAAATATAAATATAATTGATTAAGATTTTCACAACACCGTTAAAATCTTAATCAATCAAGGGGTCTTAATGCCACTCCCCTATTCCTATAGAAGTAATTATTTTAAGGCAACCAAAATAGCTTCAACCGGGTGCCTTGCCTTTAATTCGGTTAGTCGTTTAACCTGAGAACGGCAAGAAAAACCAGTCGCTAATATTTGCTCAGTTTCAAGTTCAGCTAACTTAGGTTGCCAGCTTAAATCAAACAAGCCTTTTGAATTCTCTAAATTAGACTTTTCATGGCCATAAGTACCGGCCATACCACAGCAACCAACACTAACGGTTTCTAACGCTAAACCAAAATAATTAAAAATTGCTAACCATTCTTTCTCACTATTCACTAAAGCTGTCTTTTCGGTGCAATGTGAAAATAGTTTAAACACTTGCTTCTGATCGCTTGCCTGGTTTTCAAATTTTGTATCTTGATTGATAAATGACAACAACCACTCATGCGCTAACAACACCTCAAAATCACCACGTTTATCGCCTAAGGTTTTCGCGTATTCATCACGATAACAAAGTACCATTGATGCATCCATTCCCACCATAGGTATGTTTAATTTTGCGAGCTGATTTAAAAAATCACTGCTCGATGTCGCTGTTTTAGCAAAACGGGATAAAAAGCCTTTAACATGCTGCGCTTTACCATTAGGTTTAAAGGGTAATAAAATAGGATCTAAGCCCAATTGTCGAATTAGCGCCATCATGCTCTGTACGGTTTTAGCATCATAGAATGAGGTAAAGGGATCTTGAACAATAAGGACATAGCTTCCACGTTCTTTATCCGTTAAAGATTGTAGCTTGGCTAAATCAAAACCCGTAAAACCTTCTTGTTCAACCTGTGTTTTCAAAGTCGGCACGCTAAGCAATGGTGTATTAACATAACCAATGGTTTTTTCAGATAAAGCTTCATAAGCTTTTAAGCTTAAAATATTGTTAATCAGTTTAGGTGCTTTGGCCATGAGCGGTGCTAAAATTTCAACGTTGGCAACCAAATGATCTTTTAACGGTCTTGGGTAACGAGAGTGATATAAGTTAATAAAGCGACTTCTAAAATCAGGTACATCCACCTTAATTGGGCACTGACTGGCACAAGCTTTACACGCTAAACAGCCTTGCATTGCTTCCATCACTTCATGCGAAAAATCATCTTTGTTTTCGTCTTTTGATATAAAAGTTACTTTAAATTTAGCAATACTCGTATCAAGAAGTTTTTTAATACTCCAGTCATTGATATCTTGTTCGAGTGCTAACACATCTACGCCCTGCTTTTCTAATAAACGTAACCATTCACGCATTAACCCTGCTCGTCCTTTCGGCGAATGACGTCTGTCTTTGGTTATTTTACTCGACGGACACATTGGACTATTAACATCATAATTGAAGCATAATCCGTTACCGTTACAATCCATCGCTGCAGTAAAGGACTCTTTTACTGCCACAGGTATTTGTCTGTCATAGAAACCACGTTTAGTGTCATCAACACTAACAAGTTGCTCAGTTGAATCTATCGGGGTACAAATCTTCCCTGGATTCATTTTATTTAGTGGATCAAATACCGATTTGATTTTTCTCAATTCGTTAAATAATTGCTCACCAAAAAATTCAGGTCCATATTCAGAACGGTAACCTTTACCATGTTCTCCCCACATCAAACCGCCATATTTAGCGGTAAGCTTCACCACTTCATCAGAGAGTGTTCTTAATAATTTTTCTTGTTCTGGATCGCACATATCAAGTGCTGGGCGTACATGCAACACGCCAGCATCCACATGGCCGAACATACCGTAATGTAGCTTGTGACTATCAAGAAGTTGACGAAATTCGCCAATAAAATCAGCTAAGTTTTCAGGAGGTACGGCAGTATCTTCGGCAAACGCTAACGGCTTTTGACTGCCGTCAGTGTTACCCAATAAACCCACTGCTTTTTTACGCATAGCATAAAGTTTATTGATACTGCTTAGATCAGAAGTTACTTGATAACCAATAACGCCACCCTTGTTATTATCAGCTATCGTGTCATCTAATCCTTGTGTTAGTAGTGCTACTTGGTCGGCTAATGCTTCAACGCTGGTGCCATTAAACTCAACAATGTTAAGGCCATCCATTACCTTTTCAGGTACATCGGTAATTAAATCACTAACACTGTGCCAAACAATATCTTGCTTGGCTAGGTTCAATACTTTGCTATCAATCGTTTCAACCGAGGTAGCTTTGGCCTGCACTAAAAAAGGTGAATGGCGCAGTGCCGAATCAAAACTGTCGTACTTAATGTTGATTAGCGTTTTAGCGGGGCTAACAGGAGTGATATTTAATTTTGCCTGACAAACAAACGCCAACGAACCTTCAGAACCAGTAATTAAACGACTTAGATCAAAAGTAGTTTCATCATCTTGTAAAACGTTTTCTAAATCATAACCGGTTAGGAATCGATTTAAGCGGGGAAATTTATCTAAAATCAATTGACGATTATCAAGACTTGATGCCAGCACTTGCTTGATTATTTGACCATGACTACTCTCTTCTTGCGCTAATAATTGTGCTTGCTCAAGAGTCATCGGCGCTGTATTTAACAAATCACCGTTAGCTAACACTGATTCAAGGGCTAAAACATGATTAGACGTTTTTCCATAAACTAAAGAACCTTGTCCAGATGCATCGGTATTAATCATGCCACCAACAGTCGCACGATTAGAGGTTGATAAATCAGGTGCAAAGAAAAAACCATGAGGGCGTAAAAAATCATTAAGTTGGTCTTTAACAACGCCAGCTTCAACTTTTACCCACTTTTCTTCGACATTAATTTCAAGCACTTTATTCATGTACTTAGACAAATCAACAATAATACCTGGCGTTAAACTTTGGCCATTAGTTCCCGTACCGCCGCCACGCGCACTAAATTTAATTTCGCTGTATTGATCTTCACTTGAAGTTTTAGCAAGTACAACAATATCTTGCTTAGTTTTAGGGTGAATCACCAATGTAGGAAGTTGCTGATAAACACTGTTATCAGTGGCAACCGCTAAGCGAGCGCTGTAACTAGCATTTATATCGCCAGTAAAATTATTACTCTTAAGTGATGCGATAAAACGTTCATAAAGAGCAGGAAGATGCGTTTGGTGATCAATACGGGGTAACATGGATATTTTTCTATACAAGGTTGAATTGTTGAAAGTATACCATGAGCTAATTAATTTTTGGGTAGCTTATTTAGGGTCTGTTGAACTTTTGAGATTATTTTTGCAGGTATTTGTTGAGTGTTTATACAAGGCAGAGCCGATGTCATGTGGTTGTTCCACATAAAAAGTCGACAACCCCGTAAAAATGTTCAACAAATACTGTCCGAAGTATTTAACAATCAATTATTTTTTAAAATCGCTCCTACTCTATTTTTGAAAGCACTATGACAAGATAAACACCCGCCGATCATTTTTTTATAATTTTCAGCAACACCCATGATATTTTTTTGTTCAGCATTTTTCGAAATGTCTACAGCCGCATTATGCACAACAATATCATTCGACTTAAATTTGGCCATATCAGCGCCCAAAGCCTTCATAATTTTCATGCGAGTAGCCATACTCGGCTTTGGATGTTTGGCGATATTATTTGCTTTCATTGCTATTAACGTAAAGTCTTCATTAACCATGGCTGCCGTTAGCTGTTGAGTGTCTATTAATAAACCTTGCATCACCATGCTTAAGCTAACTTCTGTCGCTATATTTTTTGCTATTTCATCACTTGCTGTGTTTGAAAATTCTGCATTATTTGCGTTAGCAAAGTTTGCCGTTATTAACATTAAAAATGAAGTGGCGAGTACTCTTTTTTTCTTAGTTAACATTTTTCATCCTATTTTTTATGCTTGTAGATTTTCATTTGTATCGATTTCTTCAGCGCTTAAAGATTCAGGTTCATTGACTTTAGCCACACCAAAATCGTCCAACACGCAGTAAAGGCACGGAATAATAAAAAGTACCAAGAGTGTTGAACTGGCAATACCAAAAACGATACTGGTGGCTAAAGGAATTAAAATTTGGGCTTGGGTACTTGTCTCAAATAACAGCGGTGTCATACCTGCGATGGTTGTGATTGAGGTCAACAATACCGCTCTAAAACGATCATGACTCGCTTTTGCTGCCGCTTCGTGTACCGTCAATCCCGTTTTCACACGTTTTTTAACAAACTCCACTAACAGTATTGAGTCATTAACAACAATACCTGCCAGTGAAATAAAGCCCATCATTGAAGGCATAGTAAATTGTAACCCCATCGCTAAATGTCCCCAAATAACACCGATCATCGCTAACGGAATAGCCACTAATACCACAAAGGGTTCAAGGTAACTTTTAAATTGAAAGGATAGCAATATAAATACGCCAAACAGGCCAACCACAAATGCTCTCATCATAGAAAGTTGCGTAGTTCCCGCATTTTTTATTTCTCCTTCAAAACTCAAGGTCAACTCAGGATAACGCTGATTAAATTGAGGCAACCAACGCGCAGTTATATCGGCAAGCACCTTCTTGGTGTTATTTTTATCCACATCAATATCGCCATAAATAGTGACATTACGTTGATTATTTACCCGACTAATACGTGCATAACCTCTTGATGGCTCAATATTAGCCACACTAGATAAGGGAATAATGGCTTTAGTTTGTGGATGTATAATTGAAAAAGTATCAAGGTCTTGAAACTCATCTCGAGAGGCAGCATCAAGTTTAACTGTTACCTCAAATGTATTTAAACCAACATTAGTTTCTAGTACTTTAACCCCTTGAAAAGCACTACGCATTTGACCAGCAATAATTTGCGCATCAATGCCCAAGTTTGATGCCCCTGCTTTTAACGTAATCGAAAACTCGGGTTTACCGGGTCTTAAGTCGTCGAATATATTGTCAACACCGTCATAACCCGCAAGCCAAGCTTGTAAGTCAAAAGATGCTTGTGATAATTGGCCGAAATCATCTCCGCTAAGTCTAATTTCAATGGCCTTACCGCTAGGACCAATAACGGGTTCTTTGAAAGATATGGATTTTGCCTGAGCAATAACACCGGCACTATCTCGCCAATAATTAATAAAAGGTTGAGTACTTGTTTGACGTGACTCTGCAGTAAGTAAATCAACTTTAATGGTTGCTAGGTGTGGTCCCAATTCATAAGCATCTTCATTTTCATTGTAACTAACACTAATGGCCTTAATCAGCTTTTCTTGTTCATTTTGTTGAAAGTGTTCTGACGTTTTCTCTAGCGCCTTTAGTAAACGTTGTACCACCGCTTCAGTCTGTTTTAATGGCGTACCCGATGGCATTAAAACACGTGCTTGTACCATATCACCTTCAATATTTGGAAAAGCAGAAAACTTTAAAATACCCGAGGCCAACATACTAAGCGAAAATAAAAATAAAGCGACTACGCTGCCTAAAAAGGCATAACGAAAGCGAATAAGCAGTTCAACCAAGTCACCCACTCGTGTTCTGAAGCGTTCAAATTTTTCTTCAAATTTTATTCTAAATGTTGAAACCGTTTTATCCTTTGCATGAGACAACGAATGATTTAAATGATGAGGAAGAATGAGGAAGGCTTCAATGAGAGAAACACTAATCACGGTGAGTAACACAATCGGAATAACTTTTAATACCTGCCCTAAATCCCCTTCAATAAAAATCAAACCTGTAAAAATACACGCGGTGGTTAAAAATGAAGAGATAACGCCTCGAGCAACTATTTTAGTACCTTCTATTGATGCCAATAACGGTGTTAAACCTTTTTTAATTTGACTACCAATAGATTCGGAAATAACAATAGCATCATCCATTAATATGCCTAGCGACAACAATAACGCCACCATAGAAAACATATTAATTGAGATTCCAAACATATTTAAGAAGTACATACTGGCAAGGAATGAAACGGGTAACCCCATTACCACCCAGAAGGCATAACGAAAAGTAAAAAATAACCACATCACACCAAACACTAGAATAAGCCCTTGCCATGCATTAGTAGTTAATAGGTTAATTCTGTCTTTAACAATACTGGTAGCATCTTGGGTGAGTACTAAATCAACCCCATTAGGCAGCTTAGAACGCTCTACTATGAGCATGGCTTCAACGGCTTCTAGCACACGTAAACTATCATCGGTGGTATTTTTGCTAATCGCTAAAATAGCCGCATTTTTTCCCGCAAAGGTTAGCTTATCTTCAGGTAATTCAAAGGTATCAATAATAGTGGCAATATCACCAAGCAATACATCGTTCCCATTCTCTCCACTCATCACGACAATATTGGCTAAATCACTCACCGTTCTTCTTTCGTCTGAAAAGCGTAATTGGGTTTCTTGAAAATGTGTTTCTATGCTGCCAACAGGTAAATCAACATCTTGCTTAGCAACAATGTTAGCAATGTCTTGCAAACTTAATCCGTAGCGCCTGATGTTATAACTAGGCACTTCAACCAGTAGCTGACGATCTGAAAACCCTTTGATATCAACCAAGGGAATATTCGGGTGACGTAATAGCCTTTGCTTAACTTGTTCAGCTAACGTTTTTAATTCAGCACGGGGAATATCAGCGGTTAATGCAATAGAAATTACACTTTGCACACGCCCTACTTCACTAACGATAGGCTGCTCTGCCTCAGAAGGAAAATCACTGATACCATCCACGGCACTATTCACATCATCTAGAAATTTCGCAAAATCACCTTGTTCAAACATCTTCACTGTCATAATGCCAATGTTTTGTCTGGCTTGACAAACTTTCTCTTCGACAAAACTAATGCCGTCAAGTGCATCTTCCAACGTTAAACAAATACCTTGCTCAACATCAAGTGGCGTAGCACCGGGGTATGGTACTTGTATTTGCACAGAATAGGCTTCCACTTTTGGAAAAGTTTCACGCTTTATTTGGGGTAAAGTGATCAAGCCAATCACTAATAACACCATCATTAACAAATTTGCAGCCGTTGGGTGCGCTGAAAAAAAGCGGATCATTACTTAGCTCCAACTTTTTCAATCATTTTTATTTTAGCCGGTGTTGCATCAACAAGCGTCAAATCACCCTCTGCCCATTGCATCAATTTTTCAGTGGCAATTTCATCAAGTATAGGCTTCACTTCCATGCCCTCTACCGCAGGAAAAACATCAGAGGTAATGACTTTATCGCTAGCTTTTATTCCTTGGTTATTTTTCGGCTCTAATAGTAATAAATCACCATGGTATTGTAATTGTTCAAGGTTAACTCGCTTTAATAAATTATTATCATCAATGATAAAAACTTGCTTGTTATGCAAAGCAAAACGCGGCAATACCAGCATATTTTTAAGTTTTCCCGACAATACAACTTTCATATACATCCCTTCAAGCAAGGGCGGCCTAGTGCCAGGTAAAACATCTTTATAACTATCACTCACACTAACGATAATGCCTACCGTGCGACTTTTAGCATCTAAATTATCACTAAAGCGCTCTACTGTTGCCGGCCAAGCTTTGAAAAGCCCACGAGGATCTTTCACCAAAACCGACAAACCCAAAGACTGTAATACATCCTTCATGTCAGGCGTATTATTATTGTGAGCAAAAGCTTCTCTGCTGAAATTTCTCGCAAAAAGACGGAATTGCTCTAATGGAAATTGTGCATTAATAATAACTTTATCGAGGGTAAACGCATCAAAAAGTTGCCCAGAGCTTGATAAGCCTCCCGCCGTAACATACTGATTTAGCTCAGTGTAAACTTCACTAATTCTGCCATCAAATGGCATATTAACTTTAGTACGAGCTAAATCCCTCTCGCTCTTCTCTAAGTTAGCTTTTGATATTTCAAGTTGAGCTTTCATTACCGCTAACGTTGAAGGTAAAATAGTTTTCTTATTTTTCAGCTGTTGAACTTCTTGTTTTTGTTTTAATAAATTTTGCTTTTCATTATTTAACGAAGATTTTGATACGACCCCTGTTTTACTCAAGGTCACCATACGGGCATATTCTGCTTCCCTCACTTGTAATTTCTCTAACGCCAGTGAAAGTTCAAGTTCATTATTTTCAATGGTTAAAGTCATTTCTTGTAAATTTGCTTTATTTACTAGCAAATCTGCTTGTGCTTGCTTCAACTGCAACAAGTAGTCTTTATCATCGATAGTTAATAACAACGTACCTTGGGCTAATATTTCACCTTTTTTAAGCTCAGGATGAATAAACGTGATACGCCCAGACACTTCTGCTTTCGCTTGTAATATCATGTCTGGTTTAATGACCCCATAGCCAATAATTTCTGGTTCAATGAGATATGGCTTCACTTGAATATAGTTAACAGGGGTAACGACATTTTTCACCGGTTTATGTTTCATACTAGGCTGTAATTTTATGATAAGTATCATCACAATTAGCCCTGTAATCGCCATAACGGGAAAAGCAACTTTACTTTTTAACCACATTTTCATTTTTTCTTTTCCTATAAAGCTCATGAGAAGGATTCCTTACTTTGAACATCTTTACTGCTCACTAGTACTTCAGGTTTTATATTGGGTAATGCATTACAACCAAACATAAATTGTTGATAAATATGATTTGCCCACAACGGACTTTGTAATTCTTCATCACTAATTTGCCACGCTTGTTGACGAATAGACTTATGAATAAAGGGTGTAATAAGCATAGTAACTAACGAAAATGCAGCATATTTAGCTTTACGTTCATCTTTAATATATGTGTTATTTTTAATTAGTTCAGGAATAAAATTTGCCATCTTTCTAGGAAAACGATCAATAAAGATATCACTTAACCTTGAACTACCCGAGGCATTACTCGCTAAAAATTCCTGATGAATTAAACGGGCTAAACCATTGTGCTTGTTTAACATTGATAAGATGTTTTCAATGAAAGCTTTTATCGGATCAGCTGACTGCGTGATTGAGTGCATAACAGTGAAATGCTTTGTGGACATTTCATCTAATAAAGCCACAAAAAGCCCTTCTTTATTAGTGAAATAATAACTGATCATCGCCGAGTTAACACCGGAGTGCTTCGCCAGTTCCCTTATCGAAATATTAGCATAAGATTTTTCGGCCAGAAGCAGCTCTGCTGATGCCAACAGTTTAGCTTTTTGCAAGGCCTGCTTGTCTAGATTTATCGGGCGTCCTTTAGCTAAAACTTTATTATCCATACACAAAAATGCCATCTTACTATTTATTTAATCATTTGATTAATTAAATAGTAAGATGGCATTTTTAGCAAGAAAAATGCGTAAAATAAATACAAGGCATAAATTAATAAAGGCTAAATACCATAATAAAGGTTCACTTTATATCAGCACTTTTCGACATAACTAACACATACTAACTCTTTCTTTTATTGTGCTTATTTTCCAATTGATAGAAGGTTGCTTGTACATAATCAGTTGGTTCTCCTATTTTATTTTGATTATAAACACCAGCCTTAAAGTACATATATTGATCACTTTTATTATAGCCACTTTCGCTCATATCAACTTTTTGAATCACATCCTCTTTACCTGTTCGAATAATAGTAACCGTTAGCAAATCACCGACAACGTTAATGCGATAACTAAACACTTATGGCAACAAACTCTGTCTTACCCTATTGTTTACACTGCTACCTAAGATGACGAGAGACTTAAATAGCAGATTAATAATAACTTCGCCCTAATTTCCTGTATAACCCGAATGGGTATTTTCAATTTTATAAAAAGTTGCTTGAACATAGTCTTTTGCATCACCAGTACTATTTTGGTTATAAACACCTGCTTTAAAATACATATATTGCCCTCCTTTATCGTAACCACTTTCAGTCATATCAACCGTTTTATAGATATCTGTATACCCTTCCCTTGATATTGTTAATGTTAATAAATTACCGCTGACGGAAATTTGGTAACCGAAGCGTTCATTTAGTTTAATACCATTTACTGGGTTTTCCGCGCTTTTCGAGCGAGTGCCAATTAACTCATGGTATATATCATCACCGCCTTCTATTTCATGAGCTAAGTAAATAGCGCCTTTATCATTTTGTGGTAATTTTCGATAATAAACTCGAATGGGTTCATCATCGTTAGCATGAATCTGGCCTATAATGACTCGACCTACTTGTGAATCATCACCAGTTTCGGTGACATGATTCACCGTCAGCTCTGCTGTTAACTGCCCATCTACACCACCAGAAGCTTCTTGGTCATCAATCGGAGCACTTGAAAAAACCCAATTGTTTTTGTTGACCCCTTGAACATTTATATTTGTATCACCACGCCTTAACATTTCCCTTAGCTCTGTTCGAGTATACTTGGTATTTGATGAGGTTTTAGCTCCTTCAATAGGCGCTCTAAATACCATTCCGCCATCACTACTTAAAAAGAAAAACTCTGCGTTAAAATATTGATCATTGAGTGCTGATTCATAAATACTTTTAGCTTTTGTATTTAGCATTTCGTCTACTGGAATACTTAAATACCAGTCATTTAATTTTATAGAAGATACAACATCGGTTTTACAACCAAAAGCTTCAACTTCAACTATATGATTCCCCTCATTATTACTACTCGAGTTTGGGATTATTTTTATATAACGTGCTGAACTTTCGGCTATTTCTACATATTCACTACGCGTTGATAATTGGTTACTTAACTCTGACGTTAATACTGGAAACCAATTAACATTATCCTGGGACGTTTCAATATCATAGCTATAACTTGTTTGATCGTTATTTAACCACAGAATAGAAACACCTTTAACTAATGAGATAGTGTCAAGCCTTAGGACTAAAGCTGAATTATCATCCAAAGTAGACCAGCGAGAATCTTGTATAAAAGAGCCATCAATCGCATTACTTGCGCTATATCCCACAACTTCATTGGATGCAGAAGCATCAGTAAAATCTAATTTTGTAAAACTGGTGCAAGCTATATTCTCATGAACAATTTCTTCGGCAGGCGGTTGTTGCTCAACTGTAGTTTTTTTTACTACTTCGGGGCTCGATGAACCATTACAACCAAATAACATCATAGATAAACATGTATAAATCAAATTTTTACTGACTGACATTTAACACCCCTGAGTGAATACAAACACACACAGTATTACCAAAATAAATTCAATTGTAAACCAATTGAACATACCAAACAGTTAACCGCTATTATTAGGTAAGTATAGTTCCCGTGTATTTGGTTGATTTACGATGGAAAAAGTTATTCTTAAAAGTATCGAAATAAAAGTGATGTAATGAATTAATTAAGATAATAGAGAGTCATTAAGCAAGTAAATTAACTATTTTTTGATAGAAAAAAGCCAGTATGCTTGCATACTGGCTTTTTATTAGGAATTTTTATAACTAAGTTTATAAGTGGTTAAGTACTTTCGGCTTCTCTGCAAGCCTCGGTAATTGCCGCCCAATCTTCACTTTCTACCCACTTTTTATCTGCGACCCAAGTGCCACCCACCGCAATCACATTATCAAGCGATAAAAACTCTGCCTTGTTCTTGGCATTGATACCGCCTGTTGGACAAAACTTTATCGTCTGAAATACTGACGACATCGCTTTTAAGAAAGCCACTCCACCCGATAACGACGCAGGAAACAGTTTGATTTCTGTATAACCGTTTTCATAAGCTCGTAAAATATCGGCTGCTGTTGAAACACCGGGCACTACCGGCACAGGACACTTCGCTAATATGTCGTAAAGTTTTGCTGAGGTCGCTGGTGTGATTATAAAATCAGAGCCTGCAGCTAACGCTTTATCTAAAATCGCTTCATCAAGAATAGTGCCCGCCCCTACAACCATCTCGGGTAATTCTTTTTTAATGAGTGTTATTGCATCATAAGACGCAGGGGTACGCAGTACCACTTCCACTAATTTAATCCCCGCTGCACCCATTGCTTTAGCAATGTTGAGCCCTTCTTCTGCAGTCTCTGCTTGAATGATGGGTAAAAGTGTTTGTGCTCCCATTAACGATGAGAAAGAACGCATGCTAAATCCTTAGTAAATCTGAGTAAATGTTAAATTGAAGCCAGTTGCGCTTTGATAAAGGTATCAAATGCGTCGGCAGGCGCTATCGCACCCCGATGTTGTATAACAAAACCTGCGGCTTGTGAGGCTAGCGTAATGGCGTCATTAACCGAGTAGCCTTCAACACGCGCACCGAGATAAACCCCATTAAACGAGTCACCGGCACTCGTAGTATCCACCACGTTATCTACTGGGGTAATGGCAAAATGAGACGTTTCATCATCCACGGCAACTAAAATGCCTTGCTCACCATTTTTAATAATGAGCTCCTTAATATCAAACGCTTTACAATACGTGTGAACGTCTTCAACGGTTGTCATGCCAAATAGTTGCTCAAAATCATCAACCCCGGGGAGGGATAAATCTGATTTTTGTAACGCTAATTCAAACTGCGCTTGCGCTTCATTAGGACCACTCCACATACGCGGACGATAGTTTGGATCAAAAACAATTTGCACCCCGGCCGCTTTTAATTTATCAATTAACGCCCAAAAGTCAGCTCTTGCTTGCGGCTCAATCACCGCTAACGAAATACCCGAGAAGAAAAACATATCACCGGCTGATAAGTGGCTTACGGCGTCCTCGTCAATATGTTGCATCACTTGACGAGCCGCTGAGTCATTACGCCAATAAGTGAAGCTACGCTCCCCTTGGTCATCCAGTTGAATGGAGTATAAACCGGGAATTTTGGTGTCCGATTGAAACACACAATCGGTGCTAATATTTTCCTGTTCAAAATAGTGGAGCATATCAAGACTAAAGGGGTCTTTACCGACTGCGGTCACTAAATGGACGTTCACATTTTCGAACGTACGTTTTAGGTAAACCGCGGTGTTAAAAACATCGCCGGCAAACGACTGGCTCAGTGTATTCGATGGCTGCGCTGGTGAAGCGGCCATCAGTTCAATCATACATTCACCGAATAAAAAGATATTTTTCATTCATAACACCTTACTTAACGTGACTTAACATTAACTCGGTAACCTAAGTTACCGAGTGATTTGGCTATAGATACTTAGCTATTAGGTTTGAGTGGCTCAATTTTGGGAATAAGTATCCACACCGCCGCCATCGCAATAATCGCTAGTGAAGCGCCAATAACAAAGGCTGGAGTGTAGTTACCATCTGCCGTTAAAATAGGTACTAGAGACGTTAACCCTAACGCACCCAATTTCGCTGCCATACCTGATAAACCTGACAGTGTACCCACCGCTTTTTTACCGTATAAGTCACTAGGTAGCGTTTGCACATTACCAATGGCCGTTTGGAAACCAAATAAAATAACCGCCATAATGATTACCGCTGTTGTTGGGCCACCAGGGTTCGCCATTGCTAACAGTGCTGGCAACATAATCAAACATCCCAAAGAGATGGCTAACTTACGGGTTTTGTTCACATCCCAGCCCGCTTTCAAACGGTTTTGCGCGAGAAGACCACCAAACCAGGCTCCTACCATCGCTCCTACGTAAGGTACCCAGCCGTAGATACCAATCGCTTTAACATCCATTTGGTACACTTCGTTAAGGTAAATTGGTATCCAGAAAACAAATAACCACCAAATAGGGTCAATCGCCGCTGACGCGATAATAACGCCCCAGCTTTGTTTACGTTTAAGTAGCTCACCGGTGGTTGGGTTATATTCGTCTTCTTCTGTTGTCGTCGACACTTCTGCGGACGTATTTTTCTGACCCGTTAAAATGTACTCACGCTCTTCGTCGGTGATCCAAGGGTGATTTTTAGGTGGCGCTTTCACTAAAATAATCCAAGGGATAAGCCATAACAAACCAACGATACCAATAACAACAAACACCATTTGCCAGCTAAAATATACCGTCATATAGGCAATTAGTGGGATGGCAATAATACCGCCAATAGCGGCACCTGAGTTAAAAATACCTTGTGCTAAGGCACGCTCTTTGGTTGGAAACCAGTCGGCGTTACTTTTCGCAGCGCCCGGCCAGTTACCCGCTTCGGCAACACCGAGTATTGCACGAAAAACACTAAAGCTCAGTACGCCTTGCGCAAACGCATGAGCCGCTGTCGCTAGCGACCAAACACCAATAGAGAGTACAAAACCGACCCGTGTACCTAACCAGTCAAATATTTTACCAAAAATAGCCTGACCAAAGGCATACGATAAGATGAACACCATAGAGATATTGGCATAAATTTGTTTTCGCTCTAACGCCGACTCATCAGGGAAAAGCTCTTCTACAATATCTGGCCATAAAACGCTAAGCGCTGAACGGTCAATATAGTTAATGACGGTGGCTAGTGCGATTAACGCAATAACCCACCAACGTAATCCTTTAAGTTGCATTATTTGGCATCCTCTAAAAAGTCTTCGCGTGG